>JBGVEZ010000046.1:0-13142 GCA_045120555.1 Eubacteriales bacterium
GCAGTAACGCTGCCTTACAACCCATAAATAACAAACGCACTTCCGTCATTCTGCACAAAAACGGAGGTGCGTTTTTGTGTAACCTACCGAAAATTCAATTTCACTGATGAAATTTATTGACTTTAGAGGCTTTATATGATATAATTATAAGGAAGTTTAACAGAAAAATCCGAATAATCCCAGAAAGGAACCAAACCATGAAAAATATCAGATCACTGCTTGCGTTACTTCTTCTTATCGCAATGCTTCTCTCCGCTGTGGCTTGTACTCCGACCGGTGACCCCTCACAGACAAGCGGCTCCGGCGAAAGCACTACAGCTCCCGAAACTCTTCCGTCTGATGAAAAGATACTTATTTTCAGCGATGAAAAGTGGCAAAAACCAATAATCAGGGCGGAGTTTTGGAGTAACAACGAATTCTCTATATCCATGAAGATCGTGGCTGACCTTGAAAATCTTACAAACGTCCGCCCCAAGCTCGGCATGGACTTCAAGCGTAAGGACGAGGTTTACGACAGCACGACCGCCGAGATCCTCTTCGGCTATACAGCATATCCCGAATCCCGCGAGGTTTACAACTCGCTCTCGCTCGGTGAGGCTGAGATCCGTATCGTAGGACAGAAGATCGTTATCGCAGGCTACTCATACGAAGCCCTCAACAAGCTTTATCTCCACCTTATGGAGGTTTTCAAAAAGAACTATAAGGACGGCAAGATTGAGGTAACCGCTGAAGAGATTCAGGTAAAGTACAACGTTGATTCCTTCCTCAGCTCAATTCCCCTGCCCAAGGACGTTACCTTCTCCTCTATCGAAAGCTGCGGCTATGATCAGTCCCTCTACATATTCGAGGACGCAACTCCCGACACCTTTACAGACTACAAAAACCGTATGTCAAGCTACACGCTTGAATCTGAAAGTGTAGAATCCGGAAACTATTTTGCAACTTATACAGCAGGCAAGAACCTCGTTAACATAAGCTATTCAAAGCACGACGAATGCTTCAGAATCATTGTAAACAAGAATAAAACCGCAACGCCTCTCTTTGACAAGAAAGAGGTCAAAAAGGTATGCGAGCCCATGATACTTATGCACGGTCTGGGCTGGGAGGTCGGTAATCAGAACGGTCTTTGTATGCTTATCCGTCTCTCCGACGGTACGTTCATCGTTGTTGACGGTGGCTTTAACCGCGACAAGGACGCGACAGATCTCTATAATCTTCTCGTAAAGCATACCCCCCAGGGAATGAAGCCCACCGTTTCGGCTTGGTTCATAACTCACGCACACGGTGACCACCACGCAACCTTTGCAAACAGGTTTGTTGCAAAATACAAGCTCGTGGTTAACATCAAGGCTGTTATATTCAATCCTCCCTCCGCTGCACTCAACCAGACAGAGAAAAACGAGGGTGGCGGTGCAGCAACCGTTATCTCTGCGGCAAACTCGATCAACGGATGCGAATGGATAAGATGTCACGTTGGTGACAAATACTACGTCGGCGACGCTGAGATCGATATGCTTTACACCGTTGACTACCAGTATCCTGACGCGTTCACATACTACAACACCTGCTCCATAATATTCTCGGTAAAGATTGCGGGACAGAGAATCATCATAACAGGTGACGGCGCTAACTCCTCCTTCAGCAAGGTTATAGGTATGTTCGGCGCAGACCTCAAGGCAGATATTCTTCAGGTCGCTCACCACGGCTACGGTACGGGTGTTTCCGAAAGCGCATCCACTGCCGTTCTTCAGGCTTATAAGCACATTTCTCCCTCTCTCGTTCTCTGGCCGATCGGTGAGGTGGATTACCCGTCAGTAAGCGGCAGAGTTTACAACCAGGTACTCTTCCAGCTTCCTTCCGTTAAGGAGATCGTTGTTGCTAAGGCTGCTGACCATCTCTTTGACCTTCCCTACGTTTACGTAAAAAAATAAACACCTGCGGTACGGCTGATTTGCCTTCGGCTTCAGACTATATGGAGCTTGCAGAATTTCGGTTCTGCAAGTTCCTTTTTTGTTCAATGAGGTTGGATGGTAAATCAGACTCTCTCCGATAGGTAGGTGACACGCGAAGCATGACGGAAGAAGCCCCGCGGCATGAGATGACTCTGCTTACGTCAAAAAAGGAGTGCCACACAAAACGTGGTGCACTCCGCTTTTTATTTTCTGCAAGCATCAACGAATGCCGCAAACAGCTTTCTTGAGGGCTCATCCGAGACCGACATATATTCGGGATGCCACTGCACACCAATAAAGAATGGGTGTGTTCGGTCCTCAACGACCTCGATGATACCGTCCTCGGAATGACCGGAAACGGTGAGGCTCGTGGTCTTTACCGCCTGATGATGGAAGGAATTGACTTTATAGCGATCGGTTCCCGTTATACTGTAGAGAAGGGAGGAGCGGTCAAGCTCTACGTAATGCGTCATCTCACATCCGGGCTCCTTCTGCTGATGCGCAACCGTCGTTCCCGTAGCAGAGGGGATGTCCTGTATAAGCGTTCCGCCGGTAGCAACGCAGAGGGTCTGTATGCCGCGGCAGATACCGAGGATCGGCTTTTTCGTTTTATAGATCTCGGGAAAGGCAAGCATTTCGCTTTCGTCACGCTCAACGTCAATAGCTCCGCATTCGGGGAGAACGATCTCTCCGTATCTTGACGGATGTATATCGTCACCTCCCGCAAAGAGGAAGCCGTCCAGCATCTCTGCAAGGCGCGCATATTCCTCGCGTGAGGCGTACATCGGCATAAGAAGGGGAATACCTCCTGCCGCAGAAATGCTCGTCATATAGTTAATTCTTACGCCCTGCATGGTTTTTCCGTTTGTGCGAGAGCCAAGTATGCCTATTACAGGCTGTCTGTCATTATTCATAAGAGATGTCCTTTTCGTATGTTTTCGTATTTAGATCAATTTCCCGAGGTCTTTTTTCGGTACTCGGTGGGGGAGCAGTTCATTTTCTTTTTGAATAATTTTGAGAAAGTGGAATAATCCGAATAGCCGAGGATTCCGCTTATCTGGCTGACCGAATATTCGCTTGTTGCAAGCAAGCTCTTTGCCGCCTCCACCTTATGATCAATGATAAATTCGCCGATAGGCCTGCCCTCAAAGCGTAAAAAGAGCGCGCGCAGATAGGATTCGGAAACGTGAATATGCTCGGCAACCTCTCTTATGGTCAGCTTCTCGTCGTAGTGCTTGACTATATAATCCTTTGCCATCTCGTAGTAGGTGTGTCCCGTGTTGGTGTGGACCTTCTGCTCGCTGCTTATATTCATCGGCTTATGGTATGACATAAGTATATTAAAGCATCCGAACAAATAAAGCTCAAGATCGGTTTCGGGATGCTCGGTATAGATCATATCGCGGAAAAGCCCGATTATCCGGTCCATACCCTTATATTGGAATACTGTCGGCATGCGGTCAAAATGAGCGCGTGTAATAAAATCGGTCGTTTCCGGTCCGCGTAGGCTGATCCAATATTTTTCAAGCGGGTTTCTCTTGTCGTTCACTATAGTATATTCCTGTCCGGGGAAAACGACAAAGCAGGAGCCGGGGCCTATCTGCGTTTTATTGAAATATCCGCTGCCAGAAGCAACGTAGTGTATCGTAAAGCGGTCGTTTCGCTGAGACACCTCCTTTGAGGGCCAGCTCATTTCATGACCCGCGACAAGAACGTAACAGCTTCTGCCGTCGTTACGCGTGTTTACGATGACGTCCGAATAGTATTTTTCGTCATCATCGGTAAAGACGTCTAACGGTGTGAAGGAGGCATTGCACTGCCCGCCCTCGTAAAGTCGTCTGTAAGAAATATTAGCCATCAGGGTTTACCAATTGATTCCTTTCGGTAAGGTTTGATATTATGAAAGCTCTTCATATTTTTTATTTCCGAGCAGGAAGCGTTCGATCCGTTCGTAGCTTTCGGAAAGTGACCTGCCCTCTTCGGAGGAGGGATCAAAGCTCTTTTTACGGATCCCACGGAGAAGCACGTTTTTCGGTGTCTCGTTCGGATCGATCAGCTCAAACGCCGCAACGTCGTATCCGTTTTTGGACAGGTAAGCGAGGCGGAGCGCATCCGTAGCGGCGTCGCACAGCTTTCCGCCAAGGATCGGGTACGCCGTAATAAACGAAAGCGGAGCGCAATCTATCTCGTGCGCGAGATAATGATGACAGCAGGGTGTTGAAAGAATAACGTCGGCGCGGCATCTGCACGCGGTGGAAAGGACGATGTCGGTTGCAATATCGCAGGCATGAAGAGAAACAACAAGGTCACAGCTCGTTTCGGTGCATTTTCTGATGTCTCCCGCAATGAATTCAAGTCCCGTAAAGCCGAGATCTGCCGCTATTTTTGAGCAATCCGCAATAACGTCCTCCTTAAGATCGATTCCCGTCATGCAAACCTCTCTGCCAAGCACGGCTGTAAGATAATGATACAAAGCGAAGGAAAGATAGCTCTTTCCGCAACAGAGATCAAGTACACGCAGCTGACCGTCCTTTCTGAGATATGGAACGCAATCACGCACGTATTCGAGGAAGCGATTTATCTGCCTGAACTTCGACTGCTTCTTATCGTAAACTCTTCCGTTCTCGTCCGAAACACCAAGTCTGATGAGAAACGGCTCGTTTCCGACAAGGATGCGGTTCTTTTCGCGGTTGTTTTTCTCATATTCAACAGCACTCGCACCGTCAAGCGCGCGAATTACCTTGTCTACACCGCCCATAAGGATCTTGCCCTTCTTCGACACAGAATACTGACATTCGCCCGCAGTCGTGAACACGTTTATCTGTGAAAATCCGCAAAGCACCTCGCAGAGCGCGTCACCTTCGTCGGGCGAAATGTTTTTGTGGTATGCCTTGTTATCGGAGGTGAAGGTTTCAAGCTGGATAAGCGTACCCTTTGCGGTGGTTATAGGGCGCAGTGCCGCCTTTTGAACGGTCTTATCGTGCGGCTTTGATAGGACAGCCTTACGAAGCTTACCCTCGCCTGCACTTTTCATTATGAGCGCGGTTATTTTCAGAATTTCTTCGTTCATATCAGTTTTCGGAATCTCCGTTTTCATCTTCGTTTGCATTCTTTTTGTTCTTATTTCCGCCTATTGTGGTCTTAGGCTCGGTTCCCGCAAAAATTCGGGAAATATTTTCCCTGTGCATAAAGAATACCACCACCGTAGTAAGGATGGCACAAATAAGCGAAATACCAACGTAGTTACCGACTCGGTTGAGGATCATGGGATATACGAGCACCGCCATAATGCTTGCGATCGAAACAGTTCTTGAGATGTAGAAAACGCCCGCGAAGATCGCAATGCAGATAAGGAAGGTGATCGGATCGAGCATAAGAACGGTAGCCGCCGCAACCATAACGCCCTTTCCGCCCTTGAACTTATAGAAAACGGGAGCAATGTGTCCGAGAAGAGCACCGAAGCCCGCAAGTGCCGCACCGTTGTAGCCAATACAGAGGTAACCGATAAGACACGCAATGACCGTCTTTCCGAGGTCGCAAAGCGCGGTTATAAGTCCCGCCTTTTTGCCGTGGGTACGGAGCATATTGGTGCTTCCCGCGTTGCCGCTTCCCGATTTACGGATATCCTCGCCGTAAAGCTTCTTTGAAAAATGGATGGCAGGGTTAAACGAGCCGAGCAGATAACCTGCCACGAGCGAAACAAATACGCCGACTCCCGTCAGAATAACCGCGGTCAGATCGTCGCCGCCGGACAAAAAGGAGAAGATACCTCCGTTATATACTCTTGAAATAATTTCCCAAAACGTCATAATTATAAAATCCTTTCTCATTTGCCTTTGTGTCTTATCCGACACAAAATCTGTCAAATCCGACACTCTATTATACCACATATAGATGATAAAATCATCTATAATTTGTAAATTTTTCGGATGCCGCAAAAAGAAAAAACACCCCGTGTGAGGTGTTTTAAAAGGCAGTTAGTGATTCGGCCTGCGACGGATTGATCGCGTTCTTTCTTTTTTTGCGGACCGTCGGGGACGCCGGTCCCTACAATACGAGAAAGGATACACCGCCTGTCCTTTGTGCATATCGTTAAAAAAAACACAACACTACGATTGTAATCTGCTCCTTTCAACCGAGTGGTTTTTAGTTTTTTATATTATTTCATATTACTCACCAAACCAAATACACTGCCTAAAGTGCCACAACGGCACAAAAATGACGGCTTTCAGCCGTCAAAACAAACTCGAGGGCCGTCTCACTGAATAAGTGAGACAGCCCCTTATTCAGATAAGGTTAATACCACATACTACAAGTATTATCCAAAGCGGTAACAATATGAAGAAAAAAGCGGGTTCAAGTAGGGGAAATGTCAAACGGTCGATATACGCACGCTTCGGGTTCTTCGTTTGGTATATGATGTCGACGATGTTCTTAACGTTGTTCCTTACGCCGGGAACACCGCCCGAAACACGGTATTGCTTTCCGTCCACGCTGTATACGTAGGTGTATTCTAACCAGCGTTTATAGAATCTTCCCGCCTTTCCTCCGATGTAAACGTTTTTTAGTTGGGTAGTGTCCTCTAAATAGCCTTTACATTTCCTGCAATTCTTTTTGCGATAGCCGAGGGAGGCAAAAAGCAGATACAGATTGATAAGAAATATTATCGCACCTAAAGACAAGCTTACGTAGCCTAACATATAGAAGTCCTTTCTTTATATTATTTTGCGGACTGTCCAGAATGACGGTTATTACGCTCGAAAATTAGTAATCTGTATATAGCTCGTCGTAGTACCAACGCATTGGATTTTCGTATATGTACCGTAGATGTTCCTCACAATCCTGATGATTGCGGATAATATGATCATTGGAACGGTATTGCCATATATTCTCGCCAATTTCCTTGTTACAAAATCTCTTAAATGTTGATAGGAATCTTGCGGTGGCAGTATTTTGTACTGTAGGGACCGGCGTCCCCGACGGTCCGCATCCATCGCCTTTCACCCACAACAAAATGTGAATATGATTTGGCATAATAACATAACGTTCAACCGAGAGGTAATCATAAAAATCGTTCAATTGTTTGATATATTTATCCGCTATTTTCCCGTATTGCGTTAATTCAATTTGCGGACTGTCGGGGACGCCGGTCCCTACAATACGAGAAAGGATACACCGCCTGTCCTTTGTGCATATCGTTAAAAAAGCCACAACACTACGATTGTAATCTGCTCCTTTCAACCGAGTGGTTTTTCGTTTTTTCTCTTATTGCATATTACTCACCAAACCAATTCCACTGCCTAAAGTTTTTTGGAGTTCCAAGAACCTTTTTGCAGAAAGGTTCTTGGCGGTTTCCAAAGGCAGAGCCTTTGGCGTACCATCACTTAAGCTCAAACACCCCGTGACATTTATTTCCGTCGGACTCCTGCTCGGATACGAGAGCTTCAAATTCACCGCGGTTCATAACGTCGGTTATGACAAGGACAAAGCCGAGTGTGGGAATATGCTTGATGGATGCTTCGGGGAATCGCTTGGCGAAGGTTGCTTCGTCGTCGCCCTCGAATACCGCAACCCACCTTCCGTCAAATTCGGAGATGGAGGCAACGGGAAGGCTGTTATATTCCATAACGTGAACGTCGGGCTGCTCGGTAGGACGGAGAGCCGCCTCGAAAACATCGGCAAGAACTGCGGACGCAGTAGGATATCTTCCCGCGCCCTTTCCACAGAACATTACGTCATCAAGCGCCTCGGAGGTTACCGCAACCGCATTGAAAACGCCGTCGACTGATCCGAGCAGGCATTCCTTGGTTACGAATGCAGGTTCAACCTTCAAAAAGAGCTTTTCACCGCGCTTTGAGGCATGCGCAACAAGCTTTATCTTGCATCCAAGCTCTGCCGCAGCAGAAAGAATATCGGGTGTGATCTTCGTGATGCCCTTGCAGCAAACGTCAGACGCCTTGGGCATAAGACCGTAAGCAAGTGCGCAGAGAATGACGATCTTTCTGGACGCGTCGATGGCTTCAACGTCGTCTGTCGGGTCCTTTTCGGCATATCCGAGTCTCTGTGCTTCTGCGAGCACCTCGGAAAATTCGCTTCCGTTCTCGGTCATTTCGGTAAGGATGTAGTTTGTCGTGCCGTTGAGGATACCGTTTACCTCGGTAATATTATTGACCGCAAGGCTGACCTCGAAGGGTCGGAGGCAGGGGATTCCGCCGCCTACCGCCGCCTCAAATATATAGCGGACGTTATTTTCTCTTGCGATCCTCAGAAGCTCGGGGCCGTAGTTCGCGACTACCTCCTTATTGGAGGTAACAACGCTCTTTCCCGACTCAAGGCAAGCCTTTGAGAATTCGTACGCAGGGTGAGAGCCGCCCATACATTCGGCAACAACGGATATTTCTTTATCGTTTACGATATCGTCAAACGAGGGCGTGACTATCGAGGCAAAGGGGGAATCGGGGAAGGTGCGAAGGTCAAGCACTCTCTTTACGCAAATATCACCGCCAAGTCTCTTCTTAAGCAACGCGGAATTTTTAGCGATAAGCTCCGCAACGCCTCCGCCTACAACGCCAAAGCCGAGTATTGCAACGTTAACTGTGTTTTTCATATATCTTATATCCTTTCTCGGATGTTTTTGTTTTCTGAGGTATAATAATACATCTTATATTTTACCATATTTTTTTGTAGAATACAAATATTTTTTTTTAACAACTTGAAAATGTTACAAATACGTGGTATAATATTATACGTATAAACAGATCACGCGCAATCATTCTTATTATTGGGAGGTAAACCGTTATGTCTTCACCCATAGGAAGCAAAAGTAACGTTAAAATATTCATTCTGTACCTTATGGACAACATAAAATATCCGCTTTCTTACGCTATGCTCAACGACATCGTCCGTCAGACCGATTACGTTATGTATCTCGATTTTGCGGAAGCCTTTGACGATCTTGTAAGAGTAGAGCTTGTTGACGCGGACGAAACCAATGACGAGCCCATGTACACAATTTCCGCAAAGGGAAGCATAGTCGTTCGAGAGTTGAATTCCGACATTCTTTCCTCGATACTCGAAAAGTCGATGACCGCCGCGCTCCGTTACCTCGATTTCAGCAAGCGCGGAATTGAAACGCTCTGCCTCGTAGAAAAGACGCCCGAGGCTGACTGGCGCGTTTCCTGCTCGATCAAGGAAAAGGGAAGAGTCATATTCTCAACCGTCGTACACGTTTCCGCATACGAAGAAGCAGACCGCATGAGAAAGAATTTCTACGAGCGGCCCGAGGTTATATTCAAGGGCGTTTTCGCGCTCCTTGAGGGCAGTGTTGACTATTTATTTTCTTAAGGAACTTTTTGAAAAAAGTTTCTTAAGAATCCTCAAAAGCTTTTCAAAAAAGGATATCATTTAATGCCGACAAGTAGGGGAGGGACTTTCTCCTCCCGCCGTAATTATCTTCCCCTCGGGATAGCGAAGGGAGAAGCATATACCTTCCGTGGCGGAAAAAGTATCCCCAAAAAAGCAAAGCTCCCGGATCCGAAAGGAAATGGGAGCTATATTTTTATGTCACATAAGTCTTTGTCCGTTGATAACAAGCCTGAATTGCGCATTAAGAACGGTTGCGGATTTACGGCAGAGGATCATTCTTTCGAGGAAGATCTCAAAATATTCGGAAACCGAACACATATCGGTGTCTATCTTAAGAGAAAGCTCGATCACCGCGTCGTCACCCGGGATAACGTTGACCTTACTTTCAAACACCGAGTAGTTTACTCTGTCGTGGATATCGAAGGTTGAGGCATCCTTACTTCTTACGCGCGTGCGTCGGACGTCGGTCTTATCGGCGATGATAAGTGCCGCCGCGACGGGATTTACAGGAAACGCGGTATGCTCGTCGTGGTTTCCGATGGCTGTAATAACGGTTGAAAGCTCTTGCGGCGTTGCTCCCATCTCACGCAGGATCGTAAACGCAAGGATAGCACCCGACTGCGCGTGGTCGGCGCGGTTTACGACGTTACCGATATCGTGAAGATATCCCGCAACCATGGAAAGCTCAACGTCCTTTTCGCTATAGCCGAGCGTTTTCAGTATTTCACCCGCAACAACTGCACTTTTCATAACGTGCGCAAAGCCGTGCTCGGTATATCCAAGAGCCGCAAGCGATTCATCTGCGCGTCTTATATAGGTTTTAATCTCCTCGTTGCTTCTTATGTTTTCAAGTGTAAGCTCCATAAATTTTCCTTTCATCGGGTTTTAACGTAAAAATATCAGCTCTATCACAAGCACGAGCACGCACGAAATCGCGGTAACCTTAAATAGGCTTGCCCCGAAATACGCAAGCACGATGCCTGCGATAAGTGCGCAAAGGCCTGCGGCAGGCATGCTTGTAGCCTCGACAATTGCGGGGAATGTCATAACTGCCAAGGTAACGTACGGAACGTAATAGAGAAACGATTTTATAAAGGTCGATCTTATCGGCTTTCGGATAAGAGTGAGCGGAAGCGTTCGGATAGCAAAGCTGACCGCCGCCATAACCGCTATGTAGATATAGATATTTCCTCTCATTTCTCGCTCGCCTCCTTTTCTGCGGTATCGTCCTTTCTCGGGAAGGCAAGAGCAAAGGCGGATGCGATCACTACGGTGAGGATAAGCGTTTTCGTACCCTCCGCAATATTTGAAAGGAAGGGAATATAACCGAAGGCAAGGCTCAGCGCAAAGCTTACTGCAACGGCAAGAGCTGTCGGCTTATCCTTTCTTGCGGGAGGGATTATTATGGCGATGAACATTCCGTAAAGCGCAACGCTTAATGCGCTCACAAGGCGGAGGGGAAGGATATTACCCGCAATAATTCCGAGCGCAGTTCCTACCGACCAGCCCGGAAGAGCAAGTGACATCGCGCCGTAATTATAGAACGGATCTATTTTTCCCGACCTTGCGACGGTTATACCGAAAATTTCGTCGGTTACGTCGAATCCAACGAGAAGGCGGTGCAAAAGTCCTGTTTTCGGATCGAATTTTTGCGAGAGCGCACAGCTCATCAGAAGATAGCGCGCGTTTGCGACGAGTATCATCAGCGCAAATTCGATATAGGTCGCACTTGCGGCGATCATCAGAAATGCCGCGTGCTCGCCTGCAGATGCGTTTGTAAGCAGGCTTGCGAGAAAGCCCTGAAAAGGAGTAAGACCCGCATTCTTTGCCGCAACTCCGAGCGAAAACGAGACGGCAAAATATCCGAGGGCAATCGGTATACCGTCGCGCATGCCCTCGACAAATACGGAACGGCGGCTTCTTAAGAGATTATTTTGTTGCATTGTAAGTTTTTCAGACCTTTTCAAGAATTATAAGCTCGCTTGTAAGAGCGGACGCGAGACGTACTCTTATTCCGTTCTGCGTAATATCGTAGCCTCCGACTATCGGGGCTTCGAAATCGGGGTCGGAAAAAGCGGCGTTATCCGAGATCACCTTATACCATCCGCTCGGCAAAATACCTCTCGGACGGACGGTTATTTCCTCGCAATCCGCGCTGTTTGCAAGCTTGAAAATGCCGATGACCGATCTGTCACCATCCGCGCTTGCGCGTTCGATAATACCAACGCCACCGGGATGAACACCGAAGCATTCGGGTGTGTGATGATACATCATGGAGCTTGCGGCATAGGGGCGGATAAAGTCCTTATATATATCGTAGCAATGCTTTACGAAATCAAGCTGGAGCTCGTTAAATTCGCTTCCTACGGCGTTATAGGAATTTGTGGTCGGCTTTCCGAAGAGCGTCTGTCGGAGCTGGAAATCGAGAGAGCCCTTAGTATGACTCGTCATACCGCTTGCAAGCCTGTCCACACATTCGGGCGGAAGTGCCATGGTCATACCGTTTGTAATGGCAAATGAGCGGGGCGCTATCTGCCAGTCTGACACCCACGTATGATTAAAATTGCGCATCATACCGAGGTCGGTCCTTCCGCCGCCGCCCGCACAGTTTTCGAAGAACACGTTCGGGAAGCGGAGACGAAGACTTCTGTACATTTTATATACGGCATTACAGTATGCGACGGTGTTGCAGTATTTTCTGCCGTCCTTTTCGTCCTTTACGAATATCTCGCGCGGACCGATGTTATAGTCAAGGCGGAAGAGGTCCGCCTTCGTTTCGGTAAGAACTCTTGCGATCTGCTCCTCAACCCATGCCGCCGCCTCGGGGTTTGCCATGTTTATTATCGAGCCGGACTTATCGTCTGTGTATGCGGGGCAGAGCCATTCGGGATGCTCGGATGCCGCATTTGAAAGCCTTCCGAGGCGCTCTGGATCCATCCAGATGCCGAACATAAGCCCCTTTTCGTGAGCGTAGTCAACGATCTCGGAGATGCCGTTCGGGTAGCGGTCGGGGTCGGGATACCAATCTCCCGCACGCACGTTCCATTCCGAGCCCTGCTTTCCGGGAGGGCAATACCATCCCGCGTCAATTATAAACATCTCAGCACCGACTCTTGCTGCGGTATCTATAAAGAATTTCGTTCCTTCAACCGTCATCGGATGCTCGGGGCCCATTCCCGAAGCGAGAACGCCCTTGATGCCGTGCGGATCGGGGAGAGTCAGAACACTGCGCCTTATATGGCGGTTCATCTCGTTAACGGCATCGTCAAGGTCGCCGAATATTTTCGTTATGTGGACGGTGGGCGTTGTAAGCGTTTCGCCCGCAGAGAGGATATACTGCGGATTCGGGCTTGCAAGCTTCACCTTAAGACCGAGTATCGAGTTCTGAACGCCGCCCTCAAAGCCGTTCGTCGATTCCTCGGAAAAATTATTGAAGGCGAATTCATAGCCGCCACTGTACGCAAGCTGACACGCAAAAATGCCGCCGAGCGCGTTGTTGCGGAGATAGAAAACGGGATGACGGAAGCGGCCTGCTTCGTATCTGCCGAATATGCTCGTTCCTCCCGATGGAAGCTCGTTCCATCCGAAAAGACCCTCGCAGCACCAATTCGATGAACCGAAGCTACCGAGAGAATAGATCTTTTTCGGGTCGTTGTTTTTTACATACTGATCCCAGCCGACGATAGAGTCGATAACGCCGCCAAACGGCACGATATTACCGACGGAAACGCTCCTGCCGCTTACGTTTTCAAGCTCGATATAGCGAAGGATAACACCCGTACCGTCAAGCCTTGTGCAAACGTTTATATTAACCGAGCCGTCGAG
>JBGVEZ010000047.1:0-2402 GCA_045120555.1 Eubacteriales bacterium
GGCGAGCCAAACGTAAAAACTCGCTTTGAAAGAATTATCAAAAACAATCTCACACATTTGACGGATGATGCGGACGGTGATACAATAAAGGCGGAATATGTTTCGGCTGCCGATCCGATAGAGAAATCCTCGGATAGAAAGGAGAAGAATGCAGGGAAAAACGACAGCGAAACCAACTGAGAAAATGGGGATCACGGCACTCTATTGCCGACTCTCCCGTGACGATGGCACGGAAGGTGATAGCAACTCCATTGCCAATCAGAAAAAGCTCCTCGCTAAATATGCGAAGGAGCACGGCTTTACTAACACAAGGTTCTATGTGGACGACGGCTATACGGGTACGAATTTCAACCGCCCCGACTTCCAAAGGATGCTTGCAGATATGGATATGGGATATATCTCAACCGTCATCGTCAAGGACTCATCCCGTTTCGGAAGGAACTATCTTGAAGTAGGTCAGTACACCGACTACTACTTTCCCGAAAACAACATCCGCTTCATTGCCATCAACGACTGCATCGACAGCGAGAACGGAGAGGACGAGTTAGCGCCATTCCGCAACGTAATGAACGAGATGATGGCAAGGGATATTTCAAGAAAAGTCCGTTCCGCACACAAGATTCGCGGCAATGCAGGAGAGCCGTTATCTCAACCGCCTTATGGGTATATGAAAGCTCCCGATAACAAAAAGAAATGGATCATAGACACAGAAGCGGCAGAGGTAGTCAGACGAGTGTATCGCTTGTGCATCGAGGGGAAGGGCAATGAAACGATTGCGAGAACGCTTCAAGAGGACAAGGTGTTAGTACCGATGGCGTATTGGCAAAGTAAAGGACTTCCGCGAGGTGGCAAGAAAACGCAAGCCGATCCGTACAAGTGGTGCAAGACGACCATTGCCAAGATGCTCTCACAACAGGAATACTGCGGTGACATTATCAACTTCAAAAGCACGTCAAAGTCATTCAGAAACAAAACAAGAGTTGAGAACCCAAAAGAAAATTGGGCAATCTTCAAGGACGTTCACGAGCCGATCATTGACCGCGACACTTGGGAGCAGGTACAGAAGCTTGTGGAAAAGACTAAACGCAGACCACCAAAGGACAAGAACCAAAAGAAAAGCATCTTCACGAGCTTTCTCTATTGCGGAGATTGTGGGCATAAGCTATGGTTCAACTTCAATCAGAAGAACCCGAGCATCCGCTTCTTTAGTTGCTCGAACTACAAGGGAATGCGAGGCACTTGCGAAAACACCCACTATATCCGTGAGGATGCTTTGGAGCAGATCGTGCTGATGGAGCTACGAATGCTTGCGGACTTTCTTGAAAGCGCGGAGGACGCCTTTGCGGAGCTTTTGGAGAAAAAGACCAACAAGGATATGCATCGGGAGAGAACGGCTGCGGAAGGTGCTTTAGCGACGGCGAGAGCGCGTAGTCAAAAGCTCCTCGGACTCTTTGAAAAGCTCTACGAGGATAACGTAGAGGGCAAGGTTACGGATGAGTGGTTTATGCGGCTATCTCAGAAGTATGAGAACGAGCAAGAGGAATTGAAGCGGCAGACACTTGAACTCAAAGAAAAACTCGACAGTATTGACAGAATGCAGACGGCGAAGGATGACTTTCTCAGAGCTATCCGCAAGTTTATGGAGATGCGAACCTTGACGCCCGTTATTCTGCGAGAGCTGATCGAAAAGATCGAGGTCTTTCCTGTGGAGGGAACGGGCAAGGATAGAACGCAAAGAGTCATCATTCATTACCGTTTCGTCGGTACGCTTGACATCCCCGGCATCATTCACAGACCGCCCTATATCCTCGACTCACGCAAGGGCGTAGCCATCGAATACTTATCTAATGCAGTTTAACAAAAAAGAGCAGGCGAACCTGCTCAAAACAACTCAATATTTAACCGAAAAGTAAGCATAAGCAAAAAAATATCGAGTGTCCATAACTGAAATCTGTTATGAACACTCGATATGGTCTGAGTGACAAGACTTGAACTTGCGGCCTCTACCACCCCAAGGTAGCGCGCTACCAACTGCGCCACACCCAGATATTAGCTTTCTCTCGAAAAACCTAATATATTATATCACCGAGATGCAAAAAAGTCAATAGTTTTTTCGAGAAAAAGCAAATATTTTTGAAAAAACGACTAAAAATCTGTTTTTCAAACGTAAGATCACTAAAATCAAACGATTGGTGTGTTGAAACATTAATGCTGAAATTGCTGCTAATATTCGACGACTCGCAAATTCGCAAACGATTCCCCAGTGCACCCTTCTTTTAAGCGTGAAAGGTGGTGACATATGATTTTAAATTGCAAAGCAGAAAGATTTTTGAATTCATTTGTCAGATTTTAATCTTTTTTTGTGTATTCATAATACAGCACATCGCCGTCCGGGTGCTGCC
>JBGVEZ010000048.1:0-2178 GCA_045120555.1 Eubacteriales bacterium
TACCCACCCGCTGTGGTCAAGCGGAATATTCGATCCCTGCCAGCTCGCCGATTATAATAATAAAAAGGTGTTCGCTGCATACAGAGAAAGCACAGATACGCTTATCGTTCTCGGTAAGGAATACAAATAAACACCGCAAAACATAAGAAGCCCGACAGATCGCTCTGTCGGGCTTATGTTATGCAATTTACCGATTATCTCTTCTTGCCAAAGCTTACGCCTGCGAGAGTGCAGAGTGTAACGATTGCAAGACCTACGATAACGGAGGTAGCGTCGCCTGTAGCCACGGGAGGAGTAACAGGTGTGGAGGGAGTTGTTTCCTCTACAACGGGATTGAAGAGGTCGCCCTTGAATACGGATGCGTCCTTAACGGTGAGAGCGTTGCCTGCATTGTAAACGTAAACTACGAATGCGAGATTATCGGATTCAACGTAATCAGCTGCTGTAAGCGCGATTCTGGAAACCTCCTTGTATTCACCGGAAGCATCCATTACGTAGAGAGCGTAGCTGTAGCCGTCAACAACGATGCGAACGTCGGTAAAGCCGTCGTTGTCGATAAGGGGAGTAACCTTGTCGGGATATGCAACGTCAGTATAATTGTAGTTTGCGTGGTTGCCGCCGTTAAGAGCCATCTTTATCTGCATTGCCTTTTCGGTGTAGTTGATGTTACCGTAAACGCCCATGCGGTTAACTCTGGAGGTGGGGTGGTGGTCGTTATTTGTGGTGTTGAAGTATACGCCGCCGGAATAGTCGTTAATACATTTAACCTTATATTGGAAGGTATATTTGTTGCCCTCCGCAACCTTGAGGTTTCCGATCTTGCCGCCGAACCATGCAGCGCCCTTTTTGCCATTGTTTGCGATGGTTACGCTGTTTTCGGTGTATTCGCATTTATCAAATCCTACGTTTTCGTCGGAGATCCAGCAGGGAACATATGCACCGGACTTGGAATTGAACTTGAGATCGATGAGCTTTTCGCCGTCCTTTGCGGAAGCATAATCCTTAGCCTGGTATGCGGGATCTGCGGGATTTTCGTTCTGAATCCAGTTGTCTCTTGTCTTTGTGGGGAAGGTTGTGGAAGCGAGAGGGCCTGTGCCCTTCTTGATAACAACGTTCTTTGCGGTAACGGTTGCGCCTGCATTGAAGAGATAGAAGCTGATACCAACCTCATCCTGTCCTGCGTAGGGGCTTATGGGGAGATAGTCGAAGAAGAAGCCGTCAACCCAGACATACATATCGTAGCCGTCTGCAACGATGGTGAACTTCTTGGTAATGCTCTTGTAGGTATCGCTGTCTGTTGTAATCTCGGGATAATTGCCGTACCAGTTAACGTAAGCTGTAGTATTGCAGAGGTACTTTGCGGGGATTCTTGTGCCGCCGAACATGATAGAGCCCGTGAGCTTACCGTAAACGCCGTACATCTTTGAATAGGAGGTATCTGCAACGATATCTGCATTGTGCTCGCCGCTTGTGAAATAAAGGCCGGTGTTGTTGGAGGTGAACGTAAGCTCAGCCTCGATGGTGTATTGCTTGCCCTCGCCGTATGTGAGGCCTTCAACGCTTGCGCCCCAATACATACGCGCACCGGTGGAGCCCTGCTTGAGGGTTACGGACTTGCCGTCATCGGAGGTAGTGACGGTAAGGGCGTCGGCTGCTGCCTGAGAGCCTGCTGAGAATACCTTGGGCACGTATACGCCCTCAGTCTGATTGAAGAGAACGTTATAGAGAACGTCTCCGTCGTTTGCTGCCTCATATGTCTTCTCAAGTCCGTTTGCCGCGGAAACCGTAAGTCCGAGCATCGAAACGAGAGAAAGCATCATTGTAAGAACGATGATAAGGGATAATGTCTTTTTCATTTTCTTTTTTCCTTTCATGAAAAATTGGTAATTATATTATAACATATAAATTATCATTTGTCAAGAAGTTTATATTAATTTGTGAAAGTTCACAAAAAAAACAGTCCGAAATACAGTGTATCTCGGACTGCGCTTGCATTCTATATTATTTTTTTACAATATCCTTCATTGTTTTTGCGGAGTGCTTTATCGGCTTCCATTCGACCTTTTTAAAGAGCGCGATAAGTCCTATCGGGAAATAAGTTGCCATAAAGAACGGGAAGGTAAACGTGTAGAATATCTTTTTCCACGTGCTTGTGTGGATCCTGTCCCATTCATATAT
>JBGVEZ010000049.1:0-3781 GCA_045120555.1 Eubacteriales bacterium
ACGCAAGCTCGGGGAGAGAGGTTCCGAGAGAAACAACCGTAAGACCTATAACGATTGAAGGAATTCGGAATTTTTTTGCGATGCTTGAGCTTCCGTCAACAAAGAAATCCGCGCCCTTGATAAGAAGCACGAAGCCAACTACAAGCATTATAATGTCAAACCAAATGCTGTTAAAAAACTGTTCCATAAATAATCTCCTTTTTAGAATATCGATCCGATATATAATTATTTCTATTCATTATAACACAATGCGTCAGATAAATTCAAGAACATAATGTAAACAAAGCAAGAATTTTACCGTGTTTGCCATGTTTTGAGATTACTCTTGACTTTTTTGAAGAGATATGGTATAATTATGATATATTTGGAATTAGGAGGCTTTTTATGAAAAGAATAATTTCCGTTTTGATCGTTTTACGTACACTTCTTACGTTATCCGCTTGTAATAGTGACACTGTAAATACGCCCGATATCACAAGCGGTGATCCGAGCTTGACGTCAACGGAATCAATTACCGATGAGGTTACAGACCGGGTTTTGGACGGCGCACTCCTTCTTTACGACGGAGAAGCCTTTGTTCCTGTTCTTATAAGGCCCGAGAAGACTGACGCCGATACGCTGGCTCTTGTTCTTGCCCTCAAAAAGAGGATCGAGGAGCTCGTTCCCGGAGATGAAATACTTACAATAAAATACGATTACCTTGCAAAGGATCAGAAGCCGTATGAGTATGAGATAGTTGTCGGTGATACGAATCGTGAGGTTTCCGTTAACGATGAAAACGCTCTCGGTAACGTTTGCGGCTACAGCTACACCGTCACCGAAAAGGGTGCTTCTGTTGTGGGAACCATTCCTGCGTATACAAGAGACGGAATACGTGCGTTTACCGAGGAATATCTAACCGAAAATCTTGTTGAGGTTAACGGAAAATATTATCTGAAGGCGACGGATGTGACATACGTTGAGAAAAATCCTTCATTCTGTGACGTTGCTGTGCTTTGCGCAAAGAAGGGTCTTACGTTTGACTATACAAGTAAGCATATGTACGATCTTGCCGCGCTCGGAAGCCATAAGTCTGCGCAGGGAGCGTGCGTCGACGGTGAAGGAAAGTACCTTTACGTTTCGATGCAGACGAGCAATAAGAGCAGCCTTGCAAAATACGATTTCGAGACGGGAAAGCGGCTTCAGGTAATCGCAAACACGAACACCGACCATTCAAACGATATGACCTTCAACGCTAAGAAGGACTTTATGATAGTTGTCCACAACGCGCCGAACTACGCACGCATCACTACATTCAAGAGCGACACAATGGAAAAGCTGAAGACTGTCGATCTTGTGTGCAAGATGAACGGTCTTGCGTACTGCGCCGAAAGAGATCAGTACGCGGCGGGGATCAGCGGCACGTGGAACTTCTGGGTGCTTGACTCCAATTTTCAAAAGGTCGGAGGTATGGAAACCGGTGTTAACACGGGTAAAACCCGTCAGGGGCTTGACTGTGATGAGGATTACGTTTATTTCGTTCAGTCTGCGTCCTCGGGCAATCCCGGTAATATAATAATGATATATTCATGGCAGGGCAAATTTCTTGCCCGCGTTGAGCTTACGCATAATACGAAGGAGGGCGAAACTCTTATTCACGTCGGTAACAAGCTCTATTTGCACTGTAACCGCGGAAACGGTGGAGCTATGTACGAGCTTACGCCGAAGATGCCGACAAAGTAATTAAGAGGAAAGTATATGATTCCAACCGAGCAGTTTTATGAGGATTTCAGTCAGCGCCTTCTTTCAGAAAATTTTGTGTATGCACACGGCGTTTTCTTCAAGGCGGTAGGCGATATTATGATGGCGGTGACCTGTCCTGAGGATAGCCTTGACGAGATATGGTGTGCGGTTTTTCCGGTGTGGGAGGCGGACGTCATTACGGGTGTATCGTTGAAATATCACGATCTTTCAGAAAATCGCCGCTGGGTAAGGGAATTCCGACTGTCGAATATTCCCGACGTAATAGAAGAAACGCATTGCGGGTTTGAAGCAAGTGATAGAGCACCCGAGCCGGTATCTCTTAATAATTTCTTTACAGCGCACGTTCGCTTTTCTGTTTGCGTTCTCGGTGAGCTTATGAGCATACGCGATTTTTCATCGTATATGAATTGGAGAGCAAACGAATATTGCCTCACACGAAAGGAATTCACTCCGCACGAGATGATAATGCGTGCGCACATAGACGAGGACTTTGATTTTACCGAAAGATATCTTCTTCGCCGCTGTATCGCCTCGGGAGAGACGGACAGTGACGTAAGGGCAAGATTTTTGCCGTACTGCGAATGCCTTAGCGGCAAGGACATGGCGTTTATTGAAGAATACGTAAATGAGAAGCGGGAAAAGCTTATTCCGTACTTCGTTTCTGCATTTCCGGACGCATTTGTAAGCGATGAACAGTACGGTTTATAAATCGTTTACCTTTTATTAATCAAATGTATTTGAATTGCGCGAGGATTTGTGATATAATCTTGTCATATTTTTTATACGAAAAATAAAGGCGATGAAGAAAACAGAGTAGGAAAAGCGAAAGAGATCAGAGATCCGGTGGCGGTGTAAACCGGACTTGAGTAGGTTCCCGAAATACAGTTTCCGAGCCGTGCGGGAGAAGCCCTTTGGTGTGTAGACCGTGCCGTTTGCCGAGCGTTATCGGTGGGTGCATATGAACCTAATGAGTCTGTGTCCGTGAGGACGCGGAGAAGCAGAGTGGTAACACGATAATAATACTGATTTATGTCGTCTCTGCATTCCCGAAGGCGGGAGTGCGGAGACTTTTTGTTTTCGTACAAGCATCACAGTCTGTTATGGCATAAAGCCGTAAAAGAAATAAACCATCCAAATTAAGGAGAAAACATCATGAAAAAGAAAATTCTTGCGCTTGTTCTTGCGCTCGCGATCATCGTCCTTCCCGTTCTTACGTCTTGCCAGAAGGATGACGGCAAATATACCGTTGGTATCTGTCAGCTCGTTCAGCACCCCGCTCTCGACGCTGCAACACAGGGCTTTATTGACGCTCTTAAGGAAGAGCTTGGCGAAGAGAACGTAACCTTCCTTAATCAGAACGCAAATAATGAAATTCCCGTTTGCACGACTATTGTTACAGACTTCGTTAACAAGAACGTTGACCTTATTATGGCAAACGCTACTCCCGCGCTTACAGCGGCTGTAAACGGCACGTCAACTATCCCCGTTCTCGGTACCTCCATTACCGAATACGGAACGGCTCTCGGACTTGATAACTTCAACGGTCTCGTCGGCGGTAACGTTTCCGGTACGTCCGACCTTGCTCCCCTTGATCAGCAGGCGCAGATGGTAGTTGACCTCTTCCCCGAGGCAAAGACCGTTGCTCTCCTTTACTGCAGCGCAGAGCCCAACTCCGCATACCAGGTAAAGGTTATCAAGGCAGAGCTTGAAAAGAAGGGAATCAAGTGCGTTGAAAAGGCGTTTACTGACTCCAACGACGTAACCGTAGTTGCCGCTGCGGCTGCTGCAGAGGCTGACGTTATCTACATCCCCACAGACAATACCGCTGCTGAATGCGCAACCACCATCAACGGCGTTATCGGCAACACTCCCGTAATCGCAGGCGAAGAAAATCTCTGCAAGGGCTGTGGCGTTGCAACTCTTTCCATCAATTACTACGATCTCGGCGTTGCTACGGGTAAGATGGCGGCAAAGATCCTCAAGGGCGAGGCTGATATTTCTGAAATGGAAATCGCTTACGCTGACAAGTTCACAAAGA
>JBGVEZ010000050.1:0-2286 GCA_045120555.1 Eubacteriales bacterium
TGAATTCGGTTCTGACGTACGATTCCTGCTTTGCAAAAATGCTTTTGGAAAGGAACATGATTACCGCTTTACATTTTTCAAGGTTGTCGGCAAGCTCCTCCTCCCAATTTTTCGATTTTCGGATTCCGTCGTCGTACCACAGGGTCACTCCGTGCTCGCTGAGGAGCTGAACGTATTCGGAGACCCGCGCTTCGTCCTCGGAGTTGTAGCTTACGAAGTAGAAATCACCCTTGTTCGATGCTTTTATTCCTAAATTTCTTGACATATGAAATTCCTTTTTACTTGAGCCTTCTTGCGAAATCGCATCTTTTGCAGAGAGGCTCGGTTATTTTTCTGTTCTCAAACGACCGCTTCAACGCAACTGCCCGAGGGGACGCGAGAATATCGGTTATGCTTTCGTCAAAGATGTTTCCGAGCGTTATAACGCCGTCCGCATCGAGGCAGCAGGGAACAACTCTTCCGTCCGAAAGAACTCCAATCTGATCCCGCAGACCGTAGCAGGTGTGGCATTCCGAATAGCATTCCGCATTTTCGTCGGGCCACTCGAATTTTTCGCCCCATTCGAGGAAAAGCTTGTCCTTTAAGCGGTAACCGCTCCTGACCTCTGTCCATTCGCTGCCGAAAAAATTACGCATTGCCGAAAGGATCTCCGCGTTTTGCTTGTCCTCGCCTCCGATGTTCCAAAGGCGCATCACCGAAATGATCCCTCTGTTTGACGATTCATCGAGAAAATCAAAGCAACCGTCAAGATATTCTGCGGGATCACAGCCTGCGTTGTTTGCCTCGAATGAATGGAGCGAAACGCTTACCTTATGCAGGCATTTTGCACCGAGGAGGGTGCTTTTTCTTTTTTGCAGGAGAGTACCGTTAGTCGTGATTATGACCTTGAACCCGAGGTGCTCGGCGATTTCAAAGAATTGCGGAAGCTCGGGATGAAGAAGCGGCTCTCCGAGCAGGTGAAAATACAGATATTCTGTTACCTTGCGAAGCTCGGTTGCCGCATGGGTAAATTCCTCCACCGACATGAATTTTGCGGGGCGGGACGTGCCGTGACAGAACGAGCAGGAGAGATTGCATTTATTTGTGATTTCAAGATATGCCTTTCTGAGCATGTCCCACCTCCGTGAGGATTTTATTTGAACTGAGAATTGTAAAGAGAAGCGTAGAAGCCGCCCTCCTTCTTGAGAAGAGAATCGTGGTTGCCCTGCTCGATTATCTCACCGTCCTTGATTACAACGATGATATCGGCATTCTGAATTGTGGAAAGACGATGCGCGATAACGAAGCAGGTCTTTCCATGCATAAGCTTGTTCATTGCCGCCTGTATCTGCTGCTCTGTGCGCGAGTCAACGTTTGAGGTTGCTTCATCAAGAATAAGCATCTGTGAATTTGCAAGCATTGCGCGGGCGATGGTTATAAGCTGCTTCTGACCCTTCGAGATATTGATACCGTCATCCGAAAGTATCGTATTATATCCGTCAGGAAGAGCCTCGATATAATTGTGTATCTTTGCAGCTTTTGCCGCTTCGATAACCTCTTCCTCTGTTGCGCCCTCGCGACCGTATGCAATGTTATCATATATGGAAGCATTGAAGAGCCACGTTTCCTGCAATACCATCGTATAAGCATGTCGGAGGGATTCACGCGTGAGCGTTCGTATCTCCTTGCCGTCAACGTATATTTCACCCTCGTTGACGTCATAGAAGCGCATGAGAAGGTTTATTATCGTAGTTTTGCCTGAACCCGTGGGACCGACTATAGCAACCGTCTGTCCGGGCTCTACCTTAAGCGAGATGTTTTTGAGTATCGTTTTGCCTTCAACGTAGCCAAACGTTACGTTCTTAATCTCTACTGCGCCCTCAACCTCGTCAAGAACCTCTGCACCATCGATATCGGCAAGCTCCTTGTCCGTTTCAAGCACACGGAAAACTCTTTCCGCTGCGGACATTGCGGAGTGAAGCTCGTTCATGATGTTTGCAAACTCGTTTATCGGTCCGGAGAACTTCTTTGAGTAGGTTATGAACTTACTCATGTTTTCGAGGTTCATAAAGAGGATAGAGCCTTCCTTGATGCTTGCGCTTAACGTGAACATGTAGAGAAGACCGCCGAAGAGAGAAACGAGAGAGACGGAGATGTTGTTGATGAGAGCCATTGAAGGACCGACTATCGAGCCCTGATATTCTGCGTTATAATAAGCCTCGCAGGTCTTTTCGTTGAGCTCGTCGAATTTAGCGGTGACCGAATCCTCGCTGTTGTAAGCCTTTATGGTCTTCTGACCGGAGAGCA
>JBGVEZ010000051.1:0-4928 GCA_045120555.1 Eubacteriales bacterium
TTAAGACCGACGGACAGCTGAATCTCTACGTTATTCCGGATATATATTCGGATTCTGCGGAATATAATTATAACGTAAGATACGATACGTTCCCGAAAATACGCGCACTCGATGCACAGAATCCGTCTGAAAAATCGCTTAACATCCATTGGGGCGACACCGATATAATTCTTCTTGAAAAGGGAGAGGAATTTTCTCTCGTTGAGCACGCGTCAAGCGGATACCGATTGCGTATGTATAACGAATATATTTACGGTTTTGAGGAGAGAACCACCTGTAACGACTACACAGATGCCGTGCTTGCAGTAAATTCGGGCGACGTGCTTTCGCTTATTCACAAAACGGGAAGAGGTTGTATTATAAAGAATAACGGCAGAACGGGTTGGTATTACGGTAAATTTGAGGAAATAAAGGAGATACTATGAAGATATATAGCAGTGCTGAGGAGCTTATCGGCAGAACGCCGCTTTTAAGGCTTTCCCGCTTTGAAAAAAAGCACGGACTCAATGCTTGCATTCTAGCAAAGGTCGAGCTTTTCAATCCCGCAGGCTCGGTAAAGGACAGAGCCGCAAAGAATATGATAGACGATGCCGAAAGACGAAATCTTATCTTGCCTGGCGCAACCATAATCGAGCCGACCTCGGGAAATACGGGCATCGGTCTTTGCATGATAGCGGCAATGCGCGGATATAATGCGATAATCGTTATGCCCGACACAATGTCAAAGGAGCGCATAATGCTTATGAAGGCGTACGGTGCGGAGGTAGTCCTCACCGACGGCAAAAAGGGCATGGCGGGTGCTATCGAGAAGGCTGAGGAGCTTGCAAAGGCTATTCCGAACAGCTTCATTCCTTCGCAGTTTGATAATCCGGCAAACGCAGAGGCGCATTACCTCACCACGGGCCCGGAGATCTTCGAGGATACCGACGGCAACGTTGATATTTTTATCGCGGGCGTCGGAACGGGCGGAACTGTTACAGGTATCGGTCGCTACCTTAAGGAGAAATGTCCGTCGGTAAAGATCGTTGCGGTAGAGCCCGAATCATCACCCCTGCTTTCAAATGGCGTGTCAGGTGCGCACGCAATTCAGGGAATCGGCGCAAACTTTGTCCCGAGCGTGCTTGACAAAAACGTATACGATGAGGTAGTTACCGTCTCCAACGAGGATGCGATAGAATTTGCCGCCGATTTCGGAAAAACCGAAGGGCTTCTCGTCGGAATCTCGTCGGGTGCGGCACTCGCGGCAGCGGCATCTCTTGCAAAAAGGGAAGAGAACAGAGGAAAGAATATCGTTGTTCTCCTTCCCGATACGGGGGAACGGTATCTTTCTTCGGGAATTTACGATAACTGAATATATTAAAAGCCAACCGCCCATAATTCTGGACGGTTGGACTTTTTTTCGTCTTTTCATTATTGTTCGAGTTGCTTTTTCACAAGTCCGAGATTTTTAGAAAATCTATCGTTCTGCGGATGCTCTTTGGTGAGCTTCTCGTAGATTTCGAGAGCGTTGCCGAGATAGGTCTTGCGGGTTTCCGCGTCATCGTAGAAGGATGCCTTATAATATGCAACGCCGAGGGCATCGAGAGCATTTGGCGTCATGCAATGGTGAACTACGCTTGCGGCGGCGATAAGGCTTTGCGTGAAATAGTTTCTTGCCGCGTCGGTATCGCCCCATGCTTGCATTATCTCACCGAGGCTTGAGGTGATGATGCTGAAATCATTATCCACCTTTACGGAATATTCGCCGTCCAATATCTCTTGTGCTATATCGAGCGCCTTAAGATAACGGTCTCTTGCGGAGGTCAGATCGCCGCGCGCCTTGTCGATGTTACCGAGCTTTACGTGTGAAAGCAGGGCGTCGCGCATATCCTTTACGTTAATTTGGCTTATCGGACGGGCATCAATTATTTCAAGGCACTTAAGATAATGGTCGGTTGCTGTGCCTATATCGCCCCCTGCAAGAGCAATATCGCCGTACGTGGATACGCTTTTTATATAATCGCGCTCAGCGGCGGCTGTTTTGGTGCTTTTATACATTTCGTCGGCAAGGCAAAGCGCGTCTGAGCAGCTTTTCGTTGCCAAATCAAGGTTACCTGTTCTTTTCAGTATATCTGCTAAACCTACATAGCAAAGCCAGAGGTCTCTTTTGGCGGTAAGAGAATCGGATATCGCCAACGCATCGCGTGCGTATTCGGTGGCGTTCGTGTAGTACTCCTTCGCAGTGTTCGGACGGCCGCCTTCAAGTGCAACGAACGCGAGCCTTATTATGGCGGCTATTAGGTCGTGCTTTGCTTCTGCGGTGCCTTTTCTGTCGGATAATTCCTTGGCAAGGTCGAGGCTTTTTTCGTAATACTCGGTTGCGATATTATATTGTGCTTCTGATGCGTATACGTCTCCGAGCTTTCCGAAACATACCGACAGGTCGCGCTTTGATATACCGGAAACGTTATCCGGTGCATTCTCCAATATTTCAAGACCCTTCAGATAATATTCTCTTGCCTTTGAGGGATTCCCACTTGCGGCTTCGATATCTCCGAGCTTATCGCAGCAGGTAGGGATATCGCGCACCGTGAGGTAAGTATTACTTGCCTTGGCGATTTCTTCTCTTAATGCAAGTGCTTTAAGATAATAATCTCTTGCAGCATCAAGGTTTCCATCGGATCGCGCAATATCTCCGAGACCGTTATACATCAGGGAAAGGTCACGTACAGCCTCGATTGTTCGGTCAGCATCTGAAATATACTGAGCTATCTCAAGCCCCTTAATATAACAGAGCTTTGCGTCCGAAATATTTCCCTGTGCTTTTATCGAATTGCCCAGTCTTTCGTATCCGACGAACAGATTTCTGCTTGCGTTACGCGTTTTATGGGCTTCAAATTGTTCATTTGCGACTTTAATTGCATACTTGGCGTATTCTATCTGATCCTTCGTGCGTCCTAGCGCACCTAAAGCGTCCGAAAGATAAATGATCTCCCAGAACCATTCGCTTCCGTCGCGCTCGACATTTGATGCGCGATAGATCGCCTCACAGCCGCTGACAAGTCTTTCACGCCAGCTGGCTGCAGTTTCGTAATTCCGCTCAACGCCGTCGCCCTCCTCATACACGGAGATCAGCTTTCTTATGGCATCGATGTATCCCGCATCTGCCGATTTGTGTATCAGCTCAAGTCCGAGAGATTTGTTGATCTCGACGTCTATGCCATTCAGATATGCCAGACCTATAAGATAGCAATGCTCGGGATCATTGTCGTTTTGGCGGAGCTTATGCGTATTGAAAGCCTTCGTAAGAGCAGCATTGAGCATCTCTTTGTTGGATATTTTTATGCACGGCGGAAGCAGAGGGAATTTTATTTTCAGCTTTGCCTTGTCTGTTTCAACGGTCTCTGCAGGCAATATGATCTTTTTAGCGGTGATCGCCATCGGATATTCGGTGTGCTTTACGTAATTGTCCTGCGGTATACCGTCATTTCCGATTACTTCCTCAAGTATGCTCGGAGTTACGTTAAGAACGAAAAGTGAGCTCTTTTCAAATGCCTGCCTTATCGAATCGTTGAAGTTTTCACCGGGAACGAGATATTCGTCGTACCAGATCGCAATATCGCGGGTAAAGTCGTTTCTGTGTATAAGATGCATCAGCTCGAGCGCCTGCTTGCGGTCCTTTTTTCTGTACGAGAGAAATATGTAAGCATCAAAGGCGTTTCTTATTCTTTGGGCAAGCTCGTCACCGATAATTATTGATGAAAGGTAGTTTTCAAGCTTCTTTCTGTAAGGAATCTCGGATTCATACTTATAGTCCTCCATAAGGAATTGGATGCTGCCGAATCTGTGACAAAACAGCTCTTCAAGGTCATCCTCCTTCATGATAGGGAGGATCGGAATGTTATTTTTCTGAGCGAACTCAATCTCTACGTCGAGAGCGCGGCTTTCCATAGTAAGCAGAGCGTGTGTTATCGGAACGACGAAGAGGTTCATCGTTTCAAGTGCCGAAAGCAGCTCGCCCGTACTGTAGTCCTTTTCGGGCTCCTCGTCGTACCATACCGCACAGTTATGAAGAGTGAGGATCTCCTTTGAAAACTCCTCGAGATATTTTGCATGATCCTTGGGATGTGCGCAGAAATACACCTTTGAAAGACCTTGGGGGGAATGATTTGGCCGGGTTATACAGTTAAATTTCATAATTGCTTCCTTTCCGATTAATAATACTAAATAATATTTTTCAGCAATGATCCGTACAGATAAATAAGGGGCAAATGGAGTATTACGTATTTATAATATCCATTTGCCCGTCTGAAATTTTAACTTCCCGGGATCCTTGCGAGATCCCAAATTTTTTATTTAAGCATACCGCGAACGAGCTCGGGAGCTGCCTCAACCGCACCTGCCGCAGCGGAGACATCCTTGCCGCCTGCCATTGCGCTGTCGGGGCGTCCGCCGCCCTTACCGCCTGTAATTGCACTTACCGCGCTTACGAGCTTGCCTGCGTGAACACCTGCAGAAACAGCATCCTTACCGCAAGCTGTTACGAAATTGAGCTTATCGCCGTTGATAACGCCGAATACGCAAACTGCGGATGCGTTCTTGCTCTTTATATCGTCGCAGAGAGAGCGTACGGCGTCTATCTGCATTTCGTTCTTGAAGAGGTTTGTATATACCTTGACGCTTCCGACCTCAACAGCACCGCCCTCGATTCCGGAGAGCTTGGTCTTTGCGAGCTTTTCGTTGAGCTCGTCGATCTCATGCTTGAGTGCGCGAAGCTCCTCTTGAACCGCAACTGCACGCTTTGCGATATCGTTTACGTTCTGAGTTTTAAGCTCGGATGCGGTCTTTGCGATGAGCTCGTCCTTTTCCTTAAGAAGGTCGAGGATGTTTGCACCTGTAGTCGCCTCGATACGGCGAACGCCTGCTGCAACACCGGATTCGGAAACGAT
>JBGVEZ010000052.1:0-8737 GCA_045120555.1 Eubacteriales bacterium
GCGGAAGCCTCGCAGTCGTTCCGACTGCGACCTCCTTTGCTTTGCAAAGGAGGCGGATGGGGCGCTCTTTACGATGAGTCAAAAAATATATTTTGCGTCTTTCGCTTGACAAATGCAAAGGTTTGTGGTATAATATATAAGCGGTCAAATGCGGGTGTGGCGGAATTGGCAGACGCGTAAGATTTAGGATCTTATGTTAATTCGTGCAGGTTCGACCCCTGTCACCCGCACCAAACGAAAATCCGTTCACGAAAGTGGACGGATTTTTGTTTGTATTCTTCACTATTCATCATTCATTTTTCATTATTCATTAACCAAAAAACGGATTTTCAAATACGAATAGCCGCAAAAATTTGCTCATCCTCCGCCCCTTACCGCAAAAACAAGACGCTGCCCCGTTTCGGAACAGCGCCTTACTTGCCCTTATCTGTTGGAGAGGGCGTTCAAATTTTATTAGCCGAGTACACGACCGATAACTGCGTTGTTAACGTTAGCACCTGTGCAATCACCTGCCGCGGTTACAGTAACGTTATTTATTGTGTTATTGTAAACCTGTGTAGTCTTTGCAGCACCTACAATCTGTCCTGCGTCACGACCTGCCGCAACGGTGCACTCCGTCGCAGTGTTGTCGTAAACAGTACCGTTGTTAATATAACCTACGATAACACCAGCCTTATCGCCGCATGCGTCGTCGTTAGCGTGTGTGCAGGTAACAGTAGCATTCTTAACAGAGCAATTGGATATTGATCCGGTCAGATATCCGGCAATAACACCAGTCCAATGGTGACCATTTACGTTAGCCCCATTAATTGTGAGATTTCGGATGTGAGCATCTCCCGCATCTACGAATCCAAAGAAGCCGGCAGCATAATTCTTGCCTTCATCGTAGCTATTATTGGTAATCTTGAGGTTAGAGATCGTGTAGCCCTTACCGTCAAATGTACCACAGAAATATGTTGCAACACCATTTCCTCCTGTCTGTCCGATAGGTGTCCACTCCATATTGTTCAAGTCGATATCTGCGGTCAAAACAACAGTCTTACCGGAATATCCATTGCCATTCACGTTAACGTCATTTGCAAAATTGATAAGTTCCTGAAGAGTTCCGATTTTGATGGTGTTGATTACGTCGTCACCATTGATGTAGACATGAATGTTCTTGTCTTCACCGGGATCGCTGTTCCACAATTTAGTATAAGCACCCTTAATCACATTGTTACCTGTAAAATAGATGTAGTATGTGCTGAAAGTGCTATCAATCTCTACTGCTGCCTTCTTGTTAGCTGTTTCGGTTGTAAACTCGCAATCATTTATGTAAACCTTACGTCCGCCGTTGCCTTCGTCGTAAACCTTAATTGCCTTACTGCACTTGGAATCGAAGGAACAATTGTCGAAAGTGATTTTGCTACCGGAATAGCAGTAAACAGAATACTCATTATCGAAGGTATTATAGAAGTTACAATTAATAAACTCAGAATCGCAGTAGGTAGTCAACTGATTGTAAATCTCGCAATTCTTGTAAACAACCTTGGTAGCACCATTGAAAAGGTCAGAATACCAGCTGCTGTTTGTTTCACCTACTATTGTTACGCCATCAAATGTAATTACGTTTTTATTGCCGCTTACACTCTTAAAAGGAAGTTCGATATTAACTTCCTTAGTTCCGATAAGAGTTATATCTGCACTTGTGCTGGGCATAGTGTAGTTACCTTTTGCCAGAAGGATCTCGGTTTTGCCGGATTGAATAGCGCTGATAAGAGCATCTGTACTTGCAACACCGGTAGGTGCGTTCTTATAAGTAAGAGTTACGCCTTTGTAAACTATGGATCCATTCTGTACGCCCTCACGAGCGGGATCTACAACACCGAAACCGATGTCCATCGCAGTAGAATACTCTGCCTTATAGAATTTATCACCGGACTTAGCAACTACTGTGCTGTCCTTGATCTCGCCTGCGAGAGCTGCGTTGTGGTAGCCTGTACCTACGCCTGCAGCGTACTTACCGCCTGTAGCGTTGATGGTGGAATCTGTAATGTTGATCGTGCAAAGAGGCTGCTTAGACAGGCAGTGAGTGTCGTAGCCGGAGCCGATACCTGCACCGTAAGCACCGCCCTTTGCGGTTACAGTAGAATTTGTAATGTTGATGGTTGTGCCGTTTTCGGTTGCATCACCGCTTACACGAGAGCCGCCGATACCTGCTGCGGAAACACCGCCCTCAACGTAGAGGATATCGGAATCCTTAATGGTTACAGTAACGCCTACGTGGTAGCGAGCACCGATACCTGCTGCCTTGGAGCCACCGATAGCCTTAGTAACAGTTACGTTATCAAGAGTAATAGCTGCACCGTCATAGCCGGAGCCTATAGCAGCACCGCCTTCGGGAGCGTCCTTGTAGTACTTTGTATCAGTGCCTACGCCATAAGCATAAGAGCCGGAAACATAGTCAATAGTGATGTCCTTGATGCTGACTTCTGTGGTGTTCATACCACCGATACCGAATGCGCCCTTTTCATCTGCAGCGATTGCCGTAAGGTTACCCTTACCGGAAATGCTGAGCTTTCCGTTTGCGGTGATAGCAGAGCCATCAAAAGCAGTAGCTGCAAGGGTGGTAGCACCTGTACCCTTTGCGTTAACTACAACGTTGCCGAGAACAACGAGGTTAACGTCGCCTGCGCCCTGAACGGACTTAACTGTAGAGTTAACGATGGTGAGAGTACCTGTGTATGCCGCGGGAACCTCAAGAACACCTGCGGGATCATAGCAGTTTACGAGAGTAACGTCAAGGCCGTCAAGCATCTGTGCGTTTGCCTCTGCAACGGTGAATACTGCCGCGTTCTTGTCATACTCATTATTAAAGCTATCCTCTTCGTAATCAAGCTGAGTTGCAAAGAGGTTGATACCGAGGTTGATTGTAGGTATATCGTTGCCACGGTAGTTAGCTTCGTTACCAACTGTCTCGGGCATGTAAACAATGAGGGCTACGTAGTTAGCGTCATTCTGCTTTTCAAGCTTCTTTTCGCCGCTGTTGTAAGCCTTGATGCCTATTTCTGTACCTGCTTCGGCCTTAGCTGTGTCACGAGTAAAGGTACCAACCTTGTCCTCTGTGATATCAACTGCCTTGAATACAAGGTAATCGGAAAGCTTAATGTCCTTTCCATCTTCTGTTTTACCGAGTATCTCGCTTGCTACATTTACGCCAAGCTGATACTTCAGAGCGAGAGTACCGAGGTTAGAAACCTTAAGGTAAACGACCTCTGTGTGGCCGGGTTCCCAAAGAGTTCCCTGCTCAAATACGTTTGTCTGTTCGCCAACTACTTTCCATTCCTTTGCTTCCGCATCGTAATATTCGAGCTCAACGTCAAGATTGCCGGCTTTGATGATGTTGTTAGTCGAGCTAACGCTGTCAGTAAACCACGCGAACGTTGTTCCTACGAACATTGAAACGCAGAGAAGAAGGGAGATAAAGCTGAGAGCGAGTGCACGCTTTGTGCTTCTTTTCTTTGTCATTTGTAATGACCTCCTTTAAAATAATAATATCACCCCAAGCCGACATATTATTGTTAACTTAAGATTAATATACCACATTATACCCCCACCCGCACAATTTGTCAATAGGTTTTTAACAAAGTTTACATTTGGCTGCAATGCTTTACTGTGTATTAACATTCTTGGTTACGATTATTTATTATCTGCAACTTATTTTTTCCATATCCCTCTTGACAAACGCCCCGGAATGTGGTATAATATTTCAGCACACAGTGTGCTGAAATGCCCGGAGGTGATGACCATGCCCAAAAATAACGAGCTTATATCTGACGAAATGTCAGTAAATATAATCGAAGCGGCAACAAGAATTGCCAAAAATGATGGAGCGGATAAGGTAACCGTACGCGAGATACTGCGCGCGCTTGACATAACAAACCGTGTTTTTTACAACAGATTCCACAACGTTGAAGAGGTGCTGCGGATCGTTTACCACGACATGGTGCTGAAAATAAGGGAAAGCATTACAAATGGCTTCGATCCCGACGGTGACTACTTTGAACAGATAACCGAAATTGCCACAAGCTCACTTATAATGTCGTACGACACAAAAATGAATTTCAATCAATACGTTTTTAACAGCGACTCTGTGCTGCGGGGCAACTTTGAATGGTGGCGCGAGGAGATAAAAAAGCTTATCGAGATCGGAAAGCAACAGGGCCATTTGAGCGAAAGCGTAAACACCGACGTTATGAGCTATGCAATATGGTGCTTTATCCGAGGCTACAACGCAGATGCAGTAGGAAGAAGGATACCGAAGGACGAGGCGATCAAAAACTTCAGATACAGCTTTAACGTTCTTCTTGACGGAATGAGACCTTAAATGATTGCAAACGGATAATATTTTCCGTTTGCATAAATTATTACAGCACACAGTGTGCTGACAGATAACCGTAAATAACGTTCACATAAAATAATAAATCAAGCAAAGAAGGAAAATACTATGAGTAAGATCAAGATCGTATCCGATTCATCCTCAGATGTTATATCGTTGTCCGACGTTTCCTATGAGACGGCTCCGCTTAAGATAATAACCGCCGAAAAGCAATACGTAGACAACGCGGAGCTTGACGTTGAAGAAATGGCAAGAGAGCTTCTCGCTTATAACGGAAGATCGTCGACCTCCTGCCCGTCTCCCGAGGATTGGATAAAAGCATTCGGGGAGTCAGAAGAGATAATCTGCGTAACGATAACTGCGCTTCTGTCCGGAAGCTACAACACCGCCTGCATTGCAAAGCAAATGTACGAGGAGAAAAACCCGGGGCGCAAGGTTTACGTTCTCAATTCGAGATCGACAGGCCCCGAAATGGCTCTGATCATCGAAAAAATGCGCGAAATGATACTTGCCGGCAGCACGTTTGACGAGATCTGCAGCTATATCGAGAGCTATCACACCGAGTTGCTTTTCGTGCTTTCATCAATGAAGAACCTCGCAAACAACGGACGCGTAAGCAAGGTTGCTGCAAAGCTTGCGGGAGTTCTCGGAATTCGCGCTATCGGAAAGGCAAGCGAGGAGGGCACTCTCGAAATGCTTGACAAGGTCAAGGGGGAAAACAAAGCAATTGAAGCAATGTTTCGCTATATGAAAGAAATGGGCTACAGCGGCGGAAGAGTAAACATAGCGCACTGCCTTAACGAATCAGCGGCAGAAAAAATGAAAAACGCAATCCTCAATACGTTCCCGAGCGCACAAACCGCCGTATACAAGCTCCGCGGGCTCTGCTCCTTCTACGCAGAAAAGGGCGGAATGCTTGTCGGATTTGAAGCTTAACGTAACAATATGATCATATAAGGAGATTTTCAGAATGAAAAACGATATATTACACGAAAGACATGAATTCGGTACAGTCCGCGAGGTGATCGAATGGGCGGGAAAAGAACACGGCGACAGGTGGGCTTATTCCTTCAAGGAAAGACCGAGCGGCAAGGAAATTACGAAAATAAGCTTTTCACAGTTGAGAAGCGACGTTCGTGCACTTGCAAGCGAAATGCTCTCAATGGGATGTGCCGGAAAGCACTGCGTTCTTGTGGGAAAGATGTCCTATGAATGGGCACTCGTATATTTCGCAACGCTTTCAATAGGTGCGGTTCTCGTTCCGCTCGACCGTGACTGGCACGCAGACGATCTCGCTGAAACCGCCAAAAAGGCAGAAGCCGAATTTTTATTCTGCGACGAGGAGAACGCCGATAAGGCTCTCGTTATTTCGGAGAAGGTAGAGATAAAGAATCCAACAGTATACCTTCTTGCAAAGGAAAACGAGCGCAACGTAAAAACGCTCACCGCCCTCGGTCATATGAAGTACCGAAAGGATGCGTCCGCCTATAATAACGCCCCCATCGACGTTGATGCGCTTGCTCTGCTTGTGTTCACGTCGGGAACGACAGGCAAGGGCAAGGGCGTTATGCTTTCGCAGAAGGCTATAATCTCCAACATCTGCGCCGCACTTCCCTATATCGACTATTCGGAAAAAACGGTCGGAGTTCTTCCGCCCCACCACACCTACGGCTCAACCATCATGTTCATCGGTCACACCATAATCGGAAGTGAGGTCTATATTTCCGCAGGTCTTCGCTATATCACAAAGGAGCTTAAGGAACAGAAGCCCGGACACCTCGTCCTCGTTCCGCTCTATCTCGAAACCTTCTACCGTAAGATCCTTTCGACCGTCAAGGATCAGGGCAAGGAAAAGCTGCTCTTCAATATGATAAAAATAAGCAACGCCTTGCGCAAGGTCGGAATCGACCGAAGAAATCAGTTCTTCGACTCGGTAAGAAGTGCGTTTGGCGGTGAGATCAAGACAGTAATTTCGGGCGGCGCACCCATAAATCCGGAAATACTTGAATTCTTCGATTCAATCGGTATTTCGGTCCTCAACGGCTACGGAATCACAGAGTGCGCTCCTCTTATCGCAGTAAACCACTCCAAAAACATCGTTGCGGGCAGCGTCGGTAACGTAATCGACATCGACACCGTAATCATCGACGAGCCGAATGAAAACGGAGAGGGCGAGATCCTCGTAAAGGGCCCGAACGTTATGCTCGGCTATTACAAGGACGAGGAAGCAACGAAGGACGCTATCACCGAGGAGGGCTACTTCAGAACGGGCGACTACGGAAGGCTCGACGAAAACAACGTTCTTTTCATCACCGGAAGAAAGAAGAATCTCATTATCCTCTCGAACGGCAAGAACGTATATCCCGAGGAGATTGAGAACGAGCTTATCGCTATTCCCGGAATTCTTGAGATCGTAGTATACGAAGGAAAGAGCAAGCGAGGCGTTGCACACAACGAGATAGTTGCAGAGATCTTCCCTGACGCAGACTACATGGAAAAAAACGGAATTGAAAACGTTACGGAATATCTGAAATCATACGTCGACAGCTACAACAAGACAGCCGTCCCCTACAAGAAGATCGCTCATCTGAAGATACGCAAGGAGGAATTTCCTAAAAATACTCTTCGCAAGATCCTCCGCTTCAAGCTCGACACAAGCATAGAATAATATAAAAGGTCTGCGGCTCTTATGAGCGGCGGACCTTTTTCCACATTTTTTGATAAGTAAAGCTGAATAGATTTCTTTTGAATGTAAATTCTAAAAGAAACGAAAAATCAACTGCAGTTGAAATACGTTATATTATTTTTAAACATATTTGCAAATAAAGTGACATTTACAATTTCTTAACAAGAAACGCAAAAAACATAAACAGCTCTGTGATATAATACGTCCAAAGCTTGCATTAATCGCGTGGTTTATACATAATATAGAATATTGACGAAAGGAGCCCCGCAATGAAGGAACAACAAAAAAAAAGAGAAAAAAGAAGCCGTCTCTCCCCGATAATAGAGCCGATCAAGAGGAATAAAGCCGCCTCGGTGGTCTATTTTACGCTCAGAATACTCACTGTAGGTGTACTTATCAGAAGCATCTTTCTCGGTCAATGGGAAAGCGTTTTCACCTGCTTTTTAACGCTCTTGCTTTTCACGCTTCCGCATTTTGTGGAGAAAAGCTTTCGTATCGACTTACCCACCACGCTTGAAATAATTGCTTTTATGTTCATTTTTTGTGCAGAAATACTCGGCGAGATCGAGTGCTATTATATCAAATATCCGCTGTGGGATACCATGCTCCACACAACGAGCGGATTCGTTTTTGCGGCGTTCGGCTTCTGCCTTCTTGATATGCTGAACCGAAACAAAAAGCTGAGTCTGAATCTCTCCCCGCTTTCCCTCTCGCTCGTCGCCTTCTGCTTTTCAATGACGGTAGGCGTGCTTTGGGAATTTTTTGAATTCGGTGCGGACTGCTTTTTCAGATTCGATATGCAAAAGGACACACTTCTGTCGGGGATTTCAACAGTAACTCTCGACCCGAAAAGCTCAAATACCGCAGTGCTTCTTGACGGCGTTATACGAACGGTTATCGAGCACGCCGACGGAACAGTCACCGTTATTGAGGGCGGCTATCTCGATATCGGCATCTACGACACGATGAAGGATCTCTTTGTCAACTTTATAGGCGCAGTGGTATTCAGCTTTATAGGCTATTTCTACGTAAAGCACCGCGGCAAGGGTAAGATAGCTCGGCAGTTCATTCCCGTAGTCCAAAAGGAAGAGCCAAGGGAGGACGAAAATGACAGCGAAGACGCAAAAGATAAAGCACCCGTTTGAGCCGATCTGTAACGAGAATTCAAGGATTCTGATCCTCGGCTCGTTCCCTTCTGTAAAGTCACGAGAGCAAAGCTTTTACTACGGACACCCGCAAAATCGATTCTGGCGTATGCTTTCGGGCGTGTTCGGTGAGCAGACACCCGTAAGCCTCGAGGAAAAGAAGGAATTTCTCCTCTCACACGCCATCGCACTTTTCGACGTTATATCCTCGTGCGAGATCGTGGGCTCGTCCGACAGCAGTATAAAAAACGCCACACCAAACGACATCCACTCGATAGTTGAAGGTGCGCAAATCGAAAAGATCATCACAAACGGAAAGCTCGCTCATAAGCTTTACGAAAAGCATATCGCAAGCACAGTAGCATTACCCGAGATCTGCCTACCGTCAACAAGCCCCGCAAACGCCGCGTTTTCACTTGATAGGCTTATTTCCGAGTGGAGAGCAGAGCTTACCTAACAAAAAGGAGAACATCACGGACATAGCCGTTTTGTTCTCCTTTTTTCTATCTTCACACGGAAGACGTGCGG
>JBGVEZ010000053.1:0-12405 GCA_045120555.1 Eubacteriales bacterium
AAAAGGAGCTGCAGCCGAGGATTTCTACTCCGCTAAGGTCGGGCAGCTCAAGAAGACTGTGACATTTACTGAATGCGGATATCCCTATGACCGCCGTGCTTTTCGGCAGCTCTATCCTTGAGAGCGATTTGCAATCCGAGAAGGTGAAAGCCTCGATAGCTTCAAGACCATCGGGGAGGCGTATGCTTTCGAGCTTTGAGCAGCCCGCAAAGGCAGAGTCGGGGATCTTCTTTACGGAATCGGGGAGAGTTATGCTTTTTAGCGATCCGTCCATATAGAAGGTGTATTCGTTTATTTCGCTGACGCCGTCAAGAACGGTAACGCTTATTCCGTCGGGATTTTCCGAAAGTGAGGTGTATCCCATCGAGACAATGCTTCCGGGAACGGTCAGCCTTGAAAGATTCGGACAGTTATAGAACGCGCATTCGCATATGTGCGTTACGGGAATACCGTTGTGACTTTCGGGAATCACTATTTCTTCTGCGTCGCTTTGCGTTTCGGTGGAAACCCAATAGTAGGATTCGTCCTCATCCCTTGAAAGCACGATCCCGTTCGGTAGTTTTATTTTCATCGGAATCTCCTTTTTTTGTTTTTAAGCTCTGTCTTTGCATATGACTTCCGTGTTCGCTTCGTCTGTGACCTCGGTTTGCCATTCGGACTTTGATTTCGGGTAGAAAATATTCTTAAGAAGGTTACATCCCCTGAACGCGAAAAGTCCGACGTGAGAGAGTGCGCAGGGAAGTGTAACTGAGGAAAGCGCGGTGCAGTCCTCAAATGCGGACATTCCGATGCTTTCAACGCTGTCGGGAATGCTGACGTCGCAAAGCGCACTACAGCCCATAAAGGTATGCGGCGCGATCCTGCAAACGTTGTTTCCCAGGGTAACGTATCCGAGCGAGGTGCAACCGATAAATGCGCCGTTTTCAATGACGTATACCGATTCCGGAATGCTTATGCTTTTGAGATTTTTACATCCCGAAAACGAGGAGCTTCCTATGACCTCTATTCCGAACGGAAGATCAACGCTTGTTATGCTTTCATTATCCTTGAACGCCTTTTTCCCGATTTGGGTAACGTTCTTGCCGTCAAGCTTCGCGGGAACGTATATTTCAGTGTCGGTACAGCATCCGATCCCAACAACGTAAAGTGATTTGCCGTCATCGCTCTCCGTGTATTCAAGCCCGTCGCTTGCTTTGCGGTTTACGAAGGGGACTGTTTTATAATGTCCCGCTCTTCCCATTCTGTCAAGAAGTATGTATCTTGCCGAAGGCTTCTTTATCTGTCCGCCCTTGCAGTAAACGGTATATGATCCCGTATTTTCATCCCAAGAGTATTCTGTGCCCGTTTCCTTCCATTCTGATTTGGTTCCGCCGTATTCGACGTCGGAAAGACGGATGCAATCCTTCATGGCGTGTTTTCCTATCCTGTCTGCGGTTCTCGGAATGCGTATGCTTTTAAGGCTTTGGCAACCGGAAAACGCCATGTCTCCGACAGATATTAGACCGTCGGGCAGATATACCTCGGTGACGTCTTTACACTCAGAAAAGGCACCGGGGCAGATCATTCTTATTCCTTCCGAGAGTATTATTTTTGTTATGCTGTTACAGCCCTTAAACGCATTATTTGCTATTCCCACTACGGGAAGTCCTTTATATTCTGCGGGGATGAAAAGCTCCGCATCCTTACAGTCTCCGATCCCCTTTACAAGGCAGTACGATACCGTTACGTCGACTGCATACTCCAGTCCTTCGCTTTTTTTGTACATGGCAGGGCTCCTTTTTCTTCGATAATTATTTTATAAAGTAATTATAACACATAATTATGTGTTTGTCAAGCACCGCGCGTTAAATAAAAAGGAAAGGAGGCTTCACTTGGCATGGTGAATTATTCGACGTAGTTGAGGTCTCCGTCGGAGCAGTGAACGGTCTGCAGCGGAGTACCTACCATCCACGTTCTGTCCTTAAGTATATCATTAAATTGTGCCTTGGTTCCCTTGAAAAAGATATCGGTGAGTGAGGAGCAGCCGGAAAATGCATTGATGTGAAATTCACTGACCGTTGCGGGAAGCGTTATGCTTTTCAGTGCCGTGCAGCCTCTGAAGCAGGAAACGGATATGAATCTTACTCCGTCCGGAATTGTGACCTTTTCAAGTGACGTGCATCCGACGAAGAGCGATTCGATATAATCTGCGCCCGAACCAAGCACGACCTCCTTAAGATTCTCACATTCCGAGAACGCGTTAGGGTAGATTTCGGTAACCGAATCGGGTATAACTATCTTTGTAATCTGCTTTTGGCCTTTGAAGCATTCGTCTCCGATATGGACGACAGGCTTTCCGTCATGCATTGCGGGAATATATATTTCCGTGTCGGTGCAGGTTCCGATTCCCGTAACCATCAAAGCGTTTTGCACCCCGCGTGCGGAACCGTATTCAAGCCCCAAAGAGAATCGGCTTATTATTTCGGTTGCATCGTTGCATTTAAGTGTGCAGTTTGAAGTGCCGTCATTCCATTTTTCATCCTTTTCTATCTTGTTCCACTCTGCAAGAGTACCGTCAAACGCTATTTCGGATATGTTTACACAGCCCTCAAACGCACTTTTCCCGATGCTTTTGATGTTCTTCGGAATGCTGATCTGATCAAGTGCCGTACAGCCGTAGAACGCGCCCTCTCCGATGCTTGTTAAGCTCTCGGAAAAAACAACGCTTAAGAGATTCTTGCAGCCCGCAAACGTAAAGCGTTTTATTTCCTTATCCGTTTCGCCAAAGACGATCTTAGAAATTGGTTCGCCGTCCATTGTAAGCAGAGCACCCTTGTACATCGGATTTGACTTAAGATCTTCAAAATCAATAGCGCACCACGCACCGAAGCTTTTTACCTCGACCTTTTCGATTCTGCAGCCGTCAAACGCGCCCTCGCCTATGCTTTTGAGTGACTTCGGTATCGTAAGCTCGTCGAGATTGTTGCAAAGCTTGAACGCATTTTTTCCGATCGACTCGAGAGAGTCGGGAAGAGATATTGACGGCATCATAAAGCACTCGTAAAATGCTTCGTCTCCGATGGATACGATTCCTTCGGGAAGATCTACACGTCCGATGTGAAGGGATTTGAATGCACCGTCGCCGATAGCCTTTACGGGCTTTCCCTGATAATATGCCGGCACCTCAATTTTTGACGTAAGGCTGTACTTAAGCTTGGTCAACGTATAGCAGCTTCCGTCATCGGACAGCTTGAATTCGAATTCGTGTACGTTAAGCCCGCACCCCGTACAAACGCCGTCGGAAATGGAGTGACCGTAAAAGCAGGCAGGCTGTGTCGAAGTCCCCAAAGGAACTTCAACGGTGCTTTCCGAACCGGTCGGCGGATCTGTCGGCACCGTCGTTGGCTCCTTCTTGCAGGAGAAAAGCGACAGTATGCATATCGCCGTTAACAGTAATGTGATCGCTATTTTGAAAGTGTGTTTTTTCATTGCTTTTCTCCAACTTTGTTTTTTTAATCAATGAGCCCGTCGGTGCAGATAACTATGGACGCACCCGAATTTTCTACCCCGATTATTTTGTTCCATTCCGCAATCGTGCCGTCATACAGCGTTACGCAGGGGTAGCTTCTGAAGTTATACAGCGCGTATGGGCCTATTTCTGTTACACTTTTTGGTATACGAATATAATTTGTGCTTCGGGTGTCCATAAAGGCACACTCACCGATCGAGGTTATTCCGTCCTTGATATGCACCGTGTGGATATATTTTTCACAAAATGCATTTGCACCGATCGACGTTACCTTCTTTCCGTTATATTCCGTGCTTATGATGAGCTCTGTGTCGGTGCATCCACCTATACCTACAATGGAGTATTCATCTTTCCCGGGAACGGATTCCATTGAAAATAATATACTTGTTTTATTAGGAGCACTGTGTTCAACCTCTCCGTCTATGCATTTTATCTTGATCGAACCATGGTTTTTAAACGATACGCCTGATGATATGCTTTTCCATTCAGCTACCGTACCGCCGTAATTGATCTCTTCAATAAGCGGGCAAAGGCTGAATGAGCTGATTTGGATACTTTTCATTGAGCGGGGGAGAGAGATTCTCCTGAGACTGAGGCATTTTTTAAAGATGGAGTCGGTTAACGCTGAGACCGAGGAAGGTACGGTAACGTTATCAAGGCTGTAGCAGTTCTCAAATGCAGATGAATGTATTGTTGTAAGAGTATCGGGCAGGATGATTTCCTTTAATCTGTAGCATTCGGCGAAAGCAAAGGTACCGATCCTTGTTATGGCTTTATCGATTGTAACCTTTTCTATCGAACGGCAGCCGTAAAACTGATACTGTCCAACTCCCTTTGCGATATCGGAGATCACGATTTCAGTAACAAGCTCACCGTTGAGGTAGAGATCCGCACCGTTGTGGGCAGGATTTCCTTCCTTATCCGAAAAGGATATATTGCACCAGCTTTCAACACTTGCTATATGGATTTTAGTTATGCCGGTACTCGAAAAAGCGCTGTAATATACAGTCTTTAATGTTGACGGAATGCTTATCTCTCGTATTCCCGAGTTGCTGAATGCTCCGTCTGCTATTGTTATAATGCCTTCGGGAAGTATAACCGAATAAATGCTGTGAATGTTATTGAAGGCTGCTTTCTTAATTGACGTTACGGGAAGACCGTTGTATTCCGCAGGGATCTCAAGCCTTGAGCCGGTGTACGATCCGGTCTCCGAGAACGAATAACTTGATTTGTTGCTGTTGAGTGTAAAAACGAGTCCTTTTATATTGTTTGCCTCGTCTTTGTCAAGGTCACCATCCGAGCAATGGACCGTAAAGTCGGTGGTGCCGTGATCCCATAAGCTTTCCTTTTTTAGTTGAATAAATTCTTCCTTTGTTCCGGCGTAGTATATGTCGGTAAGGGAGGAGCATCCTTCAAACAGGCTTGCACTGATGACGGTCACTCCCTTTGGAATATTGATGCTCACAAGCGACGAGCAACCGCTGAATGCAGAGATTTCAATCGAACACACCGACTGCGGTATGGTTATTTTTGTGATTTCTTTTGCGTCCGCAAAGCAATCCCGCGAAATACTTGTGACTGTCTTTCCGTTATATTTTCCGGGGATGACCACATCGGTATCCGTACATTGATGTACGCTTACAAGCCACGCTATATTTTCGTGTGATGTGTCGAATTTGAAACCGTCGCTGAAATGCTTTATGAAAATTGTTTCGTCGGAGCAGATTACGTTGAACCTGACGGTATTTGCATCCCAATTATCTGCCTTTTCGATTGAATCCCATTCCGAGCGCGTGCCGTCATAGGAGATCTCGGAAAGCTTCGTGCAATCGGCAAACGCTTCTTCCTTGACCACGGAAATACAGCCCGGGATAGTTATTTCGGTAAGTGAGGAGCATCTGCTGAAGGTGCTTTCCTTTATTTCATCGAGCGAAGCGGGGAGCCTTACGGTCTTAAGCTCGGTGCATTCGACGAATGCCTCCTTGCCGAGATATGTAAGAGAATCGGGCAGTATCGCCTCCTGAAGGCTTGTGCAGCCGTAAAATGCACCGTCACCGATATGCTCGAGTTTTTTTGAAAACACCACTCTTGAAAGGCTTGAACAGCCTGCAAAGGTGTAATTCTTTATGCTTTTAACATCATCGCCCATAACGAAGGCGGTTGCCGCCTCGCCGTTAATGACAAGCGCCGCTCCGTGCGTATATCCGACTGACAGATTGACCATGGGATTTGAACGGAGGTTCTCAAATTCGATGCTGCACCATGCGTTGAAGCTTGTGATGCACACCGAGTCAAGTCGAAACGAGCTGAAAGCATCCTCTCCGACGTGTGTTAACGATTCGGGAATGCTTAAGGTGCGAACCCTTGAAAGTCCCGAAAAGGCACCGTCTCCGATCTTCGTCAGAGCCTTTGGCAGGATCAGCGATTCAACGTCCTCACAGCCGGAAAATGCCCTGTCCTCGATCACGGTTATTTTGTCTGGGATCCTCAATTCGCCCGATAGAGAGGTACAGCCGTTAAAGGCTTCCTTGCCTATTGACGTAAGCGAATCCGGAAGATTTATAGAGACGAGAGAGACACAGCCATCGAACGTATTATCTCCGATCTTTATTATTTCGTTTGAAAATGTTACCGAAGTAATGCTCTTTATGCTTTTGAAGGCTCCGTTACCGATCTCCCTTACGGGCTTATTGTTGTAAATGGACGGTACGGTTATGCTCGTGTCGGTACAGCTTCCGATGCTTTTTACTATGTAGTATGTACCGTCCTCGGACAGTACGTATTCAAGCCCCTCGCTTGAAAATTCCTTGCCGCATTCGGTGCAGAAGCCGTCAACGTACGAGTGACCGCCGGCACACGGGTCGAGTGATGCGGTAGCGGTGCTTGTTGTGCTTTCGGTTATCCCCGTATCGGGAATCCGTTTGCATGACGGTATCAGGATGAGGTACAGTGCCGCTATGATAATTACAAGTGCGGTTCTTTTCTTCATTCTCTTTATTTCCCTTATTATCTTCATGGGGTGGCTCCTTTCTATTTGGTAGCGAACAGGTTGGCTGTGCATATGACGTTGATGCCTCTTTTCGCAGGCAGTATAAAATGTTTCTGAATATGGTGTTATGCTGTTGGCTACTTACATTTTACAGTATATTTTGTATTATCGGGTGCCCAAGATTCGCCTTTTTTTATATTGTTCCATTCGGAAAGAGTTCCGTCAAAAATTATTTCCGAAAGGCTGTTACAGTAAATAAATGTATAGCTCCCGATTTCTTCGAGACTTCCGGGCAGTTCTATTTTTATCAGATTGCTACAACCTGAAAAGCTTCCGTTTCCTAAAATTTTTACGCCGTCAGGTATACTTATTTCTGTCAAAGACTCGCATCCGTGGAACGTATCTTCCATTATTTGCTCAATAAATTTTCCGAACTTGACATACTTGAGAGCTATACAATTATAGAAGGCTCTTTCACCAATTTCCGTAACACTGTCGGGTAAATGAATTTCCGTTAGTGCAGATGAATTTTCAAACATAGAGCTTGGAATTTTTCGGAGTCCGTCAGGCAGCTTAACGAATGTAAGACGGTCACAATTTGAAAACGCGTGCTCGTGAATAGTGCTGACTTTGTCAGGTATCTCTATACTTTTCAGCGAGGAGCAACCGGAAAATGTCTTTGCGAGTATTTGGGTAAGTGAATCCGAGAGTCTGACATCGGCAAGTGAGGAACAGTCTTCAAATGCATTGTATCCCAGATAAGTAAGCGAATCGGGCAGTATCGCCTCCTGAAGGCTTATACAGCCGTAAAACGCGCCGTTACCGATATGCTCGAGATTTTTCGAAAATACCACTTTTACAAGGCTCGAGCATCCCGCAAACGTGTAATTGTTGATTTTTTTGACCTCATCGCCCATGACGTAAGCGGTTGCCGCTTCGCCGTTTATGACAAGCTTTGTTCCTTCTTTTTTGGGGTTAAAATAGCCTGCCATGGGGTTTGACTCAATAGTTTCAAATTTAATGTTACACCATGCGTTGAAATTTGTTATGTGTACCGCATCGAGCTTTGTTTTGCTGAATGCGTCATTACCAATATAAGTAACACTTTCCGGAATGCTTATTTCCCGAAGCCTCGAAAGCGCCACAAATGCGTTTGATCCGATTGACGTCAGCTTTTCAGGAAAAATTACCGATTCAAGGCTTTTGCATCTGTAAAATGTACGATATTCAATTTTTGTTATTTTATCGGGAATCCTAAGCTCGCCGGAAAGGCTTGTGCAATCCTCAAACGCCTCTCTTTCTATTACTTCAAGCGAGTCGGGAAGGTTTATCCTTGTTAACGATGCACAGCGGAAAAAAGCCTGCTCTTTTATTACAGTAATACCGTCGGGGAGGGTTATTTCATGTATTGCCGTTTTACCGAACGCAAACGAGCCAATCTCTTTGACAGGCTTATTGTTGTATCGGGAAGGTATGACGATCCTAAGATCTTTACAGCTTCCGATACTGCTTACAATATAATAAGTCCCGTCCTCGGAAAGCGTATACTCAAGCCCCTCGCTTATAAATTCCTTACCGCATTCGGTGCAGAAGCCGTCAACGTACGAGTGACCGTCCGCACACGGGCCGAGTGGCAGGGTGAGTTGATTTTCGGGAGCGGTCGTTGCTCCGATAGTACCCGTCCCGGGCGTTTTTTTGCATGAGCTGAGGAGGATGAGCGAGCATATCGTGCCCGCAATCAGCAGAGCTTTCATATATGTCTTCATGGAATTTCTCCCTTGTGTCTGTAATTTACTGGATTACATCTATATTATAACATATAATAGCCCTCTTGTCAAGTGTGTATCAAAAAAGGATAAGAAAAATCCCCTGCCGTGACAGAGGATCTTTTGAAAACAATTGTATTTTAATGTGTCGTGTTTTGTCAGGGTACGCATCTTTCGGTTTCACCGTCGGTGCATATTACTCGTACGCTGTTGTAATATTTGTTGTCTTCGTTTGATTTGGCTGCAAAATCCACAAGCTCGAATTGAGCTAACGTGCCGTTGAATCTGATTTCAGGTAAATGCGGCGATAATGGTGCCCAAAAAACATTGGGATTGACGTATCGTATACCGGCGGGGAGAATCAGCGTGGTAAGCGATTGACATCCGGAAAATGCGGATGATTCTATTGACGTAACTCCCTCGGGTATGGTAAGCTCCCTGAATGCGCAGCAGGCGAATGCGGTTCTGCCTATTGATTCCAGCGTGGAGGGAAGGACTATTTTTTCGAGTTGCTCGCAACCGCTGAAGGTAAACGGCTCTAATTTGGTTATCGGGCAGTCGAGAACAATTTCTTTGAGAAGTATACATTGGTGAAAAGCAGCACGACCTATTTTTGTTATCTTGTCGTGAAGCTTCAGCTCCTTCAGGTTAACGCAACCTGAGAGAAGCTCCTCGGGGATCTCGTAGAGATGCTTGGGAAAGGTAAAGCTTTCTATTTTTTTGCAGTTTTCAAACGCGTGTGCCCCGATCAGCTTTATATTTTCGGAAAGCTCAACTTTTTCAATTGATGTAGACGAAAAAGCATAAGCATGAATTTCTTCCACGGTGCGTGGCAAGGCTGCGTCGGTAAGATTTTCGCAATCCTTGAAAGCAAAGTCTCCGATATGCTTAAGACCCTCGGGCAGAGCAATGCTTTTCAGATTTTCGCACCCTTCAAATGCAGATTCTTCAATGTCAGTTACGCCTTTGGGAATTACGAAATCCGTAAGTGAGTAGTTAAGGTGGAAGGTATCCTCAGGGATGACAGTAGCGGATTTCGGGAAAACGGCCTTTTTCAGATTTTTACAGAATGAAAAGATCTTTTTCCCCAATTTGTTAACGCTGTCCGGAATCTCCACCTGCTCGATATTATCGCAAGAGTAGAAAACGCCGTCTCCGAGCTCGGTTACGGTAGGTGGGATAATAACATTTTTAATCGGTGTGTTTGCGAAAACGTAATTGTTGAGGCAGGTTATGTAATCGGGGACAACAAACGTCGGTTCTCCGTTTATGATCTGACAAGCCTCCGACTCTTCAAAGAACGGCTTGCCGTTGACAAGCAGCTCCGCATCGTAACAAAGCGGTGTGGAACAGCAGTCTTCGAACTTCATTGTCAGCCATGCTTTTGCCGAAGCCACCGTTACCTTTTTCAGGTTTTTGCATTTATAGAAAGCGCCTTTCCCTATGGACTTAACCGAATCGGGGATAGATATTGCCTTCAGCCATTCGCATTCAAAGAATGCAAATGAGCTTATCCGCGAAACGCCCTCGGGAACGGCGAGGTAAGACACTCCGTTGATTGTCTTGACGGCATCGGGATGATTGCAGAGCTTCTTTTTCTCAACGTAAAGCTCTGCACCGGTAATCAGCGGATTTGACATATCGTGCGTAAATTCGATGTCAAACCAAGCTCTGACGCTTGGGATGATCACCTTTTTCAAAACCTTACCGTTGAACGCCCAATCATTGATTTTTTTGAGAGTGGACGGAAGAGTTATCGATTTGAGGTTTTTACATGAAAAAAATGCTTCATAACAAATTTCCTCAATTCCCTCGGAAATTATTATCGATTTTATTTTTGTATTCGCAAATGCTTCTTTGCCAATCACCCTTACGGGCTTACCGGAAAATTCGGACGGAATAATGAGGTTCCTTTTTTTGCAGCTTCCCATGCCTGTTACTGTGTAGTAGCTGCCGTCATCGCTGAGCTCATATGCAAGATCTTCTCCGGGAAGGTGTTTATTCTTTTTTGAAAAAAGCCACGCCATTGTGTAATTCCCCTTTAATGATATTAGATTTCAGACTTGATATTTGGATTTTTTTATAACTGCATCCGAGCAGTACACCGTGTAATCGGGCGTGTCCTTATCCCAATCCTCGTATTTCGGAATGGCGTTCCATTCTGCGGCACTTCCTCCGAATATGATCTTCTCAAGCCTTCCGCACTCCGCAAACGCAAATCCGCCGATCCTGCCGAGGCTTTTACCGAGCGTTACGACGCGCAGGGATGAGCAGGAGTGAAAAGCGAAATCCGGCAGCTCGTCAATTCCGTCGGGCAGAGCTATCTCGCCAAGCGACGTGCATCCGTAAAACGCGCATTCGTCGATAGCCGAAAGCGTTGACGGAAGATTTATGTCCGTCAAAGATTCACATCCGCGAAAAGCATACGCGCGTATCCGCTCAATTCCCTCAGCAAGCTCTGCGGATATGAGATTTTCACATTCGCAAAACGTGTAAGCGCTGACCGTCTTTATACCGCTCGGAACGGTTACCCTTGTTACGGAGGAGCATCCGGAAAACGATGCGTATCCGGTGGATTCAAGCCCTGCGGGAATAACGAGATGAGTTATTGGTCTGTCACCAAGGCAAAGAGCGGCACCGTTATGCAAGGGATTTGCGTCCTCGTTTTCAAAATAGGCGTTGCACCATGCGTAAAGATCGTCAATCTCAACTCGCTCAAGGCATTCACAGGCAACGAACGCCTCGTAGCAGAAGTACGTTACACTTTTCGGAATGCGAATGCTTTTTATGCTTTTACAGCCCTCAAAGGCGCACTGTCCGATTATATCAAGCGTTTCGGGCAGATGTACGGCGGTTATGTCTCCGCGTTTATAAAACGCACGCGGACAAAGCTTTGTGACCGCTTTTCCTTCGTACGTGTCGGGTACGTATATCTCCGTGTCGTTGCATTCGCCCGTTCCCATAAACGTGCAGTTGCCTATGGGTGACGTTACGAATTTCATTTTTCCTGTTTGATCTGTACGGCTTGCCAATTATCATCGCCTCCTTACGCGACCGTATTTTATGCAATAATTATAACACAAATGTATTAGCTTGTCAAGAGCTGTATTTGGACTTGACAAATCCTTAAAGGTGTGGTATAATTATCACAGCAGTCAAGGACGGAGGAGCTTTATGGAGAAGAAAATTACCCGTGTATATATTATACGCCACGGAGAAAGCATTTCAAACAGGCAGGGAATATTCACGGGAAACACGGATATCGATCTTAGCGAGATGGGATACCGTCAGGCGGAGCTTGTCGGCAAATACCTCGCTGACAAGGGGATCGAAGCAGTATATTCGAGCGACCTTATTCGCGCTTATCACACGTCACTGCCCACCGCAAGGATGCTCGGACTTGAATCGATAAGGACAAGGGGCTTTCGAGAGGTGAACGGCGGCGAATGGGAAAAAAAGCGGTATGCCGATCTATTTGAGCTTTATCCCGATGAATATCCGATCTTTGCCCACGACGTCGGAAATGCGGTCTGCACGGGCGGCGAGGCGGTGAAGGATCTTTATGCGAGAGTAAATGCGGAATTCGACCGCGTTTTCAATATCGAGCGCGGAAGGACCTTTGCAATCTTTTCGCATGCAACTCCCGTCCGCGCTATGGTCTGCCGATTCCTCGGAAAGGGACCTGAGGACATGAAGGACATAAAATGGGTTGCAAACGCCTCTGTAACAATGGTTGAGACGGAGGACGGAGAAAGCTTCAGAATAGTTGTTGCAGGAACAAAGGAGCACCTTGGAGAGCTTCTTTCGGAGCTTCCGAAGGAGGTTTGAACACTAAAAACGCGTATAAAAACGTAAAAAAAGGGAGAAAATGAAATGAAAAGACAGTTTTTTTTAGGAATTATTGCATTTATTATGTGCCTTTCTGCCGTATTTTCGCTTTATGCATGCGGCTCCGAGCAGGGGAGTGACGCACAGACAACAGCTCCGATAACCGAGCCGGAAGCTACCGACGAGGTTATCGACGGCGTTGTGATCATCGACGAAAAGGGCGAGAGCGCTTTTACTATCGTCCGCGCAGAGCATGCGGAGGGGTACGTCAAAAAATGTGCTTCCGATCTGTATATGTCGCTGAAAAAGAGCTA
>JBGVEZ010000054.1:0-2836 GCA_045120555.1 Eubacteriales bacterium
TGCAGCTCCTTTTCCGAATGCACCTCACTTACAAGCATAACCGTTCCCGCCAATATAAACCACATTGAGGGCGGCGCGTTCAGAGACTGTACATCCCTGACAAACGTAACGATCAGTGAGGGAGTAAAAAGAATCGGTAAATACGCCTTCTCGGGATGTACTTCTCTTAAAAGTATAACGGTACCGAAAAGCGTTACGGTCATAGAAGAGGGGGCGTTTGAGGGGTGTACGGCACTTGAAAGCGTCACAGTTAATGCGGAAAACGCAGAGATCGGCAAGCGCGCATTCTTCTCATGTCCAAAGCTGACCGAATTAACCGTTCCCGGCATGCTGAAATCCACGATCCTCGATGATTTCGTTGAAACGTACCATATCACAAAAGTAACTCTTACCGAGGGTACAAGAACGGTAGGACCGCTTCTCTTTTACGGCTGCTCGAGGCTTGAAGAGGTAGTTTTCCCGAAATCTCTTACTGAAATATGTCGTCTGGCATTCTACAGATGCGTGAGCCTTAAGGAAATAGTCCTTCCGGAGGGACTTTGCATTATCGGAAGTGAAGCCTTTCACAGCTGCGTAAGACTATCAAAGGTCAGTATTCCGCGCAGTATAAGAAAAATAGACGAAGGAGCGTTCTCGACCTGTCCGTTTCTTACCACGCTTGACTACGGAGGCTATGCGGAGGAATGGGAGAAGGTGGAGCATCATTTATTGGAGGATGCGGATTCAGAGGTGGCATTCATCCGCTATAAAACGCGCACAAGGAGCAGCCTTACAGAAAAAAATTGATCATAAAAGGAGAAATCTATGAACGCTTATACCGAAAACGGTCTTATCTTTACGAAAAGAGAAAACGGTGCTTATTTTTCCGTAAGAGCGGCAAATAATAACATCCGCTCTGCCAATATCCCACAGTATTTTATGGATATCCCGGTTAAGATTATCGATGAGAACGCGTTTTGCGGTTGCTCAAGACTTGAAGAAATAAGCATCCCCGACAGTATAACCGACGTTGGCCTTGACGCCTTTTCAGGCTGTCGCTCGGTAAAGAGGGTCCGTGTACAAAGCCTCTCAGCATGGTGCGGCATCACATTTTGGAACTCCCAATCGTCACCTCTCGCTTTTGCTGATAACGCAGTTCTGTACGTTAACAACTCACCTCTGACCGAGGCAGCTCTTCCCGACGGAATAAAAGAGGTAAAGAATTATGCGTTTTGCGGCTGTACATCACTTCAGCGCGTTGTCATTAAAAGCTGCGTAACGTCTATAGGACACGAGGCGTTTTTAGGATGTAGCTCGCTCGAATCCATTGTCATTCCCGAAAGCGTCACATATATCGGCACTCTTGCATTTTGCGAATGCAAGAGCCTTTCTCGCATATCTATTCCCGTCGGAGTAGCCGAGATAAAGGATCTTACCTTCTGCGGCTGTACGTCACTTGAATTGGTGTCACTTCCCGACGGAATTGAGTATATCGGTAACAGAGCCTTCTATGAATGCCCTTCGCTTAAATCAATCGTTCTCCCAAAATATCTGCACAGTATCGGAAACGAAGCGTTTGCGAAATGCGCCTCACTCACTTATCCCGATATTCCAAAAGGAGTTAACTCAATAGGAATAAACGCATTTACACGATAAAAAATACAGTCCCCCGAAAACTTGTGTTACCGCACGCGTTTACGGGGGCTTTTTTTGATCAGAAAAAAAACTTTTCTGAAATTTTCCTAAAAGTTTCTAAAAACATCTGTACAAAGCCGCGCTTTTATGTTATAATATAGTGTATAATAGTATAATTGTGCTTACGAAAGCTTACTATGCAGTCGGCACAACGATATGTTTTGAGGTAAAAATCATGTACGACAATAAAAAACACGGAAAAGGCACCACCGGCGGTAAGGGCGGTAAAGGCGGAAGAGGCGGTGCACCGAGAAGAGAAAGCTTCCGGGATACCGCACAGCTTGAGGAAAGAAGCGACATAGTCATCGGACGTAACCCCGTCCGTGAGCTCCTTGCCTCGGGAAGAGCGATCGATAAGATCTTCATCCAGCGCGGAGAACGAACAGGCTCGGTCATACCGCTTGTTGCGGAAGCATCTGCAAGAGGGATCGTTACGGTCGAGGTGGAAAAGCAAAAGCTCGACACAATGTGCGGCGGCGCGGCACATCAGGGTATAATCGCACTTGCCGCAGAAAAGGATTACTGCGAGATCTCCGATATAATCGCGCTTGCAGCAGAACGAGGAGAAAAGCCATTCGTCGTTGTTTGCGACGAAATAAATGACCCTCACAACCTCGGTGCGATAATCAGAAGCGCAGACTGCCTCGGCGCACACGGAGTGATAATCCCGAAAAGACGCTCGGTCGGACTTTCCGCAACCGTCTCAAAGGCGAGTGCGGGTGCGCTTGAGGGAATGCTTATCGCAAAGGCAACAAACGTCAGCGCGGCTATAGACGAGCTGAAGGAATGCGGACTCTGGATCTATGCCGCAGATATGGACGGTAAGCCCTACTACGAGCATAAGTTCGATGCTCCCACAGCTATCGTTCTCGGAAGCGAGGGTAACGGAGTTTCCCGCCTTGTCCGAGAAAAATGTGATTTTATAATATCCATTCCACAATACGGAAAGGTAAACTCGCTGAACGTCTCCAATGCGGCGGCGATCATAATGAGCGAGGTAGCAAAGCAGTTCCACTCAAAATAATCCCGAAACCGATCCGTGATTTCGGATACAAAACGGAGGAAAGCTATATGTTCAGTAAAAAGAATGAAAAAAAGCAGGCTGACCGAAAGGAAACCGAAAAGGCCACCGATTTTTACGAAAGCATGATAGACGATATGC
>JBGVEZ010000055.1:0-6865 GCA_045120555.1 Eubacteriales bacterium
CCTGTGTGATGAATGCAAAAATCATCTGACACAGCATAATCAACAGGCTGCACAATGCTCAAGATGCGGTACGACGTTAAAAGCTCTTATTTCCGGAGAAGCACCATTCTGTCCCGAGTGCTATTCGTCCTTCGGCTCGGATCTGTCGGATTATCTTACCAAAATACACGGTTCTGCAATTCATAGAGGAAAGCGACCGTCTTCAATCGCTGTAACAAATAAGAAAAGCAGTCACGTACCTTATAATGATACATTAGAAAAGTTAAAAAAAGATCTTAACTCTGCAATTTTGGATGAGCGGTACGAGGACGCGGCACAAATACGCGATAAGATCAACGAACTGAAGGGAGAGACCGGAAATGGACAATAAGCTTTGTCTTTCATCGAGAGTACGCATAGCGAGAAACATAAAGGGGTTTCCATTCTGTGATAAGCTTTCAGATTCGGAGGCTCTTGGAATGATAGACGAGGTCAGAGGCGCGCTCGGAAATGAGTATTCGTATATAAATTTTTCACATTTGCCGGATAATAAAAAGAATGCTTTCGTAGAACAGCATCTTGTCAGCCGCGAGTTTGCCGAATCAGACAGAAGGCGTGCTCTGTTTTTGAGCAACGACAGATCAATTTCCGTCATGGTAGGAGAGGAAGACCATATAAGAATTCAGGCATTTGCTGAAGGCTTGGATCTGTACAATTCGCTTGCAAACGCGCAAAGGATAGAAAATATACTTTCGGAGCATATTGATTTTATGTTTGATGATCGATATGGCTACGTCACGAAATGTCCGACCAATCTCGGAACCGGAATACGTGCATCAGTTCTTATGTTTCTTCCCGCCATAACGAGTATAAGCGGAGTACAATCACTTGCAAGTGCGCTTTCGAGCCGAGGCATAACAGTACGCGGGCTATTCGGAGAAGGCACAGCCGCGTCGGCTTCACTGTATCAGATATCAAACAGCATCACTCTTGGAGTAACAGAGGAAGAAATTATCCGTTCTGTTGAAAAAACGGTAAAAGAGCTTGAAGACGCGGAAGCAACAGAACAACAAAAGCTAATTGCAAGTAATCGCGACGCTTACACAGACGATTGTATGCGAGCAATCGGTTTACTCCATTCATCTTATACCATGTCGTCATCAGAATCGGTACACCTGATATCAAAGGCAATGTTAGGAACTTCAGCAGGTCTTGTCGCCGCTAATACGGATTGCCGCAAGCTGTACAAAATTTTACTGTCCGTGCTTCCCCACACACTCACAGAAAACGCCGACGGTGAATTAAATACAACGAATGAACGCGACAAATACCGATCTGAGTATTTAAGAAAAATATTTTAGTACAAATAATTCAAGAAAGGATTTATGAAAATGAGCATATCATTTACAAAGAAAGCCCAAAACGCATTAAACGCTGCCGTTTTGATTGCAAGACAGCTCGGACACACGTATATAGGCACGGAGCATTTTTTGATGGGAATACTCAACGAAAGCGACAGCGCGGGAGCCAAAGCACTATTAAAGCATAGCGTAACCATAGAAAAGATAACCGAACAAATACTGACCATCGTTGGTAGAGGCTCGCAAAGTGACGTCAGCTCACGTGATATGACACCACGCTGCAAAAAGGTCATCGAAAGCAGCGCAATTCTTTCACAGAAATTCGGAAACAGCTTCATCGGTACGGAGCATCTTCTTCTTGCTCTGCTGAGTGAAACAGATTCGGTCGCATATCTATTGCTTAACAATATAGGATGCAACGTTTCGGATATAATCAAGGAGCTATACGCTTATCTTAGTGCGGGAAACGATTACGTCTCTCCGTCGGGAGAATCACATCCCAAGGATAAAACACAAAATAAAAACGGGGTCGAGGATTGTCCTACACTGTCAAGCTACGGAAGAAATCTAACCGAGCTTGCCAAAAGCGGCAAGCTTGACCCGATAATCGGAAGGAATATCGAAACCCAGCGAGTAATACAAATACTCTCCAGACGGACAAAAAACAATCCGTGTCTTATCGGCGAGCCGGGTGTAGGCAAAACAGCAGTTGTTGAAGGCTTAGCACAGCGCATTGCAAGCGGTGACGTTCCCGAGCTTCTGATCAATAAGACTATATTCACGCTTGATCTTGCCGGATTGATCGCGGGATCGAAATACAGGGGTGAATTTGAGGAACGTCTGAAGAACATCATGCAGGAGGTCTCAAGCAATAAAAATATTATTATTTTCATTGATGAAATCCATATGATCGTCCATGCAGGCGAAGCGGAGGGCGCACTTGACGCAGCAAACATTCTCAAGCCCGCACTTTCAAGAGGTGATATTCAGATAATCGGTGCAACAACGATTTCCGAATACAGAAAATATATCGAGAAGGACGCCGCGCTTGAACGTAGATTTCAACCTGTCAATGTCGGAGAACCGTCAAGTGAGGACGCAATAAAAATCCTCGAAGGCTTGAAGGATAAATACGAAGCGCATCATAAAATCAAAATTACAGACGAGGCAATAAAGGCGGCTGTCGAGCTGTCTGTCAGATATATCTCCGACAGATATCTTCCGGATAAGGCAATCGACCTTATCGACGAGGCGGCAAGCAAGGTGAAGATCAGCCTTCACGTTCCGCCCAAGGAGGTAAAGGATCTTGAATTACAGCTTGCGGAAATATGCCGCGAAAAGGAGGAGGCAGTCCTTGCGCAGGATTTCGAGAGAGCGGCGTCACTCAGAGACAAGGAGCTTTCGGTAAAGAAGCAGCTTGAGGATCTATCACAAAGCATTTCCGGCGACAAATCCTCAAAGGATGACGTTCTTAAGGAAAGTGACATCGCAGAGGTAGTTGAACAATGGACAGGCATTCCCGTAAGTAAGATACTACTCGATGAAGGCGAGAAGCTTTTGAATCTCGAAAAAGATCTTAAGGCTCGTGTTATAGGGCAGGACATGGCATGCGAATCAGTAGCTAAAGCAGTGAAACGAGGTCGCACCGGTCTTAAAGACCCGAAAAGACCGATCGGATCCTTTATATTCATGGGCCCCACCGGTGTCGGCAAAACAGAGCTTACAAAAGCTTTGGCGGCAAATCTCTTCGGAAACGAAGAATCAATGATACGTCTTGACATGTCAGAATATATGGAAAAGCACAGCGTTTCAAAGCTTATCGGCTCACCTCCCGGTTACGTCGGCTTCGAGGAGGGCGGACAGCTAACAGAAAAGATCCGCAGGAGGCCTTATTCGGTCGTTTTGCTCGACGAAATCGAAAAAGCGCATCCGGACGTTTTCAATATTCTTTTGCAGGTTCTTGAGGACGGTATTCTGACCGATTCCCAAGGAAGACGCGTTGATTTCAGAAATACCGTTATTATAATGACGTCAAATCTTGGAGCAGAAAGCACTGCAAAGTCACGTTCGCTTGGATTTATTTCAAATGATGCAAAGGATGAGGCATCGCGTGAGGATCAGCTGAAACGGTCAAATCAAGCGCTGAAGAACACCTTCCGTCCCGAATTCATCAACCGTATCGACGAGGTCGTCGTATTCAACCCGCTCGATGAAGCATGTATCAGAAAGATCTCGCGTCTAATGCTTGACGAGGTTAAGAATCGTATTCAAAATATAAATTATAGCCTCGATTTCGATGAAAGCGTGATCGATCTTGTCGCTCATGAGGGCTTCGACGCCAAATACGGAGCAAGGCCCTTACGCCGTGCCATAATACGCCTTATCGAGGATAACTTCGCCAATATGCTTCTTGAAAGCAAAATTCAAGCAGGAGACAAATTTGTCGCAAAAGCATCAGATGGCAAAATAGAATTTATAAAGGAAAATTAACGAAGGAGAGGTAAAACAATATGCTTACATCCAAACACGGTATTCACGTTCAAAACTCGCTTGTTCCGATGGTAATTGAGCAGACAAGCAGAGGCGAACGCTCATTTGATATTTATTCCCGTCTTCTCAAGGACAGAATCATAATGCTGTCAGAGGAAGTAAATCAGGCAACAGCGTCTCTGATTGTTGCTCAGATGCTCTTCCTTGAAGCTGAGGACCCGGATGCTGATATACAGTTCTACATCAACAGCCCGGGCGGATCTGTAACTGACGGTATGGCGATTTACGATACAATGCAGTTTGTCAAATGCGACGTGTCTACTATCTGTATCGGAATGGCAGCAAGCATGGGAGCATTCCTTTTAGCTGCAGGAACAAAAGGTAAACGAATTGCACTTCCGAATAGCGAGATCATGATCCATCAGCCGCTCGGCGGTGCCAAGGGACAAGCCTCCGATATAAAAATACAAGCAGATCTTATCCTGCGTACCCGTGACAAGCTGAATACGATCCTTTCGGAGAGGACGGGCAGACCGATCGAGGAAATTGCACGCGACACCGAGAGAGATAATTACATGACAGCACAGCAGGCGCTTGAATACGGAATAATCGACAAAATAATTGAAAAACATTAAAAAAGGGGGGTGCTTCACCATGATCCGTGAGGCACTCCCAATAATTTTATTTGTAAATCGCTCTTTCTCCGCCGATATACTTCGGTCTCGTTTTCGCCGCAATGATGATTGCATCACCGATTGTTAAGGTTGAAAGACGCACCGGCACTGCAACGTGCTTCAGATGCATACCGATAAGAACGCCGCCGATATCGAGGCCTGCATCTGCCTTGATATATTCAACGACGCACGGATCCTTAAAGCTTTGATAAGCTACCGTTGCAAACGCACCGCCTGCATGAGGATGCGGAACTACTGCAACAATCTCAAGGCCGTATTTTTCTGCACACTCGCGTTCAACCACAAGTGCTCTGTTCAGATGCTCACAGCATTGAACGGCAAGGTATATCTCTTCTTTTTCGAGTGCTAAAGCGTCTGATACTCCGTCATATACCGCTCTTGCCGCCTCAATGCTTGAGCATTTACCTATATTGCCGCCAACGACCTCGCTTGAAGAGCATCCGATAACAAGTATGCTTCCCTTTTTGAGTTCGGCTGCCGCTATAAGCTCCGATACTGCGATCTTTGTATATACTTTTATCTTTTCTGTATTCATATTCTTAAAAAAGGGGCTGTGCAAGGATCTATCCCTACACAGCCCACAAATCATGATCTCTCTTCGAGATTATTCAGCATCCTCGGAAGCTTCCTCAGCCTCTTCCTTAAGAAGTGCACGGATAGAAAGGTTTACGTTATGCTTTTCTGTGTTGATCTCAAGGATCTTAGCATTTACAACCTGACCAACGGTAAGGTGATCTTCGATCTTCTCGATTCTCTTATCAGCGATCTGGGAGATTCTGATAAGGCCGTCTACGCCGTCAATGATTCTTGCGAATGCACCGAAAGGAACAATGTTTACGATTTCACAGGATACAACGTCGCCTTCGTTGTAGTTGGTTGTGAATATGTACCAGGGATTGTCCTCTTCTGTCTTGTAGCCGAGAGAGATTCTCTTCTTTTCAGCGTCGAATTCCTTAACGAATACTGTGATGGTGTCACCAACGTTAACAACCTCTGCAGGGCTCTTGATGCGCTTCCAAGAAAGCTCGGTGTTGTGAACCATACCATCAACGCCGCCAAGGTCTACGAATGCACCGTAGGATGTGAGGTTCTTAACTGTACCTGTGTACTGCTTGCCCTCTTCGATCTCTGCCCAGAAAGCTTCCTTCTTTGCCTTGAGCTCCTCGCGGAGAACGAGTCTGATGGAACCGATAGCACGTCTGCCGTCATCCTTGGTTTCGATAACCTTAAATCTTACGTCTGTGCCAACGATAGAATTGAGGTCGCCGTCCTTCGGAACGCCTGTCTGAGATGCAGGTACGAATACGTTAACACCGTCAGAAACAACGATTACACCGCCCTTAACTGCGGATGCAACCTTACCGGAAAGGATCTCGCCGCTATCCTTTGCGTTTGCAATGCGAATCTTGTTCTTGTCTGCGTCAACTCTCTTCTTGGAAAGAGTTGCAACACCGTCAACGTCACTTACACGAATAACGAATGCTTCAATCTCGTCTCCTACCTTGAACATCTCCTCAAGGTTGCAGGAGGGGTCATCTGTTACTTGTTCAGACTTGATGAAGCCGGTAACTTTAGCGCCGAGATCGAGCTGAATCTCTGCCTTGGTTACGGATGTGACTGTGCCGACCACTATATCTCCTGTATTAAGAGTTTTGAACGAGCTTTCGAGGAGCTCGTCGAAGTTTTCTGAGTTTGTTTTGATTTCACTCATGGTTTTAAATACCTCCCTTATTATGTCTCCGGGAGTAGATGCTCCCGCGACTATGCCCACGTCGCCGTGGATATTATACGGAATTTGTTTTCCAAGTTCGCTGCAATCGGCTATAAAAACTGTGTTTTCGCAATTTTCTTTGCATATACGGTAAAGCTTCTTGGAATTCGAGCTGTCTTTACCGCCGATGACAATCATAAAAGCACACTTTTTGGCAAGTAAAGCGGCTTCTGCCTGGCGTGTTTCCGTTACACTACAAACTGTATCATGGATAATAACGTTGGGAATGCTTTCCTTGGCAAACGCCGAGCAACTGTCCCACTCCCTCTTATCCATAGTTGTTTGCGATACCATAACAACTCTTTTTTTATCACACGGGATATCCCCGTTAGTAAAAGCGTTGCTAAGCTCCGCAAGTGATGAAAAGACAAACTTTTCACCTTTAAAATAGCTGAGGATCGATATGACCTCCGGATGTGCACTGCTTCCTATCAAAACAAAGCAAGTGCTGTCTTCATCATCAAGCAATGACGAATCATTCGCTATTTTTTGAATTTTCTTTACATATGGGCATGTACAATCAGTATACGAAAAGATTGGATACGTTTCGGAAAGCTTATCCAGCTTTT
>JBGVEZ010000056.1:0-12709 GCA_045120555.1 Eubacteriales bacterium
GGCACCTGCTCCATGAAGGATTTCGACACCTCGATAAAGTAGCCGAAGACGCGGTTATATCCGATTTTAAGTGTACGGATACCCGTCTTCTCCCTCTCCTCGTTGGCGATCCTTTCAAGCCAGCCGTTGACGTTATCAACAGCCTCGCGGAGACGGTCAAGATTTTCATCGTAGCCCTTGCGTATCATACCGCCCTCACGTACGGAGAAAGGAAGATCGTCACCGAGCGTATCCGAAATTTCCGATTCAAGAGCGTGGAGGCAATCTATACTGTCGTAAATTCTCTTAAGCTCGCTGCACTGTGAATCCTCAAGGATAGCGCGGATAGACGGCATAACACGGAGAGTCGTTGCGATTCCGAAGAGATCTCTCGCGTTTGCGTTGCCGCATATAACCTTCGTGAGAAGGCGTTCAAGGTCCATGACCGAATCGAGCTTGTCCTCGATATCACTTCTCTTCATAAACGAATCCTTCAGCTCGCCGACGGCGTTCTGTCTTCTCGTTATCTCCGCAATATCGGTAAGCGGCTGCTCAACGAATCTTCGGAGAAGGCGCGCACCGGGGCCGGTGTTCGTTTTGTCAAGCACCCAGAGAAGGCTTCCCTTCTTTTCTCCCGTTCTCATTCCCTCACAAAGCTCAAGGCTTCTTCTTGTATTTGCGTCTATATCAACGTACTGGCTTTCCTTGTATATACGAAGCTCTTTGATATTAGGGATTCTCGAGCGGTGTACCTCTGCAAGATAGGAAAGCGCACCGCCGATAGCGGATATAAGGGGAACATTCTTTACGTTCTCTCCTATTACGTCCGCGCCGAACTGCTCGATCGCAATCTGCGAGCAGGGCGTGTAGTCAAAGCGTCCGCCGCTCTCGTCCGAAATTCCCGCACCGAGGCGGTTTCTTATGAACTGACCGAGCTTTTGATAGCGGTCGATGTTCTCGTTCATGATTATCTCGCTCGGGCAGAATGTGGAGATCTCGTTGATTATTTTGTCGCAAAGGTCACCGTCCGCGCTGAGAACGGTGGCACAAAGGCTGGCACACGAAACGTCCGCAAAGGCAAGTGCAGCCTCTGTGCCCGAAAAGCATATCGAGCAGAGATAGTTGTTTTTCGCCTCGTTGAGAAGATCGGATTCAACGAGAGTTCCCTGTGTAACGACACGTATAACGTCGCGCTTTACAAGCCCCTTTGCCGTCTTCGGGTCCTCAACCTGCTCGCAAATGGCAACCTTATAGCCCGCCTTAATGAGCTTTCCTATATAACCCTCGGAGGCGTGGTACGGAATACCGCACATGGGGGCTCTTTCCGCCTCTCCGCAATCTCTTCCGGTAAGCACGAGATCAAGCACCCTTGAAGCCGTTATCGCGTCCTCGAAGAACATCTCGTAGAAATCTCCGAGACGGTAAAAAAGTATATAATTTTGGTAGTCTCTCTTTATCTGGAGATACTGCTCCATCATTGGTGTCATAGTATGACCGTTCTTTCTTTAAATTTTGTCGTCCTTTGGCAATTTACGACTCTGTATTTATCAGCCGTGGCAATGGTGGCTGCAGGAGGAGCAATCGTGAGTGCAGGGTGCTTCTCCGGTGATCTCTGTTGTGATGGTGGTATTTACCTCGTTCATAAGAGCGTTAACCGCCTCCTCTGCAGCGAGCATCTCCTTGTATTCCGCAGAGCCCGTGATCTTCTCATAGAGGAAATCGATCCTCTTCTGTACAGCTTCGATAAGCTCGTTGTCTCTGTCAGCCTTTGTGTATTCGTCGGCAAGTGCTCTCTGCTGGATCTCGTATTCCATGAGTGCGCTTCCAAGCTCCTCGTTTGCCTCGTATGCAGCTCTTGCTGCATTAAGTCTTACCATTCTTTCGTCTGCCTTTATAGCCTTTCCTATTTCAACTGCAAGCTCGTGAATTGTCATTTTTATAATTTCCTTTCGTATATAAGTTTTTTTGTTTTATTAGTTTTCCGCGTTTCCGTAAAGGGAATACGCGTCACAGCGTTCGATTTTGACGTTTACAAGATCTCCCGCATTTTTCTTTTCAGGGAAGAATACTATCTTGCCCGACGAGGTCTTGCCCGCACAGACGGTGCTGTCGGTCTTACTCTCGCCCTCGCAAAGAACTCTTACCGTTCTTCCGACGTAGGGCTCGTTTCTCTTTCTCGCCTCGGCGTTCTGTACCTCAAGAAGGCGCGCAAATCTCTCGGACGAAATTTCCTTCGGTATCTGACCTTCGTATTCTGCGGCAGGAGTTCCCTTTCTCGGCGAATAGATGAAGGAATAGAGCATATCGTAACCTACAAGAGCCACCGCATCAAGCGTTTTCTGAAAATCCTCCTCCGTCTCACCGGGGAATGCAACGATTATATCGCTCGTTATCGCAATATCGGGAACCAGCTCGCGGAGCTTCTTTATCTTTTCGTAATACGCCTCAAAGGTGTATTTTCTGTTCATCTCCTTAAGGATGCGCGTGCTCCCCGACTGGAGAGGAAGGTGGAAGTGACGTGCCGCCTTCGGGCATTGTGCTATGGTACGGAACAGCTTTTCGGTTGCGTCCTTCGGGTGGCTCGTCATAAATCTGACGGTAAAATCACCGTCAAGCGAGCAGACGTCGCGAAGAAGATCCGAAAAATCGTAATCCTCGTAAAGTCCTCTGCCGTATGAGTTTACGTTCTGACCGAGAAGGGTTATTTCCTTAACGCCCTCGGAGATAAGACGCTCGCATTCGGCAAGGATGTCCTCTCTGTGCCTGCTTCTCTCTCTGCCGCGAACGTACGGAACGATGCAGTAGGTGCAGAAATTGTTACAGCCGTGCATGATGTTTACCCACGCGGCGTATGACTTATCCCTTACCGTAGGAACCTGTTCGCAGATATCGTCCTCGGCAATATACGCGAAATTGCGCTTTCCTCCGCGAAGTCTTTCCGCGATAAGCGATGGGAGTCTGTGCGCGGCGGCAGGACCTGTTGCAAAATCAACGTAAGGATAGCTGCGTTTAAGCTCCTCGCGTCTTGATTCCTGCGCGCTCATACAGCCGCAAACGCCTATCATCAGATGCGGCTTTTCCTTTTTCAGATGCTTGTACGTTCCGATCACCGAAAGGACCTTCTTTTCCGCGTGCTCGCGGACGGCGCAGGTATTTACAAGAATTATATCGGCATCCTCAGGCTCGGCGACGATATCATAGCCGAGGTCGGAAAGAACACCGCGCATTCTTTCGCTGTCCGCCTCGTTCTGCTGACATCCGAAGGTCATAACCGCGCCACAGGGCTTTCTTTCGTGTATCAGCTCAAACTGCGAAACGTATTTTTTGACCGCCTCTATAGCCTTTTCAGAATCTTTATAGTGCTTTATCTCTTTTGTCTGCATAATTTTCTCTTTGCATAAAATTTATATATTTGCCTCTGCGGCACGCATGGTGTTGTCGAGAAGCATTGTAATGGTCATGGGACCTACGCCGCCGGGAACGGGCGTTATGTATGACGCGACAGGCTCAACGGAATCAAAATCAACGTCACCGCAGAGCTTTCCGTTTTCGTCGCGGTTTATTCCGACGTCGATAACAACCGCACCGTCCTTTACGTATTCCGCGTTAAAGAATTTCGGTTTACCGATAGCACAAACGAGGATATCCGCCTCCTTGCATGCAGATTTCAGGTCGGGCGTGCGGCTGTGGCATATCTTGACCGTTCCGTTTGCGTGGAGAAGGAGCATGACCATCGGCTTGCCGACGATATTCGATCTTCCCACAACGACGCAGTTCTTGCCCTCGGGAGAGATACCGTAATAGCGAAGTATCTCCATAACGCCTGCCGGAGTGCAGGGCAGGAATCTGTAATCGCCCTCAAGTATTTTTCCGACGTTATAGGGATGGAAAGCGTCAACGTCCTTGTCCTTGTCGATAAGGTTAATTACGTGCTTTTCGTCAAGGTGCTTCGGGAGCGGAAGCTGACAGAGGATACCGTTTACCTCTTCGTCAGAATTAAGCTTAAGAATAAGCGCATCAAGCTCCTCCTGAGTCGTTTCCTCGGGCATCTCGTACACCCACGATTTAAACCCAACATCATGACAGCCCTTTGCCTTGTTTCTTACGTACACTGCGCTTGCGGGATCGTTTCCGACGATTATAACCGCAAGACCGGGCACCTTACCATCATGATTTTGTGCGTATTCCTTACATTTTGCGGCGATCTGGAGTCTCTTGCTTGCGCTGACCTCCTTGCCGCTCATTATTTTTGCCATATCATTTACCTCTGTTTTTTGTTTTCGTTACTCGTCGTCATCCACGATGGAGCTCTCTTTAGGTTCATCCTTTTTGATAAGTCTTGAAAGAATTTCGTCCTCATGCGCCTGTTCCTCAAGCTCCTTATCCGTCTTTGCTTCCGCCTCGTCCTCGGACCCATGCTTTCTGAGTCTTGCGTAAACGGAAGAATACTCCACCGTTTCGGCAGCCTTCTCTGCCTTTGCGCGGTTACCGAACACTATTATGCAAGCAGTTCCGACTATAAAGCAGACAAATCCCACGACCTGACTTATTCTGAATACGCCAACCATGAGCGAGTCTGTACGGAGCTGCTCTATTATCATTCTTCCGAATCCGTACCACGCGATGTAGAAGAAGAATATCTGTCCTTCAAACCTTTTCTTTTTGTAAAGCACGTTTGCGATAACGAAGCCGCAAAGATTCCAGAGCGATTCATAGAGGAAAGTGGGATGAACGAATATCTGCTCTCCGTTTTCCCAAAGACCCATACGGCAGAATATCTCGGTCTCGCCGCCGTGAGCCTCACCGTTAAAGAAGTTACCCCATCTTCCGAGGATCTGACCGATCATGACTGCGGGAGCGACCATATCGAGAACGGTAAACGTATTAATCTTTTTCTTTTTTGCAACGCAAACAAGTGCGATACCGCCCGCAATTATTCCGCCGTAGATAGCAAGTCCCCCCTCCCAGACAGAGACTATATTAAGCAAGGTCTGCCCGAGGTTCTTCCAAAAATCACCGTCAGTATAAAGATAGCGGTCAAATTCCATGATTACGTAGTAAAGCCTTGCACCCACTATTCCGCACGGAATTATAACAAGCGCGATATCGAGAACGTCGTCAACCGATATTCCCTTCTGCTTTGCGCGGAGCATTACGTAAAGCACCGCAAGGATCATACCAAGGCAGATTATAAGTCCGTACCAACGTATTTCAACGTCACCGAACGATATTGCCACGGGGTTTATTTCTATCTCTCCGATCCCGAGACCGGGGAATGATACCTTTGTCATTTTTTATTCTCCTTTGGTTGTTTTGGTTTTGATGCGGCATAAACTATGCGAGCGTTTCCAAGTGCCGCCCTTGCGAAATCTCTGAATGCTTCTATATCAAGCGATTGTATTATTTCGATCGTATCGAAGAAGCATTCGCCTCTTTGTGCGTATTCGGAAATGGCGATTGCCGCCTCGGAAGGGGATTCAAGCACCGTCAGATAATCGGCAGACAGCACTCTCCTCTTACTTTCAAAGCTTGAGAACTCAAAAAGCTCTCCGCTATTCTTCATTTCCGCAAAAATGCGTTCAAAGGCTTCCGCGACGGCCGCGGGGTCCTCGCACATCAAATTTGCCGTGATAACGCAATCGTTATCACGTATCTCCGTATCAGAAACGAACTCTCCGTATATCCCCTCAACCTCCTCGCAAAGCCGATTAAAAAGCGGCTCGGAGCGGTCAAGCAGCATCGAGTTCAGCATTGAAGTATACACGTATGCACTTGCGTGCTTTCTTCCGGGGTTATTATTTATCAGCGCGGATATATCCGCCGCAATTCCGCAGAAGAATGCGACCGTTCCGCTTGCATTGGCAAAGCTTTCACATTTTCTGTCGTTGCGCGGAACGTTCCTGCGATAGGAATGGATCACGCTTCCCGCATATTTTTCGCCGAGCAGATTGGTTTCAAAAACGCCCCTTGCGTTATTTACACCCACGTTCGATATAAGTGTAAAAACAAATTCTCCCGGCTTATACGCAACGTCGTATATTCCCTGAAGCATTTCGTTTGTTATCTGCCTTACGTATTTTGCGCTTCCTCCGGGATCTCGGCGTATACAGCCGCGTGAAAAGAGCATTTCAATAACCCTTTTTCTTCCCTCATAGAAAACGTCGTCGTCCTCGCCAAGCTCGCGCAGGATAATTTCGCGCTCCTTTTCGGTCTGCGCGGGATCAAATTCGGGTCTTATGACCATCTTCATAAGCTCGGAAAATCCGTTGACGGTCCCTGCCTCTGTACCCGAAGTAAAGCAATACGCCGTACTTTCTGCAGACGTGTAAGCGTTTGCTTCCGCACCAAGCGCAATAAAACGCTCCATCCACCCTCCCTTACCGGTAAAAAGCATATGCTCCGCAAAATGCGCGCAACCGGCAAGTGATACAACTCTGCGTCCCATTTTTGTCGAAACGTGATCGTCGGCACCCCCGTACGGGACAGACGCAACTCCCGCAGACAGGTGGACGTTTTTATGCATATAATAAAGCCTTGCACCGCACGGGGACGTAAACTCATAAAGCTTCTCACCCGTAAGCGAGCAGGTATACACCCTTGACGGTGCGGCGTCGGGGTGATAGGTAAAATAATCGTAGCTCTTATTTGTCAAAGCTCTTGATCTTTCGGTGGACGCATCCTTCATTTTACTCATTTTGCTCATCTTACTCATCCGTCTATCCAATCTCCCTTCGTATAACCCCTACGGGATTGCACGGGGCTGTTACCCTTGCAGGTATAATCAAGCGAAAGACGAATAGCGGACGCCGCCTCCATTATATCAGCCTCGCTTACCTCAGAAAGCTCGTCTGCAAGAGAGAAAGGATCCTCTCTTTGCCGTATATACGCCGAAAAGCAGCAGCTCTCACAAAGGCTTCTTGAATCGAAGACCTCGCGCGCGGTAAGGACAGCCGATTCCTTTGCCGCCCTAAAAATAGCAGGATCAATATTCTTTGCCGTCTCATCAATTATCTGAAGCACCGCTTCCCTTGCCTTTTCCTCGGTCGTCGGGCTTACCGCCGCAGAGACGGTTATAACACCGGGAGCCGAGCAATACGCCGAAACCGAATAGCAGTACCGTTTTTCCTCGCGAAGAACGGTAAAAAGCCTTGACTGCGGACACGATCCGAGGTAAGAGGCAAGCATTACCGCCACAGCTCTCGGTGCGGTATGGGAAAATCCCATATACATTCTCGTCATTCCTCCGAGCGGACCGTCCGTAACCTTAACCGTCTCTCCGCGATACGGCTCTCCTTTTTGCGGAATGAACGTACCGAAGCTGTCAAATCTCCGCATTACGGCGTCAACGACCGTCTGCGGTTCCTCAACGCCTATAAAGAATCCATATACACAGCACGCATCGTTTATACGCTCAAAAATACTCCGAACGTCATCCGGCGTTACCGTTTCGGGGATAGTCTGCTTCTCCTCGAAGCTGAGAAGCGAGGATATATTTTTTAGCTTGATATCCGTGAAATCGGAATATCTCAGCGAAGCGAAGGCTTCGGGATCTCCGGAATCACCGAGAACGCTTCCGCGAATGTAGTCCAACGCGTCAAAAAATACTCCTTCAAACGCCTCGGTTCCGATAACCGGCTTTCTCATACATTCACACATAAAGTCAAGAGACTTCTCCATAAGCGGCTCTCCGAAAAGAGCGCCCCCCACGTAATCGGCACTCGCCGTCATCAGAACCTCTCCTCCGCTCTCCTCGGAAAATCCGAAGGAGATCATCGCGTTGTAAAGCATTCCGGTCGCAACGTCAAATTCCGACGGAGACGGACACCTTGCGCACGAGCGCTCCATCATCGTGCATAAAACGTAAAGCGCCTTTTTTTCGGGAAGGGTAAGCCTTCCGAGCAGGAGCGTAATACATATAAGCGAAAAACGGAATTTATCGCATTTTATGCAATCAATATATGCCCCTTTTGCAAGGGGAAGCTTTTTATATTCAAACATTTCGGTTCACTTTCCTGTATTGCAAAGCGGTAAATCACCGCATATATAAAATATCAAAGACATAATTATATATATTATATAACAAAACGAGTTTTTTGTCAAGGGATAAAGCCTCTGTTTTAAAATTTGTTAAAGAAAAGTTTTTTCGCAGAAGAGGTGATCTGCGCCGCCTTATTAAAAGTTTACATAATATTATTTAAAAATACACAATATTTTGCGGTAGGTATGCTACAATAATTACGTAATTTGTAATTTTTTGAGGTTAACGTCATGAAACTCCTTTATTCTTCTCACGGAGAAGCGTCCGAAATATACAAGCTGTGCGCCGCAAAAATACCGGAGGCACAGGAGCTTTTAAACGTCGAAAAAACGCTTCGCGCGGCAAGTGTCGATCCGCGAGGCTCACAGGTAAGCATCCTTGACCGCCGTGAGATAAAGGCACTCGTCCAAAGGAGCGACCCGAGGTATTTTCTTTTTCTCAGAGAGCTGTCCGTTCACTTAAAAAGAGCGTACGAGCCGACCGTTAACAGACTTCTCTCCGCAGGCTACACACCGGTAAATAGCCTTCTTGTCAGATTGTGCGACGGTGCATCACCTGTCGAAATACTTGCACTCGGCGTGCTTGCGGGCATTTGCGGTGTCTGCAACCTGACCCTTTCTCTCAACCGTGCGACCTTGATGCCGGATACCGCATCAGCCTGCAGACTGTGCGGAATAGAACGCGTGCTTCTTTGCGACGAAATAAGCGCAGTGGGGATTGCAGCATACGGCACGAAAGACATTCTTCCCTTTGACAGAATGATCTGCGTTGGATCACCTCTCCTGTGCGCGGCGGCGGGAATCGTTTCGGAGGAATGCGAAAGCGTGTGTTACCCCGAAAGAAAAATGACAATATTTGCCCATTTCGGAGAAGGGGCTCTCGACAGGATCATTGCTGATATCGCCTGCCTCGAAAAAGGGGGATATCCTGTTGCAGTAACGTCAAACGAGGCACTTGCACTCGATATTGACAGCAAATACAAAGAGGTCGATGGAATCGTCCTCCTTACCTCAAGCGACGAGGAAACGCAAAAGATCCTCAAAAAATGCAAAAAACAACCCAAAATGCTGTACGGTAACATTCCCGACGGCGTTGACGGTACGAACGCAAATAACGCTTCCCCGCTTATGCTGGCGGTAACCGCTCCGTGGTCGAGCTATCCGTACAGGGCAACAGATCTCCTTATTCCGCCGACGCCCGATCCCTGCTCCGACGTAACGACGTTTGCAAGCTCAATCGCATCTTTTGTCGAAAAATCAGTGATCCCCGATTCCGAGATCGACGCCATCGGAATCAGACTATAAATAAAAAGCAACGCCTCCGCAGAGGATCTGACAAAAGCAGACCTCAACGGAGGCTTTTTTGAAACGTTCAATTCAGGATCTTTCTTCGGCTCTTTCAAAATCACGAAGCGCGTCAATCATTTTGTTGAAAACAAGCTGATTCGGGTAGTATCTGTAGTCAGCAAAGACGTCTATCCCGCGATGCTCGAAATGCTCGAGGATGGCTGCGGCGCAGGCGGCGCTTCTGCTTTGACCGAAATCGCACTGACAAATTACGTCATAGCCGTTGCGGTAGGCGTCGTATACAAGACGTGCCGCCTCGTCTGCGTTGGAGAAATACGTTTCGTAGGTATATCCGTAATCATCGAGACGTTCGATATCAATATCGTGGATAGCAACGTACACCACGTACTCACACACGCCCGCATAGCTTACTCTTATATCCTCGTCTCTGCGTGTTTTGCGCGGGCTGAAGAAGCTTATAACGACCGTCCTTTCGGGAAATCCGTTTTCAATAAGCTCACCGACCGCCGCGCGTGAATAAATTTCAACCTTCATACCTCTCTCCTTTTTTATATTGATAAAATACAGCAATGATCCGGTGCGTCGTACGCAAGCTCACCGACGGAATTTGGCGACATAACAGCAACAAACACCTGCCTTCCGACCGTCAAAAGTGCCTTTACGAGCCTTTTTCGACTTTCCGCTTCATCTATTCTGTCAAACGCTCCGTATACGAACACGGGACGCTCGTCTCCAAGATCGGCAGCTCTGCGAGCGGAGTCAACAAACCTATCAAGTACACAAAGGATGCGGTCGCTTTCCGAAAGAAGTCCGCAAGGCTCGCGGCATGCTTCGCTTGCAAGAAAAACGTTATCACCACCGTTGCTTATGCGAGAGAGATGCTCTGCGTATTCTGCGTTTTTTATTACGGCATCCGAGGAAACACCGGGCATATATCCCACGCCGATCCTGTGATTACCGATCCCGTCGGCGTTAAGTATGCCGCATACGTCAAAGCTTTTACCTCCGATCTCAACGCTTGCATACAAGGTCTCACACAAATCGGACTCTCCGATGCTGACGGCGTCACCGATAAGCACGCGAATGTGATCAAGCGCCGCGTCGGAGTCTTTTCCGCAAATAAGAATCACCCTTTTATCGGGAGGAAAGCAAAGCGTGCCAAGGTGGCTCTGACAGTATTCAAGGCTGTTGATTTTCATTTATATATCCCCTTTTTTTGAAAAATTTATTATTTTACAGGGTGAACGCTCACGCCGTATATATTATAGCATACCTTTTAAAAAATATCAACTAAAAATCAAGCGTTTTTTACGAAAAAAACCGTCAAAACAAATTCGAAGGCTGTCTCACTGAATAAGTGAGACAGCCCCTTCTCTCTTACTGCTTTTTCGGCATCAGTGCAAGGACAGCAATCACGACGGCAGCAATCACCGCAACCGTAATGATAATACCGATCCAGCCCATTCCTCCTCCGGTGTCCTCGGGTGCGGACGTTGTTCCTGCCGTTGTCGTGGGAGCGCCCGTAGTAACGGGTGTCCTTGTGGCAGAATCAGACTCCGTACCTGCGATAGGATTTGTAACTATATCGGAAACGTCGGGGATAAGTGTTCCGTCGGCGGTGTCAAGTCCTCCCGTTGCTCCTCCGATGTCCGAATCGGGAACGTTTGTCCCGGGCATTCCGGATCCGCTGCCCGTATCCGTTTGTGCAAAGCAGATTATTCCCATCGGCGAAATGACGGAAAGGGCGAGGATGAACATAAGCGCAACTGTAAAAAATTTCTTCGGTGTCATGGTAACCTCCATGTATTTTTCTTTCGTCATATTTTATGACCGTTCCTATTTTTTGCCGATTCGTTCGGATTTATTACGGAAAAATATACCTCAAAATTTTATTTATTAATTGTTCATTTTATTTTGTAGAAATATGTCGGATTTTATGATAGAATGTATATACAAAATCATATCTCATCGGAGGAAAATAATAATGGCAAAAAAGAAATTCGGACTCTGGGAAGAATTCAAGAAGTTTATCAACCGCGGTAACGTTGTTGATATGGCAATCGGTGTTATCGTTGCAAACGCATTCAAGGACATCATCACAAAGTTTACAAACGGCTTTATTTCACCTATCGTAGGTCTTATTTCGGGTAATATTGTTCTTACAGACCTCAAGTGGGTTCTTGTTGAAGGTACATTGGATCCCGAGACAGGAAAAATTGTGGGCGAGGTTGCACTCCTCTGGGGCTCATTCGTTCAGTCAATAATCGACTTCCTTATTATCGCCGCTGTTCTCTTCCTTGTTTTAAAGATCGTTACATCCGCTGCCGCAAAGGCAAAGGAGCTTTCGGTTTCCAAGGAGGAAAAGGAAGCTGCAGAGAAGGCTGCCGCTGAGGCTAAGGCTAAGGAAGAGGCTGCAAAGGCTGCCGCTGCCGCTGAAGAGGCTGCAAAGAAGGCACGTGAGCTTGAAACGCTTGAGCTTCTCCGCGATATCCGCAATTCTCTCCAGAAATAACGTAACAAATTAAAAAAGAAGAGGACCGAACCGCAAGGCTTCAGTCCTCTTCAATTTTTATGTCAAACGTCGCCTCAAACGTTCTGCTTCACGGATAACGCAGATCTGATATCGAAATCTCCGCGTGCTGCTCCTGCGCATGACCGTTCAATGACGTGATCACCCTTCCGCCGTTGATGCGGTTGACAACTTCTCTTGCCGAACACGGATAGTCGTCGGTCATAAAGCCGTCAAGGTCGGGGTGAAAGCATTTGTAGCTTATATCCTTGATATACGAAAAGGAAGTCTTATTTCTCATTGTAGGGACCGGCGTCCTCGACGGTCCAAGACATATTTTGCTACGCAGTAAACAAATATTTAACCCCGACAGAAAATCTGTGGGGGTTATTCTTGTAATGTTCGATAAATTCAAGTTCGTCAAACAAATATTATGTCTGATAACGGCTATTCAGTAATCCGTCAATCAGGAAAGAAGCTACCATTTTAACTGCCTCGTTGCTCAAAAAAGAAATATCGTCAAATTCACCGCCATGCATGGTTTTTACCACGTCTAAGCTCATCAACGCTTCCTGATCCTTCTCGGTTATAGGCTGCTCGGTGGCAATTTTATGAGCGATTTCAGAAAACACCGCAACGGCATTGTGATCTGCAGTACAGATAGAAACGCTTGGAAGTCCTGCCCACTCAAAAATGCAGTCATCACCCTGAGGTAAAAATTTCGGAAGCTGTACACCGTGCTTTAATAGTAAAGCTTCGTCCATTAGTCCGAAAAACAACGGATTTGATAAGTTTCCCTTGTCGCTTAGAATAATATTATCGCCAAAGCCGCAAACGTCCGCATTCATCATAGCGGAAATGTTTTCTTTTCCAACA
>JBGVEZ010000057.1:0-2269 GCA_045120555.1 Eubacteriales bacterium
CTGCCACCGCTCTTATAAAGCCCGTTTGCATCGCAGAAATCGGACATATATTTTTTCTGCTCTGCGGTAAATATACCGTAGTGGCATTCCATTCCGTCAAAGCCGTAGGGGAGAAGCTCGGGGAGCTTTCCTATAAAGTCCTTCGAATAAACGAAGGCGTGCGCAAGGAACGCAAGACCGCCGCATTCGTGTATCATGTCTATGACCTTATTGAGGTCGGGACAGAGTGACGAAAGATCGCTGTAAAGCGTGCTTTGGGGATTGAAGAGATAGTCTCTTGCGAAACGGTGACGGTCGAGAGAATAAAATTCATCCTCGCTTTTAAAGAATTTTGCATTTTCGGGATGCTTTTTCATTTCGGCAAGCAAATAAGGGCGGTTCGTTTTTTTGCCGGGATCGAAAACTGTTTCGGGATGATTAAACATTGCCTCAACGAACCAATCATCAAGCACAACACCGTATCCAAGCATAGCCTCGGTGTCAAGCCTTGCTTCGCGCACCTGCTTTTCGCGGAAGGTGTAATAGCTTTCGCTGATCAGCTTTGACATTTTACTCAGATCAATTCCGTAGCCGAGGACCTCGATCGATTCTCCGAGATACATTGTGCTCAGCTCAACACCGGGCAATATCTTTCCCGAAAACAGTGCTCTCTTTTCTGCGATCTCTTCGTATGCATCAACCGTGTTGTGGTCGGTTACGGAAAAGATTGAAAGCCCCTCATTTTCCGCACGTGTGAGCGAATTATTCACGGTGGAGGTTCCGTCCGAGTGATCTGTGTGTGAATGGATATCGATATAATTCATCTTCTGCATTTTCCCTTGAGTTTTTTCGCATACTATTATAGCACATCATGACGCAAAAGTCAACCTTTCTGAATATATTTTTAAAATTTATAAAGCATCCTTCTTTTTTTCACCGCTTTCAGTTACTTGACAAGTAATTTCATTTATGATATAATATACGTGAAAAAATGCTCATCATGATGTGTAAAAGAGTGATAAAAACAGAAAATGATCTTTTGCGTTGCGTATTTTTGGATGTGCAACTGCGGGTTGCTAAAGTTCAAAGCGTGGTTGGTAGACTTTTTTTCGGAAATTATGTATAATATTATCAAGGTTAGAGGCGCGGCTGCGCCTTTAATGCTTTAGTGATTATTTGGAGGAATTATGAGCTTAGGTGAAAACATATATAAGCATCGCACGTCGAGAAGTCAGTCGCAGACCGATCTTGCAGACCTTCTTGAGGTATCCCGTCAGTCGGTATCAAAATGGGAAAACGATTCCGCAGTTCCCGATCTCGATAAGCTTATAAGAATAAGTAAGATATTTGACATAAGCCTTGACGAGCTTGTGTTTGGAGAGAAGGCAAAAAAGGAACCCGAGCCGGAGCCACCCGCTCCTAGCGTGCAGACGGTTACGGTAAGCGCAATACCGATAAAATGGGTGGTCGGAGTTTCGATGCTGATATTCGGTATGGTTCTCTTCCTGCTGTCGATATTCTGGGGAGACAGCCTTTATTTCGGCGAAGCATTCGGCGAGCTGTTTTCGCTTGTTGCGGTTCTTTTCAGTCTTTCGCTTATTGCAACCGATAATTTCAGTATTCTGTCCGTGTGTGCAATCATCTATTTTATATACACGGTAATCTATTTCAGCACGTTCCACGTCGGCAGCATCACAAACTATCTGTTTATACTTGCTGCGGGAGTTGTTATTCTTGTGTGGTTTATATCCTACGGACTGAACGCCACCAAGGGTGTAAAGTTCAAATCCGCCATCGAATCCGATGACACAGGAGACGTTGCCGGGGACGGTACAAAAAAGGAATGATTTTTCAAGGGGACTTTTATTATGCATTTTGATGAAATAATGGATTTACTTCACGAGGTTAACGTGTGGTCGGCTGGATTCCGGGTGCTTCTTGCACTGCTTCTCGGAGGACTTATCGGTCTTGAGCGAGGAAGACACGGACGCGCAGCCGGACTTAGAACACATATCCTTGTGTGCGTAGGTGCAGCCGTTGCGGCACTTGTCGGACTTTATTCCTGTCAGGTACTTTCGCTTGGCGGTGACGCTATGCGTATCGGAGCACAGGTGATTTCGGGAATCGGATTTCTCGGTGTAGGTACTATCCTCGTGCGTAACCGCGACAAGGTTACGGGACTTACCACCGCCGCAGGACGCTGATCTTCACCGTTATCGGTGCCGTTGTGGTGGCGCTGGGTATTGCCGGTTTCTTCCTGATTGAGGAAAAAACCGTGAAAAACGAGGAG
>JBGVEZ010000058.1:0-15373 GCA_045120555.1 Eubacteriales bacterium
TACACCTCCGCACAGGGTGATGCGGGTGTTCGCACTGCCCTTTCCGACTATATAAACACGACATACGGCGATTGTGTTTCGGCAAATGATTTTTACCTTACCGTTGGTGCGGCGGCATCGCTTACCGTAACGCTTACCGCACTCCTTAACGAGGGTGACGAGGTAATCCTGATTGCACCGTTTTTCCCCGAATACCGCGTGTTCGTTGAGCGGACGGGAGCGAATGTAGTGATCGTTGATTCGGAGAAGGATACCTTTCAGCCCGATATTCAAAAGATCGAAGCAGCGTTTACCGAAAGGACACGCGCGATCATCGTAAATTACCCGAACAACCCGACGGGCGCAGTTATAACCGAGGAGAACGCAAGGTCACTCGGCGAGCTTGTCGGTCGGATGTCGGAAAAATACCAAAACCCCGTTTATCTCATTTCGGACGAGCCGTACCGCGAGCTTGTTTACGACGGGGGAACCGTTCCGTATCTGCCGAAATACTGCGATAATACTATTGTGTGCTATTCCTTTTCAAAGTCGCTTTCGATTCCGGGCGAGAGAATAGGATATATAATGGTATCTCCCCGCTGTGCCGATCACGGTGCGGTTTACGAGGCGGTATGCGGCGCGGGACGCGCACTCGGTTTCGTTTGTGCGCCAAGCCTTTTCCAATATATGATACCGCATATCCTCGGCAAGGTCAGCGATCTTAGCGTATACAACGAAAACAGACGCCTGCTCTATTCTGCGCTTACCGATATAGGATATACGGCGGTGAAGCCGGACGGAGCATTCTATCTGTTCGTAAAATCTCCAGAGGCGGATGCAAAGGCATTTTGCGAGAGGGCAAGAAAATATGAGCTGCTCTTGGTTCCGAGCGACAGCTTCGGCTGCGGCGGCTACGTGCGTATTTCATATTGCGTAAGAACCGAGCAGATAAAGAGATCGATCCCCGCGTTCCGTGCGCTGTGGGAATCCTACAACAATTAAATCAAAAATAACCCGAAAGGTTCGGTCAGAATAAATGGAAGAAAAGAATTTGCTCGATGAAGCAAGAAAAATAATAAACGAGGTTGACGCCGAAATGGCAGAGCTCTTTGTCAAGAGAATGAAGGCGGTTGAAATGGTTGCGGAGCATAAGCGCTTGCACGGACTTCCGATACTTGACGAATCTCGCGAGGCAGTGGTCCTTCGCAAGGGCTCGGAGCGCGTCAAGGACGATACTCTTCGAGAATATTACGTCAATTTCATCAAGAACAATATGGCAATATCGAGAAGCTATCAGCAAAGGCTTCTTGAGGGAATGAAGGTCGCATACAGCGGAACCGAGGGCGCGTTTGCTCACATCGCAACGAGAAAGCTTTTCCCCGGCTCTACGTACGTTCCTTTCGGCGATTTTCCGTCGGCATATGCGGCGGTTGAAAGCGGTGACTGCGATGCTGTTGTGCTTCCGATAGAGAATAGCTACAATGGCGAGGTCGGTCAGGTGATGGACCTTATGTTTTCGGGCAATCTCTACGTTAATTCGATGTACGAGCTTGCCGTCTCGCAGGATCTTCTCACCGTACCCGGAGCGCAAAAGAGCGACATCAAGACTATCGTCAGCCATCCGCAGGCACTCGGTCAGTGTGCAGAGTATATAAGAGCGCAGGGATGGGAGACTGTCGAATACAACAACACCGCCCTTGCGGCAAAGTACGTTGCCGAGAAGGGAGACAAGAGTGTTGCCGCTATTGCAAGCGCGGAGGCATCCGATATTTTCGGGCTTGACGTTATGGAAAAGAACGTCAACGAGAGCAGAAGCAACACGACTCGATTTGCGGCATTTACGAGATCGAAGAACACGAGCGGAGACTCGGCAATGGGCGAGCATTTCATTCTCGTTTTCACGGTAAAGAACGAGGCGGGCGCACTCGCAAGAGCTATCGATATCATCGGTCGCTGCGGATTTAATATGAGAACCCTCAGAAGCCGACCGATGAAGGAGCTTTTGTGGCAGTATTATTTCTACGTAGAGGCAGAGGGGAACGTCAACGGCGCGGCAGGCGAAATTATGATGCGCGAGCTTTCTATGTATTGCGACAGGCTGAAGCTCGTCGGAACGTATAAATAAAAGAGGTAATTTTGATATGATACTTAAAATGAATCTTCCCGGAAACGAATACGATATAGTGATCGAGCGTGGAGCAATAAAGAATGCGGACAAATATATGAACCTTGACAGAAAGGTCCTAATAGTAACCGACAGCGGTGTCCCGAAGGAATATTCGAATGCGGTTGCGGCATGCTGTATGCATCCGATTCCCGTAACCGTTCCCGAGGGAGAGGCGACAAAGGCATGGGAATTTGTCTCTATGCTCTGCAAGCTGATGCTCGACGCGGGCTTTACGAGAAGCGACTGCGTGGTTGCGGTCGGCGGCGGCGTTGTCGGTGACCTTTCGGGCTTTGCAGCATCCATATATATGAGGGGAATCGATTTCTATAACATCCCCACCACCGTCCTTTCGCAGGTCGACTCATCTATAGGCGGAAAGGTTGCCATCGACTTTTTCGGTGTGAAGAATATAATCGGCTCCTTCCACCAGCCGAAGTGCGTCATAGTTGATCCCGACACTCTTAAAACGCTTGACAAGCGTCAGATCTCGAACGGTCTTGCGGAGGCGCTTAAGATGTCTCTTACCTCGGACGCCGAGCTTTTCCGAATCTTTGAGGAGGGAATAGCGGAGGAGGAGATCGATACGGTCATCGAGCGGTCGCTTAAGATAAAGAAATACGTCGTCGAGCAGGACGAGAAGGAATCGGGACTTCGTAAAATACTGAATTTCGGTCACACGCTCGGTCACGGAATCGAGGCGTGCGAGGGACTTTATCACGGTGAATGTGTTGCACTCGGAATGATCCCAATGTGCTCGGAAACGGTAAGACAAAGGCTTATCGGTGCGCTTGAATATCTCTCGCTTCCCACAAGACTTGATTTCGACCTTGAGCGTGCACTTGACGCTGCCTCCCACGATAAAAAATGCTCTGGCGGAGATATATCGGTCATATACGTTGAAAGCGTTGGAGGCTGTGAGATACGCAAGATGCCCATAGACGATTGGAAAAACGAAATACGAAAGAGCTTGAAGGGCTGATAAAATGAAAAATACTTTTGGAAATCACATAACTCTGACTCTTTTCGGTGAAAGCCACGGTGAGGCTATAGGCGCGGTGCTTGACGGTCTTGCACCGGGTATTCGGATAGATAACGAATATATCGCAAAAAGACTTTCCCTCCGCCGTCCGTCAGGTAAGATATCAACCGCTCGTATTGAGGCGGACGAATATAAGATAGTGTCCGGTGTTTTCAATGGATATACCACGGGAACACCGCTGACGATAATCATACCGAACACAAACACTCAAAGTAAAGCGTACACACCCGAGATACCCCGTCCCGGTCATGCGGATTATACAGCTGAATGCAAGTATCACGGATTTCAGGACTACAGAGGCGGCGGTCATTTTTCGGGCAGACTTACAGCTCCGATAGTTGCCGCAGGTGCGATACTGTCCCTTGCGCTTATGCAAAAGGGAATATATATCGGAACGCACATCGCATCCCTTCACAGCGAATGCGACAGAGGCTTTGGAGATGATATTCTGTCGGATATCAATGCCCTTTCCGAAATGATCTTCCCCGTCCTTGACCGTGATGCGGCAGACAGGATGCGTGAAATTGCGGAGAAAGCCGCGGCAGATGGCGACAGCGTCGGCGGCGTGCTTGAAACGGCAGTTGTCGGATGCCCCGCAGGTGTTGGCGAGCCGTGGTTCGATACGGTTGAGGGAATGCTCTCGCATGCACTCTTTTCAATCCCTGCTATCAAGGGCGTTGAGTTCGGTGACGGCTTCGGCTTTGCAGCTCTCAAGGGAAGCGAGGCGAACGATCCCTTCAGATACGTTGACGGAAGGGTAGTAACCGAAACAAACAGAAACGGCGGCATCAACGGCGGCATTACGAACGGTATGCCGATAACGTTCAGATGTGCGGTAAAGCCCACACCTTCAATCTATAAGTCACAGAACAGCGTAAATATAAGGACAGCAGAGAACAGCACCCTTGAAATCAAGGGCAGACACGATCCTGCGATAATCCATAGAGCAAGAATAGTCGTTGACAGCATCACGGCACTCGTAATTGCCGATATGCTTGCTACCAGATACGGCACCGATTGGCTTGCAGTAAAATAACAAAAGAGGACAGAAATTATGCAGTACGGTTGTATTGGAGAGCATCTCGGTCACAGCTTCTCGGCTGAGATACACGCCCTCCTTGCCGATTATAAATATGAAATATGCGAGGTCGCAAGAGAATCGCTTGATGATTTTATGAGAAAGCGCGATTTTTGCGGAATAAACGTTACGATCCCTTATAAGCAGGCGGTAATACCGTATCTTTATTACGTTGACGAAAGTGCAAAAGCGATCGGCGCGGTGAACACTATCGTTAACAGAGACGGAAGGCTCTACGGCTACAACACCGACGTTTACGGTATGACAGCTCTTATAAAAAGGATCGGGATCGATATGATCGGTAAAAGGGTTGCCGTCTTAGGTACGGGCGGAACCGCAAAGACCGCAAGAGCGGTGGCAGAATCGCTCGGAGCGAGAGAGATCATTCGCGTCAGCAGAAATGCAGGTGACGGAGTTGTAACGTATGACGAGCTTTACCAAAGCCACACCGACATTGAGGTCATTATCAACACAACCCCGTGCGGAATGTACCCTTATTCCGACGGCAACGAGGAGAGAGCGGATACTCCCGTTGACGTTTCCCGCTTTCCCGCTCTTTGCGGTGTGGTCGATGCGGTGTATAATCCGCTCCGCACAAATCTTATTCTCGACGCAAGGGAGCGCGGTATCCCTTCCGAGGGCGGACTTTATATGCTCGTAGCACAGGCGGTGAGGGCTTCCGAGATATTTCTCAACACGGTCTATCCCGATGACGTATGCGAGAGGGTCTACCGTAAAATTCTTCGCAGTAAGGAGAATATAGTTCTCTGCGGTATGCCGTCAAGCGGAAAGAGCACGGTAGGAAAAATTCTTGCGGAGAAGCTTTCAATGAATTTTGTTGACACCGACGACGTGATAGTCGGGATGGCGAAAAGACCGATACCCGAGATATTCAAGGCCGAAGGTGAAAAGGTCTTCAGAGATATTGAGAGCGAGGCGGTAAGGGCAGTATCCGAACAAAGCGGCTGTGTTATTGCAACGGGCGGCGGTGCCATCCTCCGTGACGAAAACGTAAGACGGCTCAAGCGCAACGGCGTTATCTTCTTCCTCGACCGTCCGCTTAATGATCTTATGCCGACGTCCGACAGACCGCTTGCCTCCGACCGCGAGGCAATAGAAAAACGGTACAACGAAAGATATCCGAGATATAACTCGGTTGCAGATATCGTGATAGCGGTTGACACCGACGCATGCGGTGTTGCCGATAAAATAATCAAGGAGTCAGACTATAAATGAAATTATATATAATAAACGGTCCGAATCTCAATATGCTCGGAATACGCGAGCCCGAGCATTACGGAAGGACAACGTATGCAGACCTTACCGCAATGCTTGAAGGCTATTGCAATGAAAATGGAGTCGAGGCGGTGTGCCTTCAGTCAAATCACGAGGGCGACCTTGTAGACTTCATACAGAGGGCATATTTTGACGGCGCTTGCGGGATCGTGATAAATCCGGGTGCATATACCCACACGAGCATAGCAATACTCGACGCGGTAAAATCGACTATGCTGCCGACGGTCGAGGTACATATCTCAAAGGTGGAGGAGCGCGAGGATTTCCGTCAGGTAAGCTATATACGCTCCGCTTGCGTAAAGACTATTACGGGTCACGGAATACAGGGCTATATCGAGGGGATAGATCACCTGCTTTCTCTGAAAAAGGAGGAAGGCATATGCGAGTAACCTTTAAGAAGGGAAGAGCAGAGGGTAGAATATTCGCTCCGACCTCAAAGAGCATGGCGCACCGATATCTCATCTGCGCGGGCCTTTCAGAGGGGAAGAGCATCATCCACGGCGTTTCCGAATGTGAGGACGTTCTTGCAACGATAGATTGCCTCCGCGCATTTGGGATCGAATGTGTTCGTGACGGAGATACTGTCACCGTTAACGGCGGTGTCGGCCTTGTAAAGCAAGCACCGAGGGATAAGCTTTGCTGCAGGGAGAGCGGAAGCACGCTTCGCTTCCTTCTGCCGGTTGCGCTTCTTTCGGGATATGACGCTACCCTTTGCGGCGCGTCGGGGCTTATGCAAAGACCGATGACCGTTTATGAGCAGATATGCGCCGAGCGCGGGCTTAAATACGAAAGAGCGGACGGCTGTATAACCGTAAAAGGTCCTATTACCGCAGGTGAATATAAGGTGGTTGGAAACATAAGCAGCCAATTTATCAGCGGACTTATCTTCGCCTTAACGCTTGCCGACGGCGACAGCATCATATGCATAACGCCTCCGATTGAAAGCCGTTCTTACATAAATCTGACCGTAAGCGCGCTTTCGGAATTTGGCGTTGACGTAAAATGGAGCGATGACAAGACCCTTTTTATTAAAGGCAACCAGAAATACGTTGCACATGAAACCACCGTTGAGGGTGACTACTCGAACGCCGCCTTCCTCGATGCGTTGAATCTCCTCGGGGGGGAGGTTGAGGTTCTCGGTCTTCGTGAGGACAGCATTCAGGGCGATAAGGTCTATAAGAGCCTTTACCGTATGCTCTGCAAGGGAACACCCACCGTTCATATCGGTGATTGCCCCGATCTCGGTCCCGTGCTTTTCGCTCTTGCGGCAGTTAAAAACGGTGCGGTGTTCAGCGGAACGAGAAGGCTTAAGATAAAGGAAAGCGATCGCTCGGGTGCAATGGCAGAGGAGCTTAAAAAATTCGGAACGTCGGTTTCCGTCTACGATGACAGCGTTGTTGTGTATCCCGCCGATTTTCACGCACCGAATGAACCGCTCTGCGGTCACAACGATCATAGGATAGTTATGGCGCTCTCGGTGCTTCTCACTCTCACCGGCGGTTGCATCGACGGAGCCGAGGCGGTCAAAAAGAGCTTTCCCGATTTCTTTGAAGCTCTCTCCGCTCTCGGAACAGAGCTTGAAACGGAGGTGTCAGTATGAAGCTTACGAAGGACACTAAAATACTTATAGTCGGTCTCGGCGTTATGGGCGGAAGCTACGCAAAGGCTCTTACGAAAAAGGGCTATACAGTTAACTGCATCACGAAGGAGCAAAAGGATATCGACTACGCAATGTCGCTCGGCATAATCTCCTACGGAACAACCGAGGTAGAGCCCGAGCTTATAGGAGAATCCGACCTTATCGTGTTTGCACTCTATCCCCACGTTTTCATCGAATGGATCGAAACCTATCAGCACCTTTTCCGCCCGGGCACGCTCATTACCGACGTTACCGGCGTTAAGTGCAGAGTTGTGGACAAGGTGCAGAGCATTCTACGCCCGGACGTTGAATTCATTTCCGCGCATCCTATGGCAGGTCGTGAAAGAAGCGGCGTTGAATTCAGCGACGAGAAGGTTTTCTGCGGTGCGAATTATATCGTAACGCCAACCGAAAAGAATACACCGGAGGCAATAGAATTCTGCAAAAGTCTCGGTGAGGAGCTCGGTTTTGCGAGAATATCCGAGCTTACCCCGAAAAAGCACGATGAGATGATAGCCTTCCTGTCACAGCTCACACACTGCATCGCGGTCGTGCTTATGACCTGCAACACCACTCCCGACCTTGAAAGATACACGGGCGACTCCTTCCGTGATCTCACGAGGATCGCTAAGATCAACGACGAGATGTGGTCCGAGCTTTTTCTTGAAAATAAGGAGATACTTCTTGAACAGATGAAGGGCTTTTCAGATGAATTCGAACGCTTCCGTAAAATGCTTGAGGACGGAGATCGCGAGGGAATGAGAGAATCAATGCGTCTCTCAACCGCCCGCCGTACACTTTTTGATAAACCAAAATCTTGAAAATAAACGTTTTTGAAAGGAACAAAGATTATGAATATGCAGTTTTACCGTAAATTACCCATCCCGAAGGAAATTAAAGAGGAATACCCTGTATCCGCTGAGCTTACCGCGCTCAGAGATAATTGCATCGCCGAGCAAAAGAAGATCTTTTCGGGCGAATCGGATAAATTCATTCTCGTTATCGGTCCCTGCTCGGCGGACAACGAGGACTCCGTAATAGACTATATTTCCCGACTCCGCACCGTTCAGGACAAGGTTGCGGACAAGGTAATGATCATCCCGCGTATCTACACAAATAAGCCCAGAACCACAGGCGACGGCTACAAGGGAATGCTTCATCAGCCCGATCCCAATTCCGATCCCGACCTTCTCAAGGGTATCATCTCGATCCGACGCCTCCACATCAGAGCCATGTCCGAAACGGGCTTCGGTTGCGCCGATGAGATGCTCTACCCCGAAAACCACCGCTACCTCTCCGACCTCCTTTGCTACGTTGCGATAGGCGCGCGCTCGGTCGAGGACCAGCTCCACAGACTTACGGCAAGCGGACTTGATATTCCCGTCGGTATGAAGAATCCCACGGGCGGCGATATCACCGTTATGATGAACTCTATCACTGCCGCACAGCATTCGCATATGTTCCTCTACCGCGGCTGGGAGGTAAAGAGCATGGGCAATCCCTATGCGCACGCAATTCTTCGCGGTTACGTCAACAAGCACGGTCAGTCGCTTCCCAATTACCACTACGAGGATCTCATCAACCTCTACGATACCTATGCGGCAAGCGGACTTTCAAATCCTGCGCTCATCGTTGATACAAACCACGCAAACTCCGGCAAGAAGTATCTTGAGCAGATCCGTATCGCTAAGGAGGTGCTTCACTCCTGCCGTTATTCAAAGGACGTGAGAAGCATCGTAAAGGGCCTTATGATCGAAAGCTATATCGAGGACGGCTGCCAGAAGATCGGTGCGGACGAGATCTACGGTAAGTCTATTACCGATCCCTGCCTCGGCTGGGAGAAGACAGAGCGCCTTATCTACGATATCGCGGACAGCCTTTGACAATAATTGAATAGAAAATAAGCAAAACTTGCAGAATACTTAAAAAATGGGAGTTGTAAATGTAAAAATATGAAAAAGGTACTTGACAAACTCCCATAAAAGTATTATAATATCTGTATCTTTATTTTTTAAGGATATCCACACCCCCTTTGCAGAAAGGAAGATTACCATGGAAATTAAGTTTGTAAAAAACGAGAATCCCGGTGCCTTTATTCCGGACAATCAGCTCGGCTTCGGCAGACATTTTACAGACCATATGTTTATAATGAATTACGATGCACCGATAGGCTGGCACGACGCGAGGATAGTTCCGTTTCAGAATCTTTCTATCCACCCCGCATCCACCGTCCTTCACTACGGCGCGGAAATATTCGAGGGTCTTAAGGCTTACAGAACCGCAAGCGGTGACGTTCAGCTTTTTCGTCCTATGGAGAATATTAAAAGAATGAACCGCTCTGCAGAGCGTATGTGCCTTCCGCTTCTCGACGAAGATGACGCTTACGAGGCTCTTTGCACATTTGTTAACGTTGAAAGAGACAGAGTTCCTCATTCCGAGGGAACGTCGCTCTATCTCCGTCCGTTTATGATAGGTAACGACGAGCACCTCGGTGTTCACGCCGTATCCTCGGCTCTCTTCGTCATTATCGCATCCCCCAGCGGAAGCTATTATAAAGAGGGAATAAACCCCGTTAAGATAATGATCGAATCAGAGGACGTTCGTGCGGTCAAGGGCGGAACCGGCTTCGCCAAGTGCGGCGGTAACTACGGTGCATCCACCCGTGCGGGCAAGAAGGCTGAGGAAAAGGGATATTCTCAGGTGCTCTGGCTTGACGGCGTTCACCGCAAGTATATCGAAGAGGTCGGTGCAATGAACGTTATGTTCAAGATCGACGGCGAGATAGTAACGCCCGAGCTTAACGGCTCTATCCTTCCCGGTATTACGCGTAAATCCTGCCTTGAGGTCCTTCGCGATAAGGGCTATAAGGTCAGCGAGAGACTTCTTTCGGTCGACGAGCTTGTTGATGCTCTTAAGGCAGGCAAGCTTGAAGAAGCGTGGGGCTGCGGTACTGCGGCTGTCGTTTCCCCGATAGGAAAGCTTTCCTACCTCGACGAGGAATATATTATCAACGACGGCAAGATCGGTGAGGTCACACAAATGCTCTACGATACGCTTACCGGTATCCAGTGGGGTAAGATAGAAGACAGCTACGGTTGGACAGTGAAGGTTTGACTTAACGTTTGTTCCAAAGAAATAATTCGGTTACCATAGATACGACTCCGGATTTGCGGAGATCGGTCAGAGATTCAAGAATTCAAGAGAAAAATCGGAGAAATTTCGGTTTTTCTCTTGACAAATTCAAATTTTGATGTATAATATTATAAAAGGTTACGATGGGAACAAAATCCGCATCCCGCATTTCAGAGAGCCGCCGCAAGGTGCGAGGCGGTATACGCTGCGGACATAACTCCTCCCTGAACCTCTGCCCGAAGATTCAGTAGGCGCAGACGGGTTCTCCCGTTACAGAGAGTCTGTGTTCACGCACGGGTTGAGTGGGTTTCATCACCAAAAAGAGTGGTACCGCGGAGATTTTTAAAAACTTCGTCTCTTTTGAACAAAACAGTTTTCTGCTTTGTGAAAAAGGGGCTTTTTTGCTTTCTTGCCCCTATAAGCAGTATGAAAGGAATATATCGGCTATGAAAGGCTATCCAAATTACACAAGACAGTTCTTCGCCGTCGAAAATCCTCCGAGACGGTGGGCAAATAAAACGTACATAGAAAAGCCGCCCGTGTGGTGCAGCGTTGACCTGCGTGACGGCAATCAGGCTCTTATCACACCCATGAGCCTTGAAGAAAAGCTCGAATTCTTTAAGCTCCTCTGTAAGGTTGGCTTCAAGGAGATAGAGATCGGTTTTCCCGCAGCGTCAGAGACGGAATACGAATTCTGCCGTACGCTGATAGAAAACGACATGATCCCCGACGACGTCACCATTCAGGTGCTGACGCAGTCGAGAGAGCATATAATCGCAAAAACCTTTGAGGCTCTGAGAGGCGCGAAAAACGCGATAGTTCATCTTTATAATTCAACCTCGGTCGCACAGCGCGAGCAGGTCTTCCGTCGCTCAAAGCAGGAAATTATCGATATTGCCACCTTTGGCGCACGACTTTGTCTCGAGTACAGACAGAAAACCGAGGGCAATTTCAGATTCGAGTATTCTCCCGAAAGCTTTACGGGAACCGAGCCCGAGTTTGCCGCAGAGATATGCAACGAGGTTCTGAAAATATGGAACCCCACACCCGACGATAAGGTCATAATCAACCTTCCCGTCACCGTGTCCCACTCGATGCCGCACGTCTACGCCGATCAGGTCGAATATATGTGCGATAATCTTATAAGCCGCGAAAACGTGATAATTTCTCTCCATCCGCATAACGATCGCGGCTGTGCCGTTGCTGACAGCGAAATGGGACTTTTGGCAGGCGGCGACAGAATTGAGGGCACACTGTTTGGAAACGGCGAGAGAACGGGTAACGTCGATATCGTCACCCTCGCACTCAATATGTATTCTCAAGGCGTTGATCCCGAGCTTGATTTTACCAATCTTCCCGAGATCACCGAGCTTTACGAGCGCGTGACGAGAATGCACGTATACGAGCGTCAGCCATACAGCGGCCGCCTCGTATTTGCGGCGTTCAGCGGCTCGCATCAGGACGCTATCGCAAAGGGGATGAAATACCGCGCGGAGAATTCTCCCGAGCATTGGACGGTACCCTATCTTCCGATCGATCCAAAGGACGTCGGCAGAGTTTACGAGACCGACGTTATAAGAATAAATTCTCAGTCGGGAAAGGGCGGAATCGGCTATATCATGGAAACGCAGTTCAATCTCATTCTTCCTCCGAAGATGAGAGAGGGCTTCGGCTACCACGTAAAGAGTATCTCCGACCGCGCGCATAAGGAGCTGACTCCCAAGGAGGTCTACGATATCTTTATTAACGATTTCGTGAATATAGACGCTCCTATATCTATGGAAAAGCCGCATTTCTCTCACGGTGATAACGGTGTTCTCGCGTACGTCAGAGTCAATGCGCTCGAGAAGGTATATACCGAATCCGCGGAGGGTAACGGTCGCCTCGATGCAGTGAGCAACGCACTCAAAAAGATACTGAACATGCCGTTCACGCTCGATTCCTATACACAGCACGCGCTTGAAGGAAAAATGACCTCAGAGGCGGCGTCCTACGTCAGCATCAAGGACAGGGACGGGGCGGTATACTACGGTGTCGGTATCGACAGCGATATCATCACCTCGTCGATAAAGGCTCTCATCTCCGCAATAAATCTTATGATCAGATCATTGTAACAAAAGGAAAGGCAAAAAGATAAAGCAATGAAAATCAACGGCGCACAAATAATCGTAGAAACACTTATCGAGCAGGGCGTTACCGATATCTTCGGTTATCCCGGCGGACAGGTGCTCTTTATCTACGATGAATTATATAAAGCAAGCGACAGAATAAATCACGTTCTCGCCGCCCACGAGCAGGGCGCATGCCATGCCGCGGACGGATATTCGAGAGCAACGGGCAAGGTCGGTGTTGTAATCGCAACCTCTGGCCCCGGCGCAACGAACCTCGTTACGGGTATCGCAACGGCGATGCTCGATTCGGTACCGCTCGTTGCAATCACGGGTAACGTTCCTTGCTCGCTTATCGGCAAGGACAGCTTTCAGGAAATTGATATTACGGGCGTCACTCTCCCGATAACAAAGCACAACTATTTCGTAAATAACGTTGAGGAGCTTGCGGACACCATCCGTGAGGCGTTCAGTATAGCAAAATCCGGTCGTCCCGGTCCCGTTCTTATCGACGTACCGAAGGACGTCCAGACAGCTCTTTGCGAGTTTGAGGTAAAGCCCGAGCCGGCACCCTTTATAGAGATCCCGAAGGCAAGTGACGAGGAGATCGCAGAGGCGGTAAAGCTTATCAACGAGGCAAAGCGCCCCTATATCTATATCGGCGGCGGAGCTGCGGGTAAGGTTATGGGCGAGGATGTAAAGGCTCTCGCGGAAAAGATAGACGGCTATATCGGCTGTACCTTTATGGGACTTTCCGCACTCCCGAATTCCTACGACCGTTTCCTCGGTATGCAGGGAATGCACGGCAGATATTCCTCCTCTATGGCGAATAAGTATGCCGACCTTATAATCGGTGTAGGTGTCCGCTTCAGCGACCGCGCGACAGGTAACACAAAGAAATACGCAAACGGCGCAAAGATAATTCAGCTCGATCCCGATTTTGCCGAGATAAACAAGAATATCAAGGTAGACCTCGGAATCGTATGCGATATAAAGGACGCGTTTGCAAGGATACTTGATGCATGCGAAAAGCGCGAAAATCCCGAATGGGCAGAGCTTGTAAACGGTCTTAAGGCTGATGAAAAGAAATTCGAGGACGAGGCAGACGAGGAATCCAAGGGGAAGCTCACTCCAAGAGCCATGCACAGAATCATCAACGAGCAAAAGGACGCGAATACCGTTATCGCAACCGACGTCGGACAGCATCAGATGTGGACGGCGCAGTATACAAAGTTTGAGCGCCCGAGAAGATTTGCATCAAGCGGCGGCCTCGGCACTATGGGATACGGCCTCGGCGCGGCGATCGGTGCAGCTGTGGGAAGCGGTGACAGAACTGTTCTTATTACGGGCGACGGCTCGTTCGGCATGAACTTAAACGAGCTTGCAACCGCTGTTTCCTACAACCTTCCCGTGACCGTTGTAATCGTTAATAACGGCGTTCTCGGAATGGTTCGTCAGTGGCAGACCCTCTTCTACGGTAAGCGTTATTCAAGCACCGTGCTCGGAAGAAAGACTGATTTCGTAAAGCTCGCGGAGGCATTCGGAGCAACCGGTATCCGTGCGGAAACTCCCGAGGAATTTGAGGCAGCATTCAAGAAGGCAATGGAAATGCGCTCTCCCGTCGTTATCGACACCATTATCGACTGCGATGAATTCGTTCTTCCTATGCTTCCTCCCGGCGGCTCGATCGACGATATCATAGTAAGCAAGTGATCGGAGGCGATGATATGGAAAAGAACAATAAATTCGTAATTGCCGTTTACGTTGATAACAAATTCGGCGTCCTTACCCGCGTAACGAGTATGTTCACAAGACGCGGCTTCAATATCGATTCACTTACCGTTGGTGAGACCGAGCACCCCGAATACTCGCGAATTACCATCACCATGAGCGGTGACGGCTATGCAAGAGAACAGCTTTTAAATCAGCTCCGCAAGCTCTACAACGTAAAGAAGATAGAAATACTTGAAAGCGAGGAATCCATAAGAAGGGAATTGCTCCTTATCAAGATAATGAATTCCTCCGAGAGCCGCTCGGACGTTATGGCGGCATCCGAGGTCTATCGCGCAAAGATAATCGACTATACCGCCGATGCTATGTGTATCGAGCTTACGGGTGAGCCCTCGAAGATAGACGCATTTATAAAGCTTATGATGCCCTATCACATCATCGAAATGTGCCGCACAGGTATCGTTGCTCTTGAGCGCGGAAGCGGCAGCATCATGAATAAGTAAACCAAAAACCAAATCAAAATAAATCAATAGTCTTAAGGAGAATAAAACAATGGCTAATATCTACTATCAGCAGGATTGCAATCTTGCAAAGCTCAACGGAAAAACTGTTGCTATCAAGCGCGACAATCCCGAAGATGAGCTGCACTTCGGTAAGGAAGTCAGCCTGAAAATTTATGATCGACAGGAAATTGCTGCCGGTCAGAGTCGCTATCAGATCGCCCAACAACCGGTATTCAAGGCAAGAAGCTCTATTCTGCCCAACCGCCGTGGTGACTTTATGCTACTGATCAATGGTATGCCGCTGATCCATTGCGAATTGAAGCGCAGCGGCGTGGATGTCAGTCAAGCATACAATCAGATCGAGAAATATTCTCATGAGGGTGTATTTACCGGTCTCTTTGCCCTTGTCCAGATTTTTATTGCCATGCAACCGGACGAAGCGGTTTATTTCACTAACCCCGGTCCGGACGGCAAGTTCAATAAGGACTACTATTTTCATTGGGCTGACGCCAACAATGAGCCACTAAATAATTGGAAAGACATCGCACAGTATTTGCTCTCTATTCCGATGGCGCATCAGCTGATTGGTTTCTACACAGTTGCCGATGATTCTGATGGCGTTTTAAAGGTGATGCGCAGTTATCAGTATTATGCCGCAAATGCGATCTCAGATAAGGTATCAAAGACGAAATGGGGAACCG
>JBGVEZ010000059.1:0-19247 GCA_045120555.1 Eubacteriales bacterium
AGTATGCATCCGCGGATTTGGGATAAAAAACAGATCAAACAACATAATATCACCTCATTTCTTAGATTTACAGCCCCTCAAACTCTATCCTCATCTTTTTGATGCGATAAATGTAGACACAATTAGGATCACCGTTTTCACCGTAGGTAACGTGGCCGTTCTTATCACTTGTTCCAAGATCAAGTATCGGGGTCATCTTGCTGTCCCACACGTTGTACGTCAACGTTTCCAAAGTTCTGCCGTAAGAAATGATATACGTATAGTTATCGACATCGGACATTACCTCCATACAATCATCGTGAACAGATGCAGGAACAAATATTCTGAACCTTGATTCTACATCCAAATCAGAATATACGTAATATGCGTGCCACGGGATGTCATGTTCATCCATTCTATGACCGCATTCTGCTACGTGTACAAGCTCCAATTCCACGTTCCGCTCATATGGATACACATAATTTGAAAGGAACACAATAATTACAAGCAACGGAATTATGATGAGCAGATTAAGCAACGCAATGTACTTTTTCCGCCTCAGCTTTGAAATCAAGATACGAACCACCACGGCGGCAAGTGCCACCAATAGCAGAATAACCGCACATACAATAATTGATTTAATTAAATCTGTCATGCTGCACACTCCTTGTCCTCTTTACGCCTCGCTTGCACATGGCGAACGGGGTTGAATTTTTTCATTCTCGTTTACTCCTTATCGGGTTTTCACCTATATATACGTAAAAATTTCGGATTTGTACACCAAAAACGCAATTTTTTTGTTAAAATTTCTCCTCAAGTACATTATACCACATTTTTGCCGTTTTGTCAACACTTTTTACCTCCTGAAAATTTTGGCGAGTTGCACAAATCAGGGCTGTGAAATTTGTGCAGGGTGACAAAAAGGCAGTGCAAATTTATAAATCGGTCACCCAATGTTCTTTAAATAGCCTTTAATTTTTGCGGATTTTGTGGTATAATATATAAGGATAGTTATGCAAAAATAAAGAATAAAAAGGAAAACCGAAATGTTTGAAAGATTGATCGAAGAAATAAAGAGACACGAAACAATAATCATTCACCGCCATTCAAAGCCGGACGGTGATGCGATGGGCAGCCAGATCGGACTTAAGAATCTGATACGCGACAATTTCCCGAATAAGAACGTATACGTTGTGGGCGACGTAAGCGGACGCTTTACGTTTATGGAAGATTCAAAAATGGACACGATTCCCGACAGCGTATATGAAAACGCTCTTGCGATAGTTCTTGACACGTCGGCATCCGCACTTATATCGGACGACCGCTACAAACAGGCAAAAATGACCGCGCGCGTTGACCACCACATCTTCTGCGAGAAGATATGCGAGCTTGAAATTACAGACACGAGCTACGAGAGCTGCTGCGGACTTATCACAGAATTTGCACTTGAATCGGGTCTGACGATCTCTCCGCTTGCGGCAAAGTCGCTTTACACGGGAATGGTCACCGACTCGGGACGCTTCCGCTACGATTCAACCACGTCGAACACGTTCAGACTGGCATCCGAGCTTATGAAGCACGGCATTGACACAAACGAGATATTCACAAATCTTTACGCGGACGATTTTGAGAACGTGAAGAAGCGCGCTTATTTCATTCTTAAGATAAAATTCACCGAGAACAAGGTTGCCTACATATACACCGACAAGGACGAGGCTGCGTCCCTCGGCATGGACATCTTCTCGATCTCGCGCGGAATGGTTGGTACGATGTCTGACCTTCGCGGTGTTGACATCTGGGTAAACTTCACCGAGGACGGAGATAACGTTCTGTGCGAGCTTCGTTCATCGAAATACAACATAAATCCGATCGCAGTAAAATACGGCGGCGGAGGTCACGCCAAGGCAAGCGGAGCAACTGTAGCATCAAGGGATGTTGCGATGCAGATGCTCGCGGATCTTGATAACATGATTAAGGAGAACAAAAAATGAAAAATTACGATTTAATGAGGGCGATCCTCGATAAAATAAAGGAATACGACACGATAATGCTCTTCCGTCACATCCGTCCCGACGGTGACTGCGTTGGAGCGACGAAGGGCATGAAGGACATACTTACGGCGTCCTTCCCCGAAAAGAAGGTATATCTTATAGATTCACAGCATGCAGACTACCTTGCCTTCCTTGGCGGAGATGATGCCGAGGTTGAAGACAGCGTATACGAAAACGCACTCGGAATCGTGCTTGACACCGCAAATCTTGACAGAGTTTCAAACAAGAAATACGAGCTTTGCCGTGAGCTTATAAAAATGGACCACCACATCAACCGCGAGCCCTATGGCGACCTTTGCTGGGTTGAGGACGAGAGATGCTCGACCTGCGAGCTTGTAACGCACTTTTATCTCACCTTCAAGGACGAGCTTAAAATGACCGCTGACGGCGCAAAATACCTTTACACAGGACTTGTCACCGATTCGGGCAGATTCAGATTCCGCTCGGTTTCGGGCGAGAGCATGCGCTGTGCGGGTGCGCTCCTCGACAAGGGCATCGACACCGACGTTCTTTATGCGCATCTTTATCTTCAGGACTTTAACGAATTCAAGTTCAAGGCACAGATCTACAAGAAGATGAAGATAACCGAAAACGGCGTTGCTTATATCAACATCACGAAAAAGATGCAGGAGGAATTCAACCTCACAAGCGAGACGGCAAGTGCATCCGTTTCCGCGCTCGATTCGATCAAGGGATCGCTCATCTGGATCGCGTTCATCGAGAATGACGACGGCTCGACGAGAGTTCGTCTCCGCTCGAGATTCGTAACAATCAACGATATAGCCGAACGCTTTAACGGCGGCGGTCACGCGTGTGCAAGCGGTGCTACGGTATATTCGCGCAAGGAAATGAACGCACTTATAAGAGAGGCAGACGCACGCATCAAGGAATACAAGGAGAACAATACAGGCTGGTTATGAGAATACTAATAGTTAATGACGACGGAATCAACGCAAAGGGCATACATCTGCTTGCATCATGGGCAAGAAAGCTCGGGAAGGTAACAGTAGTTGCTCCGAAGGTTGAGCAAAGCGGAAAAAGCAGAGGAATCAATATAATTACTCCATTCGAGATAAAAAAGGTAGACTTTATGACGGGCGTTGAGGCATATTCGGTGGATTCCACACCCGCGGACTGCGTAAGAGTTGGTGTTATCAGCATCGGCCACGATTACGATCTTGTGCTTTCCGGCATGAACAGAGGCTTTAACGTAGGACGCGACATCGGATATTCTGGTACTGCGGGCGCAATAATGGAGGCTTGCGGACACGGATACCGCGGAGTTGCGGTTTCGACAAGGCCCGACTCTATGGAGCTTGCCGCTGAGAAATACGATGACGTTATGAAGTTCTTTATAGAAAACGATCTTCTTTCTCTCAATCCCATTTACAACGTAAACATTGCTCCCGAGGCAAAGAGCATAAGAATAACCCGTCAGGGCGGGCCCTACTACTGCGACGATTTCGTGCGTCAGGAGGGAGATATGTTCCTTGCGCAGGGCAAGATGGTTTACGTTCCCGGAACGGATCTTAACGTAGATTCACACGCCATAATGAACGGTCATATTTCCGTAACACCGCTTACGACCGACGTGACGTGTATGAAGGTGTTTGAGAAATTTGCGAAACTCAATTAATAATCAAAAGGCTTCCCGTGGGGAGCCTTTTTTTGGTGGATTGCTTTGCCTTCCCCGCTGGGGGAAGCCAATTGTTTAAGAGGCATCGCAATATGTAGAATGATCTCATAATTGCCCTCTCACCTGCTCCGCAGGAGCTCTCCCATAGGAGAGCCTTCACAAAAGCTGCCTCTCCCTTCGGGAGAGGTGGCACCGTAAGGTGACGGAGAGGGGAAAACAAACGGGGCTGTCTCACTTAATAAGTGAAGCAGCCCCATTTTTATACGATGATTTAATTAACCAACGTTTGCGGTTGTACCGTCAGCAAAAACGATCGTGATTGACTTCCAGTAGAAGGTATATCCGAGATCGTGCTCAAGCTTAAAGAATTTGTATGTGCTTGCGTCAGGAGTGATGGTGTATGTCTTAACACCGGCAGTAGTGGAAAGCTTGGTGGTGTAGGTAGCACCCTGAGCCTCGTTGCCGAATGTAAAGATAACTGCATCAGCGTTAGCGTAAGTAACATCCTTGGAGTCGGAGTATACAAGCTCGATCTTCGCAATGGGCTTTGCGAAAGCGGTTGTATTCCAGATAATCGAGGTCTTGCCATCCTTATCTCTCATCTGAAGGCCGTCACCGTAGTTACCCATCTGAACAAACTGGAAGCTTACACCGCCGATAGTAGCCGTGCCCTCAGCGTATGTCTGGGTTTCAACGCCGATAGTGTCAACGGAAAGTACAACGCCGTTACCTGCTACAGGAGTTTCGTTACCGCCGGAGGGAGCTGTTGTAGTCTCGCCGGAGGGTGTACCGGTAGTTTCGGAGGGAGCTGTTGTTTCGCCACCCTCAGCAGCAGCGGGAGTAAGAGCTACAAGAGTAGCATTCTTGAGCTGAGCTGCGCCCTTGTACTGACCTGCAGCACCGAGAACGGTAACAGTATCACCAACTGCGGGCTTCTTAGCCATGCCGTCGTATCTTGTACCTGCCTGATCGAATATACCGTAGACGTAAAGGGTGTTGCCCTCAGCATCCTTGATGTATATGTTGCCGTACTTGTCGTTCTTGATTTCAGTAACAACACCTGTAACGAGATAAAGCTTATCGGTGTAAACGTTATCTGCCTGAGCAGCGCCTGCATCGTTAGCGTCCTTTGCGGAGGAAGAAGCTGTGAAGTAGGTGATATCAGCATTCTTCATCTGGGGAGTACCCTTGTACTGACCTACAACACCGACAACTACAATGTAGTCGCCAACTGCGGGCTTGGAATCAGCCTCGCCGTACTTCTTGCCGTTGATGAATGTTCCGTAGATGTAAAGAATGTCACCATTCTCATCCTTGATGTACATATTACCGTAGGTTTCGTTTGCAATTTCGGTAATAATACCGCCTGCGATGTACTTTTCAGCGGTGTAGGATTCCTGAGCTGCTCCAAGAGTGTTAAGATCCTTGATAGGAGTGATAGACTTGGAAAGCTTGATAGAGAACTCCTTGGTCTTTGTAACGTCTCCGCATTTAACGGTAGCAGTTACCTTAACTGTTACTTCCTTATCGGGAACAACGATAGTAAGCTTACCGTCTGCAATAGAAGCAGCACCGGTGGTGTCATCGGTAGCCCAGGTAATAGTAACGTCGTTATAGTACTTACCTGTGAGAAGAAGCTCGATAACAGCGTCAGCGGACATCGATGCATCAAACTTGAGAGCATCAAGCTCTGCATCAACCTTCTCTGTGGGGGTCTTCTGAACCTCTACGTAGTTTGTGAAGGGAGTTACGCTGGTGGGAATAATATAGGGCTTGCCGCTGTATGTTATCATGATACCGGTAACGTCAGCCTTGTAGCCGAAGTGTGCAGCATGGTCAGCGTCGATGGTAGCCTTGTCCTCAGCCTTGAGGGTTGTGGGGAAGTCGGTAACGTATGTTCTTACGTAGGATTCAACGCCGTTAAGCGAGAAGAAGAGGTACTGGCTTGTAGCAGTAGCAAGCTCCTGAGCACCGATGGTAACACCCTTAACGGTTACGGGAAGACCTACAAGCTGATTGAAGTCTGTTGTGGGAAGGAACTTATCTGTGATATCAATAGGAGCAATCTCCTTGATCTCTTCACTTACGATAGCAGCTGTACCGCCCTTGATCTCCTGCATGCCGTTATAGGGAGCAACGGGACCTGTAACAGTTACTGTCATACCGAGCTTGATGCCGAGATCAGCAACCGGGTCTGCTTCCATCTGGTAGGAGTAGTAGCCTCCAACACCGGATTCATCGATGAGGAAGAGGTGGTTTCTGCTGTTGCCTGCTGCCTTGGAGTTGATAGCAACAACGATACCCTTAACGATAACCGTGTCGCCCTCTGCAGCCTTCATGTAGGATTCCCAGCTTGTAAGCTCATACTTGGGAACCTTGTGTGTGTATTCTCTTGTTGCGGTTTTTCCGTCGGGATCGGTAATTGTTGCGGTGAGCTTGTAGGAAACGTCCTCTGCGCTCTCCTCGTCAACGTTGATCTTAACGAATCCGTTGCCGAGATCCTCAACAGTTACCTTATCGGTGTCAACTGTCCACGCAACAGTGTAGGTAACGCCGTCAATAACGATCTTTCCTACTACCTCGTAGTCAACTGCCGTTACCTCAGCTTCATCCTTATAAAGGTTGTGGAGGTACGTGCTTGCCGAATCAATGTCATAACCGGTCTTCTTTTCTTCGCCGCACGATGCAAGCACCGTTACGCAAAGAAGGAGAGCAAGAATAATCAATGCTAATTTTTTCATGTTTTCAGCTCCTTGTTAAATTTTAATTTTGGATATCTACGTCTTTAATAGACAAAAGCTTAACTTGATATTGACCGTTAAAGCAGTCAACAAAGCCCTTAACTGTGATGGTCTTACCTTCGAAATAGCTTTCGGTAACGATCTTGTTGTCTTCACCATAAAGCACCGCGGTACGGATAACGACTGTAACGCCATCAGCCTCGCAGGTGATCGAGATAGCGCCTCTTGAGCCGCTGTTCTCGTCGTCGGTGGTGTACATGCTCTTTACCTTAAGATTTTCCAGCTTAATGGAGGATCCGAGGGCAAGCTCGGCGTAATTGAAGATCTTCTTTTCATCGCCCGAGATTACCTCTACCTTACCGTTCATGAAACGGTCTGCGCTTGTGGGCAGATAAGCGGCGGAATGACCTTCGCTGAGCTTTTGAGTGTTGCTTGGATCGTTCGGCTTCATCTTTCTGTAGGTAAGGCCCGACACCTGATAAGATCCCTGGAAATTGGTTACGTTACCGACGATTCTTACCTCGTTTCCGGGCACCAGCATATCGAGAATATCTCCCGATGCGGTTGCACCGTAGTACACGTAAATACCGTTGTACATTTCGGTCTCTTCGTCATAGCTTTCAACGTAAACGCCGTTGTTGCTGTCCTTGGTAACGATTCCGGTAAATGCGACCTTAACGCCGTCATACTCTGCGATATTGCTTCTGAGTTCCTTTAAGGTAAGCTCAACAGCCTCGCCGTAGTAGAAGTTGGGGGCCTTTTCCTTGGAATGAACGCAAAGCTTTTCGCGTTCTGCCTGAGCGATTGCGGAAAGGCAGGTCTCACCATAGCGGTTCTGACCGGAGTTGGATGCGATTGCAAGGCCGTTCTGAAGTATCTCGATATTGAGGTTTCTGTATTCCTCCGCGCCTGCGGGCTTATACCATACCCAGACGAGGTATCTCGAGCCGGTCGAATCGGCATTCCACTTGCCGTTATCCGATTCTACGATGATAGAGGTAGCGGTGGAGAGCTTTTCCTTTGTGAAATTGGAAGCGGTCTTACCCCACGCCTCGATCTTACCCGTGGATTCGGGGGTGTCGACGGCAAGATATCTTGCCTTCAGAACGCCACCCGAGATCACAGAGTTGGGAACAAAGAAGTGTGTTGTATCTCCGTCGATGAACATCTTAACGGTAACCTCCTGCTTGAGAGAATCAGAGGTATCATCAAGCTTTACCGATGCAGCATAGTCAACGTGCTCGGGCTCGGGAGGAGTTTTTTCTCCGCAAGCCACGAGCGCTCCGACGAGAAGACACACAAGAAGAAGGGATAATAACTTATTTGTTATTTTCATATTTCAATCAATTAAGACTGGTAGATGCATTCGTCAACAGCATCCTTGAATGCCTTTGCGATCTCAGCGTCAACGTCCATATCCGCACCGATAAGAAGGCACTTCTGGAGAAGAGCACCAACCTGCTCACGGGCAGTAGAGGAGCCGTTGAATGCGGGAGAGGTGTAGTAAGCAGCCTCCTGATCAAGACATACCTTAGCGGAAAGAGCAGCGATGTTAGAGCCGCCGTTTGCCTTTGAGATGAAGTCTGCGTATACTTCGTTGGTAGTAACGGACTTGATTACGGGAACGTAACCGGAGGCCATGGAGAACTCAGCCTGGAAGTCAACGGAAGTTGTAAGGAACTTAACGAAGAGCCAGGATGCGATTACTTCCTGAGGATTGTCCTTCTTGAAGATACATACGGAGGGACCCTGAGAAATAACCTTGGGAGCTTCAGCGTTGAGCTGAGGGATGGATGTGATTCCTACCTCGAAGGGGTAGTTACCGCTGTCGTCCTTTGCGGGGCGCTGGTGAGTTGCACCTGCGGAGGAGCCGATGGACATATAGCTCTTGATAACCTTTACGTAGTTACCGTCAGCATCTGTGTAAGATTCGCCGAGAGTTGTGAAGAGGCCGGATGTGTAAGAGCCGTAGATCTCCTGAGTGGTAACGTAGCCCTTCTGATACCAATCTCTGAACTTCTTTACGAACGCCTTGTTGGTGTCGTTATCGAAGAGGAAGTGGTCTTCGGGGTTATCGCCCTTTGCTGTGGTATAGGGAGAGCCGTACTGCTCGCACATTGTGATGAACCAGTTAGCCTCGGAGTCATAGCCGAGAGGGATGGAGTCGGGGTCGATCTCCTTGATCTTCTTACAGAGAGCTTCAAGCTCGTCCCATGTCTTGGGAGGAGTAAGGCCGTGCTCTGCAAAGAAGGTAGCGTTGTAGTAAAGAACCTCAGTGGACTTGGAGAAGGGCATGGTGTACATCTTATCGTCACCGAACTGCTTACCTTCGTTATAGTAGCCCTGAATGAAATCATCGATCTGATCGCTTGTAAGACCGAGCTTTTCGGTTGTGCCGTCTGCTCTTGTTACCTCGATCTCGCTTGCGATAAGAGAATCGAGAGTTGTAACAGCCTTAGCTACGTTGTAGCCGGCAACGTGGTCAGGATAGCAGTAAGCGATGTTGGGCTGATTTCCAACCGTGATCTCTGTGGAGATCTGCTTACGAACGTCATCGTAGCCGCCAACCTGCTTGTGAACGACTGTGATGTTGGGATAGAGCTTATTGAATTCTTCAATATAAGCGTCAAGAACTGTACGAAGGTTCTCACCCATTGTGTGATAGAATGTGATTGTGACCTCGCTTCCGTCGTAACCACCCTCGGGGATCACGAAGTCAGCTGCGGGTCTGTTGCCTGCGCATCCTGCAAACATGGTAAGGCATGAAAGGCAGATCGCGAGGCCGAGAATAAGAGCAATGAATCTTTTCATTTCGATTTATTCCTTCCGTAGATTAAATTATATTTGTTAGTGCCTTACGGCGATTAACCCTTGATACCGCTGCGGCTGACGCCCTTCATGATGTACTTTCTCAGGAAGAGGAAGACAAGGAACAGCGGGAAAGATACGATGGCAACGGCAGCCATCTGAACGGGATAGTTGATCATATCGCTTCCCGCTTCGGTGAAGTCGGCACCGCGCAGACCGTTCGTAATAAGAAGGTATGCGTCCTCGTTTGCAACGAGACGGGGCCAAACGTAGGAGTTCCATGCTCCCATCATCTTAAGGATGGTAATGGATATAAGCGTGGGAAGTGACAGGGGAATCATAACCTTCCACAGATACTTGAGATCGCTTGTACCGTCAACCTTTGCGGCGAGGTAAAGCTCGTTGGGTATCTGCATGAAGTTCTGACGGAGCAGATAGATATAGAACACGCTGACGAGGAAGGGCACGATAAGAACCGTGTAGGTGTTCATCCAACCAAACGAATTTACTGTTGCATAGTTCGTAATGGTAAAGAGCTCACCGGGTATCATCATCGTTGCGAGAAGAGCCGCAAACATAGCGTTTTTACCCTTGAATTCAAGACGTGCGAATGCAAATGCCGAAAGAACGGTGATAACGAGGGAAAGGATCGTGGAAACGACACCGACGAACACCGTGTTGAGGAAAAGTCTGCCGAGATTTGCCGTACTGAAAGCTCTTGCGTAGTTGGAAAAGAGGATCTTCTTCGGGAAGAGCGTAGGAACAGCAAGGTTGTACTCGTTAAGAGACTTGAGAGATGAAATGATCATCCAATAGAAGGGAAAAAGGACAACGAGTGCCATGAATATCAGGAAGCCGTAAAGAGCAAATTTTACAAGGAATTTGCCTATCTTCTGCTGAACGGACACCTTTTGCATGTCTTTTTCACGAAGGAGTGTTGTATTGTTTGCCATACCTTACCTCCTATCAATAATGGGTCTTCTTCTTGCTGACATAAAGGTTTATCATCGTAACGATAAAGATTATGCCGAACAGAATGAGAGCCGCCGCACTTGCACGGCCGTATTTCGGAACGGGAGCGTAGAGTGCGTCATAGATAAATCCTACCATGGTATTGAGTCTGCCGTAGTCACCTGCGGGACCCATTTTTTCTCCGAATACACCGACGATGCTGGAATATTCCTTAAATCCTCCGATGAAGCCCGTGATAATAACGTATGCGAGCATGGGAGAGAGAAGCGGAACGGTGATTCTTGTGAACACGCGAGTGCGGGAGGTGCCGTCAACTCTTGCCGCATCGTAATACTGCTTGTTGATGCTCTGAAGTCCGCCGAGAAGAATGAGAATCTTAAAGGGGAGAGCATTCCATATGATATATATGGTCATAACAGTAATGTTTGCAGCGTAGGACGAGCCTGCGTTGATCCAGTTTACTGCGGTACCGCCGAAGAATTCGATTATGTTGTTGATAATACCCGCTGTGGTTATAAGGGGATTTTCGCCGCCGAGACCGTTACCTACGATATTGAACATTGCCGCAAACACCATACCGATAGCGATGGAGTTTGTAACGTAGGGCAGGAAGAATATTGTCTGCAAAAGCTTCTGCAGGGGCTTTATTGCGTTAAGACAAACAGCGATGAGCAGTGCAAGAAGTGTGGAAAGCGGAACCGTCAGCACGCAAAGAAGCATCGTGTTTTTAAGGCACACGAGGAAGTTCTTATATCCGATTACCTGCTTGAAGTTATCGAAATTGATGTCGCTGATTCCGTAAACGTAGCCGCCTGCCTCTACCGTAGGGCTATAGTTTTCTATGAACGCGATTCTTACAGTATTAATAATAGGCCAAACCGTAAAGATCAAAAGAAGTATGATCGCGGGCAATAGATAGAGCCAAGCTTTCCATTGATGCTTACTTTCAACCATAATTACACCTCGAAATGGATTCTTTCTTCGTTTTCTTTGTTGAAGAGGAATACCTTGTGGGGCTTGAGTCTGTATTTTACAAACTCACTTGCGGAGCTGATCTTATAATCAGCATCAACGATTGAACGAATAGAAGGATTAAGAGAGGCGGCGTTTGTAGAAACAACGCTTACGTCACGGCCCATTACCTCAACGCTGCTGAGGTTACAGGTAAACGCACCGTCCTCTGCGGGAACGAAGCCCTCGGGACGGATACCGACGGTAACCGCCTGATCCTCAACGCCCTTGACTTCAAGAACAGCCTCCTCACCGATGTAAAGCTTGCCACCCGATACCTTACCCTCAAACACGTTGATGGGGGGAGTTCCGAGGAACTTTGCAACGAAGAGGTTTGCGGGGTTATCGTAGACCTCCTGAGGTGCGCCGATCTGCTGAACAACACCAAGCTTCATAACAACGATAAGGTCGGAAATGCTCATTGCTTCCTCCTGGTCGTGGGTTACGAATACAGTAGTGATCTTAGTTTCTCTCTGAATTCTGCGGATCTCCTCACGTGTCTGGAGACGGAGACGCGCATCGAGGTTTGAAAGCGGCTCGTCAAGAAGAAGCACGCGGGGCATCTTTACAAGCGCACGCGCGATTGCAACTCTCTGCTGCTGACCGCCCGAAAGCTCGCTGGGCTTTCTGTCCATAAGCTCGTCGATCTGAACGAGCTTTGCGGCTTCAAGCGCGCGATCGAGCATCTCTTCCTTCGAGAGCTTGTCAGCGCCCTTAAGGTTCTGGAGGGGGAAGAGGATGTTCTGCTTTACCGTCATATGGGGGTAAAGGGCATAGTTTTGGAAAACGAGACCAACGCCTCTGTTTTCGGTTGTCAGCTCGGTAACGTCATCGTCGCCGAAGAAGATCTTACCGCCTGTGGGCTTCTGAAGACCGCTGATCATGTAGAGTGTGGTACTCTTACCGCATCCCGAGGGACCGAGAAGGCCGATAAGCTTTCCGTCCGGGATCTCAAAGGTGAAATCATTGACCGCAACGACTTCCTCGTTCGACTTCTTATTTCTCGAAGGGAATATCTTGGTCAGATTCTGCAAAACAACTTTCATGGAATTTCCTTTCGTTTATTGCAATTTATTTTTAAATTAAATTTAAAACAACAGTTATCAGTAGGTCCTTTCGTTTGCCTGCTGTGCGTGGATGCGCTTTTTGTATTCAAGCAGATCCTCGGGCGTGTCGAAAATGAGCTGGCTCGCGTAATCGACGGCAACCGTGCAGGCAATCAGATCGTGTACAAGAGATCGCGTCTTTGTAACGCACATAATAATTATTTCGAGAACGGCTATACCGAAAAGAACGAGAAGTCCCGCCGCTCCCGTCATATTGAACAGCAGCATTATTACTATAAGTACCGGTATCATCGTCTCCAGAGTATACTTTCCGAGGATAGAACGTACAAAAAGCATAACGCTTGTGATCTTTATTCCGTCCGTCCTCATAAGTGCTATTCCGAATATCTTTTTTCCCAGTGTCTGACCGTTACCCAAAAGGAGCGGAACGACAAACTCGGTAAGAAGTATACCGACAAATATGCCCATAGACGTTATTATCATGGTCAGATTCGTTGTCATATTATAATTGTACATGGCGTCAGAATCGGAAACGAGAGCCTGATACGCCTCGTCGTATCTTTTTATATCATCCTCCGTCATTTTTGAACGTTCCTCTTCAGTCATACTGAACTTTATATTGTATTGCTCCTCATATTTTGCATAATAACCGTCAAGGGCGGTCTTGTAATTATCGTATCCTGAAATTGCGGAAACAAAAAGGGCTGCCGCTACGATAACGATACCTGTAATAATAAAATCAAAAAGTCCTGCGGATATTCTTTTGAACACGCTTGCCCTCTGAAGATCGTACATCATATAAGCTTCCCTTTCAAAAACAAATTACAGCACAAGCCATTCCGACACATTTCGACGCTACTTTACACAGCTTGGCATACCACGCATAAGTATAACACAAATAAGGCAACCTGCTATTAACATTTCTTTATATTTTTTTGAATTTTAATTAATTCGTTCATATTTACATAAATTTGTGTTTTTGTGTAAAAAAACTGCCTTAACGATTGACAAAAGAATCGGATTATGATATAATTATGTGAAACAATACAGTAAAGGACATAAGCTATGAAATCAATCGAAAAGAACGCAAGAGTGATAACGTGGATGCTTACGCTCTGCTATTTTGCAAGCTACATGACAAGAATAAACTTTGCAGTCATGATAGTAAAAATATGCAGCGACATGGCTCTTCCCAAAACCGAGCTTGCCATAGTACTTACCGGCATGACGGTATTCTACGGTACCGGACAAATAGTCAACGGTATACTTGGTGACAAAATACGCGCAGAACGCATGATAACTGCAGGACTCATCCTCGCGTCCGTTTGCAACGTTGCAATAACCCTTTGTGGCTCTCCGGTCGCAATGACTGCGGTATGGTGTGTTAACGGCTTTGCACACTCAATGCTCTGGCCGCCGATAGTTCGTCTGATGTCGACATATCTTTCCGATGAGGAATACGGATATGCCGCAGTACGCGTTTCGTGGGGCTCATCATTCGCAACGGTTGCTCTCTATCTTCTCTGCCCCGTTTTGCTTGGATTTATTCCATGGAAAGCAATAATGATAATATGTGCCTCGCTCGGCATTGCCGTAAGCATCGTCTGGACTCTCATAAATCCGAAGATATTAAAATCTCCGAAGACAAATTCACGTACAACGGCAAAGGCCGCCCCAATCGGTGAAAGAAAACCGCTTCCTAAATACGTTTTTGTTCCGCTTGTCATGATAATGCTCGGAATCATCCTTCAGGGAATCCTTCGCGACGGCGTTACCAACTGGATGCCCTCATATATGTGTGAATCCTTCGGGCTTTCAGAAGAAAGCGCGATCGTAACGGCGGTCATTCCAGCAATATTCAGTATTATAAGCTTTGCAGCTTTTGATTATATGCACAGAAAGCTCTTCAAAAATGAGGTTACGTGCGCGGCGGTGATATTCGTCGGTGCGGCAGTTGCGGCAGCTGCGCTGTATGCGGTCGGTCTTTTCGGTGGGAACGCGCTTATATCCACAGTACTTATCGCCCTTATCATCGCATTCATGCACGGAATAAATCTGATGCTCATCACCGTCGTTCCGAAGAGATTCCTCAAAAGCGGAAAGGTATCGACCTATTCGGGCATACTTAATGCGTGTACTTATATCGGGGCGTCGCTTTCAAACTACGGATTTGCCGTCCTTGCGGAAACAAAGGGATGGAGCTTCACTATACTTTCTTGGGTCATCATTTCAGTTTGCGGACTTGCGATATGCTTCGCCGCTGTTCCGCTGTGGAATCGCTTTACTCACGATTACGCTGAGGGTGAATGACCGGAAAAGAGAAAAAAATGCAATCACTCAGAGAATTATATAAAATAGGAAGAGGACCGTCAAGCTCGCACACCATGGGACCCGAGCGCGCGGCACTCATCATGAAGGAGCGTTACCCCGATGCGGATGCGTTCAAGGTGACGCTATACGGCTCTCTCGCATTGACGGGCAAGGGACACGGAACGGACAGAGTCCTTCGCGAGACGTTTGCTCCCGTTGCCTGCGAGATAGGCTTTGATTACGAGACGCACTGCCCCGTTCACCCGAACACCTTTGATGTTTCGGCATTGAAAGACGGAGAGATTATAGCACAGCACAGAATATATTCGGTCGGCGGCGGATCTATCGAAATCGAAGGTGAGGACAGCTCGCTTCTGAACCGCTACACACGCGATGATATATATCCTCACAACTCGTACGCGGAAATTTCCGAATACTGCCGAAAAGAGGGCATTCGCCTTCCCGACTACGTCGAACGATTTGAGGGCGAGGACATCTGGGAATACCTCTTTGAGGCTTGGACGCAGATGAAAAGAACGATCCACGAGGGGCTTACCACCTCGGGCGTCCTTCCCGGCATCCTCGGAACACAAAGACGCGCACAGCATCTTTACAATCAGAAGCACATCGACGAATCCGCGCAGACACGCGAGGCTCGCCTTGTCTGCTCGTACGCCTTTGCAACAAGCGAGCAGAATGCCGCGGGCGGAAGGATCGTAATCGCGCCCACGTGCGGTGCGTGCGGTGTAGTTCCGTCGGTGCTGAACTATATGCAGGAAAACCGCAATTTTACCGACAAGCAGATGGTACGCGCGCTTGCGGCAGGCGGTCTTATCGGTAACCTGATAAAGAAAAACGCTTCGATAAGCGGTGCGGAATGCGGCTGTCAGGCGGAGATCGGATCTGCATGCTCGATGGCGGCAGCCGCTCTTGCCGAGCTTTTCGAGATGGGACTTGATCAGATAGAATACGCCGCAGAGGTTGCAATGGAGCATCACCTCGGGCTTACGTGCGACCCCATCGCAGGGCTTGTACAAATCCCCTGCATCGAAAGAAACGCCGTTGCGGCAATGCGTGCGATAAACGCTCTCTCGCTTGCAAACTTCCTCACCGAATCGAGAAAGATCTCCTTCGACCTTATCGTAAAAACGATGTACAACACAGGCCGTGATCTTGCAATCGGCTACCGCGAAACGTCAAGCGGCGGCCTTGCAAAATACTACGCCATTGAAAATTGGCAGGATACGACACATCATAATTAAAAGCATATCCCCCTCCGACAAAAAAATCGGAAGGGGATATTTTGTTATCTCGTTTTTCTTTTTCTTATTACTGCACACATACCCGCAAGCGAGATCACGGATATAAGCCAAAGCATCGGTGTTGCATCTGCGGTTTCGGGTGAGGGTAACGGTCCGTATCCCGGGAAGGTGCCATCGTAAAGAAGCTCGAACATCGTACCGCCCGAGATGCGCCAGCCGTCCTTTGTTTTTTGGAAGGTGACGGTTGTCGGCTTAGGATCAATGAAGAAATCAAGGTCGCCTTGCTCGTTCGAGTCTGCGTACATTATTCCCATGGTGACTTCAAGCGTTGCGGTGTTGCCGTTAACGGTAAATGCACCGTAGTCGAGTAAATACGGAATTCTGCTTTCGACGTATCTTTCTCTCGACAGTGTGCGCAGAGTGCCGTCGTCGCAATCGATAAATACAGGCTCGCCAAAATAGAACAGCTTAAGACATTCCTTCGCCCTTCCCGTTGCGAATTCCGAAATGAGTGCGTCAACGTCGGCAAGACAGGTAAGGCGTTTGCCGATAAAATCGACGTCTCTGTTCTTGTTTACTATCAGATCGTAATAACCGTATTTACCGTATTCCTCGTCCTCATGCGGAAAATCGGCGTACAAGCCGTTCGGCAGAAGAGCATCAACGTCACTGTACGCATCGCTGCCGTAACGCCCGTTCTTCATCTCACCGATGATCCTTATCCTGTGAACGGTCTGATAGTTGAAAAGCTCCGCAACCTGATATGCTCTCTCGGCTGCCATCATCGCGCCCTCCCTTGTAAGGGGCAGCGACAGATCGGGGAGCGGGAAAAGATCGGGAACGGGATCGCGGTATTCGGCGGGCGGCTCGTCAACAAGCTCACCGTAGACCTTGCTTCCGTAAATATTCTCCGCCATTCGCCAGCCGTCAGCCGTTTTTTCAAATTTCACTGTCAATGTCGTGTATATCGGATCAGGCTCAAAGGACGCCGCAGAGAGAAGCTCGAGCTCGGCAACCGCACCGTCCTCTGTGTAGTTGATGCCTTTGACCTTGCTCACACGATCTATGATAGGAAGGTAGGTTATACCGTGACCGTGGTTTGTTTGGTATACCTTGCCGTCCGCAAAATACAGCGCGTGCATGCGGCTTGTGAGAACGTCAGCGTAATCTCTTGCCGCACTCTCGGTAAGTACGCCCGAAATGAAGGAGAAAAATTCCGCATCATTGCTCATCGTTGTTCTAAATTCGATAGTACCGCTATATATCCATTTGATAGGCGAAAACGTCCTCTTAATTATATACTGCGGAAGCTCGGAGTCGGCGTAGGGCTCGATCTTTTCTTTATCTTCGGTAGTGACACTATACCATTCCGCTTTTGAATCAAACACGTAGTACTGGCTTGAAACCTTACCCAGAGCGAGGAAAAGCGTGTTGCTTGATCTGATAAGCCAATCGATCACCTCGTCCGAAAGAGTGTCCTCGGTAAGGTCGGGGGCAAGCGGAGAATGCATTCCGCTGTAATTTACAACGTATTTTTCGTAGTCGGGGGCGAACACCCGCGTAAAGACGAAATTTTCGGAAAGACGCCATTCGCCGTTGACCGTCTCAAGGCTTAGCGGTATATTCATATAACCCACTCCGCTCCGAATGACTGCCACAGCGGTAGCCTTGTCTCCGCTTACCTTAAGGCTCTTCACGCCGAGAAGCTGATCGATCCGGTATCCGTAAAGCTTTCCGGGATCTATGTCGGCCGTATTCTTTCTCACGTAGAGGTTGTCGCCGTTTTTGACCCGCACTGCCAAAAGATCATTCGCAAGGACAGAAAACAGATCGTTTGCGGCTTTGTCGGTAAGGCTCCGCTTCATAAAGGCGAGAAGCTCGGTGCGTGTACCGACCTTATATTCAAAGGTTTCGTTTGGCGCAGAGCCGTAGATATTTCCGGCGATCCTGACCGAGCGTTCAAAAAACAGGTCGGGAAGAAAGGCGTTTCCTGAAATTATATTTGCCGTATCGGTTTCATCAACGTACAGCCTTAAATAAAACGGAAAGTTATAAATCGTATAACCGCAATAAAAATTTAATATCTGGAAGACCTCGTTTACCATGTAGGAAACGTCATCCGGCGTGAGCGACGGTGTGTTCGCCGCAAATGCGTGCGTGGGCAGAAGCGGCAAAAGCATCGCACAAAGCAAAACGGCAACGATTATTTTCTTCATAGTGCTCCTCCTTTGTATAATTAAACTCTTCTCTTTTTTACGGCGGTACATCCGCATACGGCAAGCGACAAAAATACGATAAATACGACGGTCGGTGTTGCGTCACCGGTTTCGGGTGAGGGTGACGGCTCGGTTTCGGTGTAGGTGTCGCCGTAAAGAAGTGAGAACATCGTTCCACCCGAGATGCGCCAGCCGTCCTTTGTTTTTTGGAAGGTTACGTTTACCTTATTCGGCTCAAGGTATGAGTATTCCATATCATCCGTATAGACAAAACCAAACCTTCCGAGAGTAAGCTCAAGGACTGCCGTGCTTTCGTCGGCTGTGAATGCTCCATAATCGATGATGTAATAATAGGTGGTTCCCATCGTCCTGTTTCTTGACTGAGTTCTGAGCGTTCCGTCGCTGTTCTCAATAAAGGCAGGCTCTCCCGAAAAGAACAGCTTAAGCTTATCGCGTGCCATTCCCGTCGCAAATTCGGAAACGAGCGCATCAACGTCAGAAGGGCAGGTGATACGCTTACCGAAAAAATCAACGTCTCTGTTCGGATTCACTATCATATAGTAAGAATCGTTATACGTATCAAGATAATCATTGATGTCCGGGACGTGATAGCTGAAAAGCCCCATAGGAATGTAACCGTCAACCGACTCATACGCACCTTCACGGTAGACTCCGTCCGTCATCTCGCCCACTATCCTTGCTCTGTGTATCTCGTTGAAGTTAAAAAAGTATGCAACCTGATATGCTCTCTCCGCTATCATCATCGCGCCCTCCCTTGTAAGGGGCAGCGACAGATCGGGGAGCGGGAAAAGATCGGGAACGGGCTTGCTGTATTCGGCGGGCGGCTCGTCAACAAGCTCGCCGTAGACCTTGCTTCCGTAAATGTTTTCCGCCATTCGCCAGCCGTCAGCCGTTTTCTGGAATTTCACAGACACGGTCGTGTATATCGGATCAAGCTCAAATCTTGCCGTTGAAAGAAGCTCGATCTCTGCGACGGCACCGTCCTCGGTATATTCAATCTCTTTGACCCCGTTGACCTTCGCAATAACGGGCAGATAGGTTCTGCGGTTATAGTACTTCTCCACGTATGCACCTTCGTCAGTGAGATACAGTGCGCGCATGCGATCGGTAAGAACGGAAACGTAATCCTCCAATGCGTCATCCGTCAGGAACTCCGAAAGATATCCATACAGA
>JBGVEZ010000060.1:0-20005 GCA_045120555.1 Eubacteriales bacterium
TATATGTTCCTGCTGTGTGTACCTTATAGGGAGAGAACTCGAATGCGCTTCCCTTGTTGAAAACGCTTTCGATCTGAGCACCGTTGACCGCATTTATAAGAACAAACTCAAACTCGCCGTCTGCAATGTCTCTTCCGGTAAGATTCTTCGTACCGTCGAGCTCAATATCGAGAGGAGCGGGTGTATAGCTGTTCCTGAATACGATGCCGGTTGCCGCAGTGCCGTCCTTAGTGTAGGAAACGGTTGCGTGGAGTGCTCCGTTACCGTCGTCTGTAACGGTTACGGTTACAGTGTAGACAGATCTGTCGTAGGTAATACCGTTAACCGTGCCTGCATTTTCCTTTACCGTGTAAACGTAAGTTCCCGTGGAGGAGAAGGTAAGCGTGGATGATGTGAATCTGTTACCTGAATTCTTTACAGTTACTTCGTTTCCGTCAGGATCGGTTATCGTGAAGGAGAACTCGCCGTCAACTATGTCTCTGCCCGTAAGAACCTTGCTTCCGCTTATGGTGGCTGTTGCGCTCTTGGGTGTATAGACGTTGTTGAATACTATGGACTCGGAGAGATCCGAGGTTGCCACGAGAACACCGTTTTCATCTATGACTGTGACTGTGAATTCGTATACCTTTGTATCGTAGGTAACGCCGCCGAGGCTGTTGTTCTTTTCCTTGATGACGTAGCTGTAGGTTCCTGCTGTGTCGAAGGACGGAAGATCGAAAATGAAGTCACCAACGTAAGAGTTCGTTACTGTCTGAATGAGAATCGCGTTGCCGTCGATCATCTGATAAAGCTCGAACTCAAATTCGTTTTCGTTCTGAACTCTGCCGGTGAGATTCTTGTTACCGCTTATAAGGAGGGTCGCTTCCTTAGGCTCGTAGGTATTTGTGAATGTGGGGGTACCTGTTACCTCGTTACCGTTCTTGGTAATGCTGAGAGCAGCACTTGTCGTACCGTCGCCGTTATCGGTGACCGTAACGGTAACTGTGTATTCTGTGGTATCGTAAGTCATACCGTTGATGCTTCCTGCGATCTCCTTGAGGATATAAGTGTGAACGCCAAGATCGGATGCGGTATATGCGAACTTGAATTTAGCAATTCCGTTTGTTCCCGTAACGGTGGAGGACTGGATAAGATCCTCGCCGGTCTCATTGTAAAGACCGAAGCGGAAGCCGTTAAGCGGGAATGCATGTCCGGAGATGAGCTTCTGAACGTCGAATTCTACCGATGTACCAAGATAGGGAGCATATACGTTTGCAAATGCTGCGGAGACGCTGTAGCTGTTACCGGTCTTTGTAACGATTGTGTTCATAACGTTTTCAACACCGGATATTTCAAGCTTGCCGTCCATATCGTTATCTGTTACGTTAACGTGGAAGCGTCTTTCTGCTGTATCGTAGGTGATGCCGTTTGCAGCGGAGATTACCTTTTCGGTTATGCGGTAGTGGTACGTTCCTGCAGCTGTGTAGAACGTGTCTGTGAGATCAAAGAGCTTTGTAAGCTCGGACGCGCTTGTTATCTTAATTGTGGTGATAACGCTTGCGGGCTCGTGAGTTACGGGATGAAGCTCTTCAAGTACGAACTCGAAAACGTCACCGTTCTTCCAATCGCGGCCTGTGAAGTCCTTTGTAATGCTTACGATGATCTCGTTGTCATCGGGGCTTACCGATTCGGGGGTGTACTTATTGATAAGAATTGCGTTAGCGTTGCCCTCTGCAGAGATAAATCCGGTAAGAGAGCTGCTTGCACTCTCGTTAAGTGTAAATCCGTCGGGAAGATCGATCTCTGTTACGGTATAATTGGTCTCCTCGGGGATATTGTGAACAGAAACGGATTCGCCGTTTGTAAGAGTAACTGTGAATTCACCGTTTTCGTTAGTTGTAACGGTCGTGATTCCGCTTGATCTTGCGAGATCGAAGGTCTGATCTGCGAGAGGCGCACCACCGTACGTGAGGGCTACCTTTGCGGTGAAGGTTAAGGATGCGGGAACGGTGTAATCTGCTCCGAAGGGGTGCGTTACCCTTTTGGTAATTACGAGGTTGCCGTCACTTGTGGGGGTGTTTATAAACTTGACGTCCTCAAGGCTCATGGACTTGATCGTTCCTGCCGCAACCTTTGCGGAAAGCGACTGACCGTTAAGGTGAACGTCCTTTATCTTGTATGCAGTGTTAACGCTGATCTCCTCGATCGAGAAGGTTGCGCCATCGGGAAGACCGGTTACGTAAACAGTCTTTCCTGCATTGAGATTGATATTCGCAACGCCGTTTTCGAACACGACGCTACCGCTCTGACCATCGGTTTTGTCAAGGTCTGCAATAAGAGTGTTATACGTTCCTTCGATCGCCTTTCCGCTTGCATCGTGAAGAGTAATGCGGAAGGTGAAGAGATCGGAAGCACCGGGCTCAATTGTGTCTATGGTCTTTGAAAGCTTGATGCCTGTTGCGGGCTTTACTGTAAGAAGACCGTTGTTGCCGAGCTTAACGCCTGCCGTCGATGAAGCATTTGTGATGTTGACGTAGGGGAAGCCTGAGAAGATAATAGACTCGGTGGTGTTATTTTCCTTAGCAACGTAAAGCTCTTCCTCTATGAACTGATACGGAGTGCCTATCGGGATAATATATGCGCCGCTGTCACTGTCGGATACTTCGTAATCATTACGCCATTCTGCCTTTTTCAGAGTATTTGCGTGAATCTGCAAGAAGGAGGTGATGGGAGTCTTCGAGGTGGTGGAGAATACGTAATAGGTGTGATAATAAGTCTTATTTTGATCAAGAGAGCCCTCGGAAGAAACAGGGATGTAATTGCCGTTGCCGTCCTTTTCGTAGATGAGAGCGTCGCTTATGTAGTAGTAAAGCTCGTTCTGCTCTGAGGGAGTGAAGCTGGAGTGCGTTGCTACGTGATCTATGTGATCTGCTGCGGAATTGTCCCAGTAGTTTGTCCAGAAGATGCGAGAGCCGTCGTCTGCAATGTGCTTAGGATTTGTGACAGAGCTGATGTTAAGCTCGTTGTATCTGGAATCAAGTCCCACCTCATAGATGAGACGAATGGGGTCTGCGCTTTCACGCGTAACGCTTACGTTGCTTGCGTTTTCGATACTCGTCCCCTCAAGGGATACGTTATATGTTACTATCGGAACAAGCGCTGCGGGAATCTGCCATACGAGCGTTTCCTCGCCGGACTCAATGTTGATGCGAACCTGAACGGTCATGTACATCATATCGCTGTCCTTGATGTTCCCCTCGGATTTACCGAGGAAGCCGTAAGACTTTATTTTGTATACAGCATCTGCGGGAGCAGTTGTCGTACCTTCGTTGTAATGTCCGAGGAACGATCCGTCTGCCGCTGCGTACCAGCCGATGTAGTTGCTCCAACCGTCGTTACCGTAATAGAGCTGCTTTGTTGCCTTTGCGCGGTCAATGAGATTGAACACGGTCGTATCGTCTGTGATACCGAGACGATTCTTTACGGAGTTTCTGAACTCAAGTCCGAGAGCGGTGGGTTTCTCGTTTGTACCGAGGGTACCGCCGGATGTGAAGTTCGATGCCATCATATGACCGTCAAAGAGCGTGTCGCCGATGAGGATACCCTTGATGTCCTTAATGTCCATGTAGTCGCCGATTCTGTCCTCAAACTTGAGGTAGCCGCTGAAGTCGGGATGTCCGCCGTCAAGGCTTGTAGGATAGTAGCGGGACTGAAGAATGATCTCGTCAACTATGGATTGGAATGCGTCGGTAAGCCCTGCAGCATTGCTTGCGGGGAAGTACTTATCTGTATAGAATTGATTTACTGCGTTGGAATTCTTGTAAATGGAAACTGTTTTCGATCCCGGTCTGTTTGAACCGGTTCCGGGAACTGATATCTGAAGAGCTGTTCTGCTGTCAAGAGCCAGATATCTGCTCCAGTAGCTATTGATAGAGCTTGTCGAATTTGCCGGGTCGAGAACGCTTTCGGCTACGTTTGCGGTTCCGTTATTGCCAACGCCGAGACCGAGAGTGTAGAAAAGACCCTTATCAGCACAGTTATAATGTGCCTCTATTCTGTTCAGAACGTAGGACGCGGTGAGCTGTGTGATGAAGCCCATTGCGTCGGTTGCCGAAGCAGAGTTTCCGTTACCGATGTTGGAATTTGCGGAATTAACGGAGGTGAAGCTTGTTGTACCTACCGTAGGTGCACCGTCGCTCATTAGAACGAGGATGGGGAGACGGTCCTGACCACCCTGGAAGTTGTTGCTTTCAATCTTGGTGTCAGCCCTCTGGAATTCAAGCATTGCCTCGTAAAGACCTGCCTGAATATACGTACCGCCGGTTACGCTCTTGGATGCGGTTACCCTCTGACCGTCGGAATCGCGGAGATTTTGGCTTACCGAAACCGAATTTCCGTCAAGCACGAGGTATTCACCGTTAGCGCCCGTTGTGTATCTGTTGAGAGGGAGAATGAGCTTTGTGCTCTGCGCGTAGGTGGAGGAGCCTGTAGTGGATTTTGCGGAATAAAGAACTACGCCGACACGGTTGTTTTTGTTTGTGTCGAGAAGGGTCTTTATTGCGTTGTTGGTTGCATTTACGAGCGTATCTGCGTTGCCGTCCATTGAGCCGGAAACGTCAAGCACGAGCATTGTGTCCGTGGGTATTGTCGAGTAACCGACTATCTCCTTGTTCGCAGAGATCGCAGAGAGCGCAACGAGGAAGTTGTTGTCGCTGTCCAGCATTTTTACTGTGTTTGCGGGGAATGCGGATGCGTCGGTAAATACCGATTTGTCGGTCCATACGCGTCCTGCGTTTTTGGTTGAATTTACATTCTCACCGAAAAACTCCTTCCATGCATCCATTGTGGAGGGGTCAACTTTTCTTGTGGTGTCGTTAAGCGCCATGGTCGTGCTGACAAATATTACGGGGATATACGACATAATAAGTGCCGCACACAGAATAAGGCTTAATGCTTTTCTGAAGATGTTCTTTTTCATATTTACTCCTTTAAAATACGGTTGTATTAATTGATTTTTTTGTTCAGGTACGGTGGGTCAATGATTCCGAGCTCTACGGCTGCAGACGCTGCTGCGGTGCGGTTATTGACCTCAAGCTTTGAAAAAATGTGCTTGCAGTGCTGCTTGACGGTATCGACCGCAATTCCGAGCTGATCTGCAATTTCCGAGTTTGAATATCCCTCGGCAAGAAGCCTTACCACCTTCTTCTCCGCTTCTGTCAGAGGAGGACGGTCGGGATTTTGCTTTTTTAGATATTTAGGATGAAGTGATGCGGTCGATTCAGCAAGCTTCAGAATAGATTCGACGTAATCCGAAGCGCCTCTTTCCTTCTTATATAAAATGAGAAGATCAAGTACGCGCTTTCCTTCGTCGGCAAGCAATCTGTCGTATCTGTACTTTTGAGCAAGCTCCAAGGCAAGTCCGAAGCGTTCAAGGGCTTCATCCTTTCTTCCTGCAGCCATATCACTCATTGCCCAAAGCATATATGTTTCACAGGTATCCATGTGCCTTTGGCTTTCCTTGAGAAGGGGGATAAGTCTGTTTGCAAGTGCGGTCACTGCCATATACTTTTCTGTAGCAATGTATGCGCGCATTTTTATCATGTATCTGAAGAGATTCAGCATACAGAAGTTTTTGTTTTCGTCCGGAGCACCGTCGCGCATCCAGCGTGTAACTGTCACATAATCCCCATCGTACATTGCCGACCATGCCTCAAGTGCATCGATGTTCGGAAGGTACTCGTCAAGCTCAGCGTGGTGAAGCTGCTTTTTAAGATCCTCAATTAATGGAGCAGAGCTTGTTGCCTGACCGTTTACTATCATAATATACATTTGAAGAGAGAGTGCTGCGAACAGTATACGCAGATGCTCTTTTTCTTTAAGGAAGGGGATAGTGGATACAACGAGAAGGAGCGCATTGTAGGTATCGTTCATCTGGTAAAGCGTTTCCGCACGGACGATATCGTAGATGTAATGCTCGCTTCCGGGGAAAAGAACTCGGAAGATCTCGATCATTTCCTCTTTATTGTTGAGTATCTGATCGTTGAACGCTGTCATGTCCCAAATGCCGTTTCGAACGGTAGGTCTTCCTGCAGTAAGTGTGAGTCCTCTTGCAGCCCAATGATTCTCGGTGAGAGAAGCTATAATATCTCTGACCTCGTCGTACGTTACACCGGGCATAAGGAGCTGAGACGTTACGCGATAGACGCTTCCCGTTGGAAGTGTCTCAAGAAGCTCACGCGCCTTTTGATATTCTGCCGCATGAATGTATATCTGAATAAGTCCGCAGGTGAGGGAAGGATGCTTAAGCAAATCCTCTTTTGTCAGCTCGTAAAACCATTTTCGGTATTCCCAGAGAGTTTGCAGAGTGTAGTACGACCTTCTGAAAATGCTTTCCAGAATAGCGATCATCACCTGCTTGTCGTTGGTGTGTCGTAAGACCCGAAGATTTTGTCGGTCTTCAACAGGGAGGTATTTTAATTTCATCTTTTTTCTCCTTGAAGAGTGTCTTTTTTCTGAGTTCGAAATATTATACCATAAAAACAACTGAGTGTCTATACCACCAAAGGGTTATAAAATTTCTTCAATATATAATATAATGTAAGAAAAAAACAAACATAAAATTTATATAACCGAAAATATCGAAAAATAATTTTTTTTGTAAGCGCAAATTTTAATTTCGAGGTTTTTTTCTGTACGATATCGGGACGTGTTTCCGGTAAAAATGAGTTATTCAATAAAATGTTACATATAAGTTTTGAATATGCTATTGCAAAATCCATAAAAATATAATATAATATATCTGATTAACTGTGCCGGAAAGCATATTATGGCACGTAATGACAAATTTTTTCATTCTTATGCGAAAGCAAATATCTTCTATAAGGAAGGAGTCAGTCAAAATGAACGATTTGTTTGATTTTTCAGTAGCCGATAAGGTTCTTGAGCAGAACGGCTACAAGCAGCAGGCAATTATTGCCATTTTGCAGGAAATTCAGGAGCATTACCATTATCTGCCGAGAGAGGTATTCCCTTATCTGGCGAAGAAGCTTGATATGAGTGAAGCTCGTATTTACAGCATAGCTACGTTCTATGAAAACTTTTCCCTTGAGCCCAAGGGTAAATATGTAATTAAAATATGTGACGGTACCGCGTGCCACGTTCGCCGTTCGATACCGATACTCGAGAGAGTTCGCGGAGAGCTTGGTCTTTCGGCAAGCAAGAAGACTACCGATGATCTTCTTTTTACCGTTGAGACCGTTTCCTGCCTCGGTGCTTGCGGACTTGCACCCGTTCTTACCGTTAATGACGTCGTATATCCCGCAATGACACCGGATAAGGCATCCGAACTTTTAAAGAAGCTTAAGGAGGAAGACGCAAATGCTTAAATCAAGAGAAGAACTCGCTCTTTATCGCTCAAGAATATACAGTGCTTACGAAGCACAGGTGCAGAAGCTTATAATCTGTGGCGGTACGGGCTGTGTGGCGGGCGGCTCACTTAAGGTTTATGACCGCTTGAAGGAGCTTATGGAGGCACGCAATATTCCCGTAGAGGTCAAGCTTGAGGCTGAGCCTCACGATCACGCTGTCGGACTTAAGCAGAGCGGATGTCACGGATTTTGCGAAATGGGTCCCCTTCTTCGCGTTGATCCTCAGGGCTGGCTCTATACGAAGGTACACGTTGAGGACTGCGAGGAGATAGTTGAGAAGACCGTGCTCGGCGGTGAATGCATCGACAGACTCGTGTACAAGAAGGACGGAAAGATCTACGAAAAGCAGGAGGATATCCCCTTCTATAAGCAGCAGACAAGACTTGCTCTTGAGCACTGCGGTAAGATCGATGCAAATTCTATAGATGAATACCTTGCAATAGGCGGTTATTCTGCATTCGAAAAGGCACTTTTCGATATGACCGGCGACGAGATAATCGAAACCGTTTCCGGTGCAGTTCTTCGCGGACGCGGAGGCGGAGGCTTCCCCGCAGGACGTAAGTGGGCTCAGGTAAAGCGCCAAAAGGAGCCTCAGAAATACGTTGTTTGTAACGGTGACGAAGGTGACCCCGGTGCATTCATGGACAGAAGTATTATGGAGGGTGACCCCCACCGTATGCTCGAGGGTATGATGATCGCCGCAGTTGCGGTAGGCGCAAACGAAGGTTACATATACGTTCGTGCCGAATATCCGCTTGCTATCGAGCGTCTCCGTACGGCGATAAATCAGGCTGAAGAGCTTGGCATCCTCGGAGACAATATTCTTGGAAGTGATTTCTCATTCCATATGCATATAAACCGCGGCGCGGGTGCATTCGTATGCGGAGAGGGATCTGCACTTACCTCATCTATCGAGGGTAAGAGAGGCTTCCCCCGTGTTAAGCCTCCGAGAACGGTTGAGCACGGACTTTTCGATAAGCCTACAGTTCTCAATAACGTTGAAACCTATGCAAACGTTCCTTCTATTATAAGTAACGGTGCAGATTGGTATCTCGGCTACGGTACCGAAAAGAGCCCCGGAACAAAGGCGTTTGCCCTTACAGGTAACATCAATAATACCGGTCTTATCGAGGTTCCTATGGGAACAACTCTCCGCGAGATCATATTCGATATCGGCGGAGGTATGAGAGGTGACGGCGAATTCAAGGCGGTTCAGATAGGCGGTCCCTCCGGTGCCTGCCTTACAAAGGAGCATCTTGATCTCCCCCTTGACTTTGATACGCTTAAGAGTGCGGGTGCAATGATAGGCTCGGGCGGTCTTGTTGTTATGGACTCCAACACCTGTATGGTAGAGGTTGCTCGCTTCTTCATGAACTTTACGCAGAACGAATCCTGCGGTAAGTGTGTTCCTTGCCGTGAGGGTACAAAGCGTATGCTTGAAATTCTTGAGAGGATAGTTGCGGGCGAAGGACAGGACGGAGACATCGAGCTTCTCCTCGAGCTTGCGGATACCATTTCCGCAACTGCGCTTTGCGGTCTCGGCAAGTCTGCGCCCTCTCCCGTTGTCAGCACGATAAAGAACTTCCGCGAGGAATACGAGGCTCACATCTACGAAAAGAGATGCCCCGCAAACGCTTGCCAGAAGCTCAAGAAGATCGAGATAGATCCCACGCTCTGTAAGGGATGCTCCAAGTGTGCACGTCAGTGTCCCGTGAACGCTATCAGCGGAAAGATAAAAGAGCCCTTCGTTATAGATCAGTCTAAGTGTATCCGTTGTGGAAGCTGCGTAGGTGCATGTCCGTTCCACGCTATCAAGGGTTAAGGAGGCATAAGTAATGATTGAAAAGCAGTATATGACCGTTGACGGAAGACCCGTCGAAATTAACGGCGAAAAGAATATTTTAGAGGTACTCCACAAGGTAGGAATAAAGCTTCCCACCTTCTGCTACCATTCCGAGCTTTCCGTATACGGTGCTTGCCGTATGTGTATGGTTGAAAACGAATGGGGCGGACTTGAAACCGCTTGCTCAACTCCCCCCAGAGCAGGCATGAAGACCAGAACTAACACCGAAAGACTTCGCAGATACAGAAAGAACATCCTTGAGCTCATTCTCGCAAATCACTGCAGCGACTGCACCACCTGCGAGAACAACAGCAACTGCAAGCTTCAGGACCTTGCTATGCGCTTTAACATAGAAGGCGTGCGCTTCCCGAACAACGCAAAATCCACAAAGGACGAGGATACCTCCTCCGTATGTATTACCCGTGATGCGGGCAAGTGCATCCTCTGCGGAGACTGCGTAAGAGTTTGTAACGAAATCCAGAACGTTGGCGCGATCGACTTCGCTTTCCGTGGCTCAAAGATGGTTATCAGCACCGCATTCGGCAAGCCTCTTGCTGAATCACCCTGTGTTGGCTGCGGTCAGTGCGCGGCATTCTGTCCTACAGGTGCTATCGTTGTTAAAAATAACATAAAGCCCGTTTGGAAGGCTATTGAGGATCCTACCGTAAGAACTACCGTTCAGGTTGCTCCCGCTGTCCGTGTTGCTCTCGGACGTGAGCTTGGAGTAAAGGATGGCGAAAACGTTATGGGTAAGATCGTTGCCGCTCTCCGTCACATGGGCTTTGACGAAATCTATGATACCACTCTCGGTGCCGACCTTACCGTTTTCGAGGAAAGCGCTGAGTTTATCGAGCGCCTTGAATCCGGAAAGAATATTCCGCTTATTACTTCCTGCTGCCCCGGCTGGATTCAGTACTGCGAAAAGAAGCATCCCGAGCTTCTTGATAACGTATCCAGCTGTAAATCTCCCATGCAGATGCTTGCTGCTCTCCTCAAGGATCAGGCAAAGAAGAAGGGCGAAAAGATGTTCCACGTTGCAGTTATGCCTTGCACAGCTAAAAAATTCGAGGCTGCACGCGACGAATTCAAGACAGACGATATTCCGAACGTTGACGCGGTCATCACAACTCAGGAGCTTGTCCGCATGATCAAGGAATCCGGTCTTATGTTCAATGAGCTTGAGCCCGATTCTATCGATATGCCCTTCGGAACCGTTTCCGGTGCAGGCGTTATCTTCGGTGTTACCGGCGGTGTTACAGAGGCTGTTCTCCGTCACGTTGCGGCAAATAAGTCCCGCACAGAGCTTCTCTCTATCGCTAACTACGGTCAGAGAGGTATGGACGGCGTTAAGAAATTTGACATTCCTTACGGAGAGATAACACTCCACATTGCGGTTGTAAGCGGACTTATGAATGCGGAAAAGGTTATTCAGAGATACAAGAACGGCGAAAAGTTCGACTTTATCGAGGTAATGGCTTGTCCCGGCGGATGCGTTTCCGGTGGCGGTCAGCCCTTTGCTAAGTACTCCGAGCATATCGACAGAAGCAAGGGCCTTTACGAGGCAGACCGTCTTCTCAGCATCAGAAGCTCTGAGGAAAATCCCATCGTTGAATTCGTATACAAGGATATTATCGACGGAAGAGCTCACGAGCTGCTCCACGTTCACTATAAAAAGTACTGATATTTTACAAGGCCGATGCGGTATTCCGTGTCGGTTTTGTGCTTTTGTCAAGAGCTTTTTTAATGTTTTGTAAATTCTTCGTTTCCCACTTGATTTTGTCGGGAAAATATGATATAATAAATGTTAATAAAAAAAGTGTCGCGCTTGTGCGACATAACGAAATGCTTTTTTATTGGAGGTCATTATGGCATTTTATTACGACACACCGTCACATACTTTCAGCGAGTATCTTCTCGTTCCCGGATACTCAAGCGCAGAATGTATCCCTGCTAAGGTTTCGCTCAAAACTCCTCTTGTAAAGTTCAAGAAGGGTGAGGAGCCTGCGATCACTATGTCGATCCCGCTTATTTCCGCAATTATGCAGTCAGTTTCCAACGATACTATGGCTATTGCTCTTGCAAAGGAAGGCGGCGTATCCTTTATTTACGGCTCTCAGACTGTTGAACAGCAGGCGGAAATGGTGCGTAAGGTAAAGGCGTATAAAGCAGGATTTGTTACCTCCGATTCGAACATAAAGCCGGATCAGACTCTCAATGAGGTTATCGCTCTTAAGGAAAAGAACGGTCACTCTACCATCGCCGTTACAGACGACGGAACAGCCCACGGTAAGCTCCTCGGTATAGTTACCACCCGTGACTACAGAGTTACGAGAATGACGGGCGAGGAAAAGGTCGAGACCTTTATGACTCCCTTTGAAAAGCTTATCTATGCCAAGGAGGGAACCTCCCTTTCGGAGGCTAACGATATCATCTGGGAGCATAGACTCAACTCGCTTCCGATCATCGACGACGAGCAGAAACTCGTTGCTTTCGTTTTCAGAAAAGACTACGAGCAGCACAAGAAGAACCCCGACGAGCTTCTTGACGCTCATAAGAGATATATCGTAGGTGCGGGTATCAATACCCGTGACTACGCTGAAAGAGTTCCCGCACTTATCGAGGCAGGCGCAGACGTTCTCTGTATCGATTCCTCCGAGGGCTTCTCCGAATGGCAGTACAGAACCATTAAATGGATCCGTGAGCATTACGGTGACAGCGTAAAGGTCGGTGCAGGTAACGTTGTTGATAAGGACGGATTCAACTTCCTTGCAGATGCAGGCGCAGACTTTATAAAGATAGGTATCGGCGGCGGTTCTATCTGTATAACAAGAGAAACCAAGGGTATCGGACGCGGACAGGCGACTGCTGTTATAGAGGTCGCAAAGGCTCGTGACGAATACTTCGAAAAGACAGGCGTTTACATTCCGATATGCTCTGACGGCGGTATCGTTCACGATTATCACCTCACGCTCGCTCTCGCTATGGGCGCAGATTTCTGTATGCTCGGCAGATACTTCGCAAGATTCGATGAAAGCCCTACACAGAAGATCCTTGTTAACGGAAATTACATGAAGGAATATTGGGGCGAGGGAAGTGCAAGAGCACGTAACTGGCAGAGATACGATATGGGCGGCGCAAAGAAGCTCTCCTTCGTAGAAGGCGTTGACAGCTACGTTCCATATGCAGGTCCTCTCCACGATAACCTTGAGGTAACTCTCTCGAAGATCAAATCCACAATGTGCAACTGCGGCGCACTCTCCATCCCCGAGCTTCAGCAGAAGGCAAAGCTCACTCTCGTAAGCTCTGTTTCGATCGTAGAGGGCGGAGCGCATGACGTTGTCGTAAAGAGCAACAGCAATAACTGATTTTCAATTTTTCAATAATAGATAAAATATCAAAATCGGCAGATTCTTTTCTGCCGATTTTTCTTTTCTACGCCCTGCCTGTACGTTGTAAACCTTGGTTTACATCTCTGTTTCTTTAAAAGTGCGAGAAAAATTCAAAAGACACTTGACATTTTTTGCGTTTAGTAGTATAATATATATGGTAATATTCCAAAATATACATATTCACCGTAGAAAGAAAGAGAGTTTTTTCTATATGTTTAACAAAAAAGACAAAGCGGCTGAGGTTATGATCTCCGAACAGCTTAAGGACGTTAAGGAATGTCTTGTAAGCTTCGAGAGCTTTATTCGTGCAGCCTGCACCACTGATGTAAATTTTGATACGCTTGACGCACTTGCTGTTAGCGTCGGACTTAAGGAATCCACTGCGGACGATTCTCTCCGTTCTATGATAGATGCGCTCGGTGAGGGCGTTTATCTTCCCTCCACGCGCGAGAGCCTTATAGATATCGCTACCATGTGCGACAAGGTTGCGAATAAATGCGAGTCGGCTGCGAATATGATAGTTTTCCAGCAGTTTACGATTCCTACCGAATATAATGAGGCTATGGTAGAGATAGTTGCTTTAACTCATAAGCAGTTTGATATTCTCGAGAATGCGGTAAAGACTCTCTTTACAAAGGTAGACGAGCTTGTTAGAGACCATAAGATCCTTGACGAGATCCGTGCGCTTGAGTCAGAGGTAGATGCTATCGAGCAGGGACTCTACAGAAAGATATTCAAGCTTGATATGGGTCTTGCAGAACGCACGCAGCTTGCAAGCTTCGTTGATCTTGTGGCTGATCTTTCGGATATTATCGAAAACATCGCTGATAAGATCCAGATTATGATTATCTCGAGAAAGGTCTAAGGTGTCATGTTTATCTATTTGCTTCTTGGCGCGGGACTGTTTATGGGCTGGTCTCTCGGTACTAACGATGCGGCAAACGCCTTCGGTACTGCTGTTGCAACACGAGTTGTAAAGTACCGCACCGCAATCATAATAATTGCGGCTATGGTTCTCCTCGGTTCGATCCTTCAGGGCGCTGACGATATCGGAAAGCTTTCCAGCATCTCAACTAACAACGAGGTTTCGGCAAGTGTTGAGGATCTTGAAGAACTCGGATATATCTTTGAATATACCGAGGCTAAGGATAAAGAGGGCAATATTATCCTCGATGAAGAAGGAAAGCCCGTTATGGTTCCTGCAACAGATGACAAAGGCAACTATGTGATCACAAACAGAGATGCAGTTGAAGGAATCAACAAAGAGGGGCTCAACGAGATCAGAACCAAATCGGCTATCAAGGCGGCAATAATCTTCCTTGCGGCTGCTGCAACTGTATTCGTAATGAGTTATCTCAAGTTCCCGGTTTCCGCTAACCAGTCGGTAACGGGTGCTATCATTGGTTGGGGTCTCTTCTATGCAGACTATTCAAACCCCACGGTACTCAGTACAAATATTACCGAAATCCTTGAGTTTATGAGCACTTGGCTCATCAACCCCCTCGGTGCGGCAATAATTGCGTTTGTGATCGTATTCCTCTTCAAGAAGTTCCTCGAGCAGAGAGTGCTTTCTCTTAAGGGCTACGATAAGATCGTAAAGATCGGCTACATCATCGCAGGTGCGTATTCCGCATATACTATCGGTATCAACAGCTCTGCGAGCGTCACCGCATTCTATTACGATATGTTCGGCGTCGGTGCAAACATTCTCACAAGCGCAAGACTTACCGCTATCCTCGGCGGTGTCGCGATCGCTGTAGGTGTCCTTACTTACTCGAAGAAGGTTATGATGACGGTCGGCGGTTCCATCGCAAACATCAGCCAGATGGACGGCTTCCTCGTTATCCTTGCAAGCGCACTGTCCATAACCCTTATGAAGGAGCTTATGGGTATCCCCGTTTCCACCTCCCAGGCGGTCGTAGGTGCGGTTATCGGTGCGGGCCTTGTAGGCGGAGTCAAGAACGTTAATTTCGGCGTGTTCAAGAGAATTGCGATCGCTTGGGTAAGCTCTCCCACAGTCGCAGGTCTTATTACATACATTGTTGCTCTTTGCACACAGTCCTATTTTGGATAAATAATTACAAAAAAAGACGGAGTTTTGTCATAAGCACTTGACAACTCCGTTTTTTTGTTGTATAATATAAATATAATTCTTTTTAGGAAAGGAAATCTATATGAGAAAGCTTACTATAACAAGGAAAAAATCCTTTGTCGGATGCTTGGTTACGATGAAGGTATATATCGAGGACCCGATGACAAACGAGCTTATGATCAGCGGTGTTCCGTGCAGAAAGCTCGGACAACTGAAAAACGGCGAAACTGCGGAGTTTATGATCGAAAACGAGGCCGCAAAGGTGTTCGTTATCGCGGATACACTCAGTAAGGAGCTTTGCAGCGAATCGTATCAGCTTCCCTACGGTGAGGAGGACGTATCCCTTTCGGGCAAGAATCACTACAATCCCGGTGCAGGTAATCCGTTCTATTTTGACGGCGTTACGGATCCGACAATTCTTGCGGGCAGAAAGAAGAAGAGCAAGATCGGTATATGGGTACTGATTGGCGCCTTTATCGTCGGTATCGGAATCGGTCTTTTGGGCTCTCTTCCGGATCTTTTGACGCTTAAGGATAAAAACGTTGAGGTCGAGGAGTTCAATATGACTCTTACAGGCGACTTTAAAAAGATTCCGAACAGCGAATATGATTTCGTATACGGCAATATGACTTATTCCGTTTTCGGCTTTAACAAAACGTTCGACGGTGCGTCCGCTTACAGCGTTTCCGATTACGGAAATGCGTTCATTGAATACAATGAGTTTGACAGCACGCACAAGCTGAAGACAAAGGACGGCCTTACCTACATGGAATATGAGGCAAGAGGAGACGACGGAGAAAGCTATCACTATTGGGTGTTCTTCTACAAGAACGTGGATGAATTCTGGGTGGTTCACATAGCTTCGGTTGATAAAACTCCCTCTGAGGTTGAGGACTACGTAATGGGAATTGCAAAAACGGTAACGTTTGATGCTGAATAATTTTTTAAAGGAGATAATAAAATGAATAACGAAAAGAACAACGAGATCATGAACGAGGAGGAGCTCAGCAACATAATAACTCTTACCGACGCTGACGGCAAGGAGACTGAGTTTGAGTTCATCGACCTTATCGAATACGAGGGCGAGGAATACGTTGTGCTTATGCCGGTTGAGGATTTTGACGATGACGTTGTTATTCTCAGAGTTGAACCCGTAAATGAAGACGAGGACAACTACTACGGCGTAGAGGATGAGGCTGTTCTTAACGCGGTTTTTGCTATCTTCAAGGAGAAATACAAGGACGTTTTCAATTTTGTTGATTGATGTGATTTCTCGACAGATATAAGCTTTTGCTGTCGGAAATATTACAAAAAATTACAAAAAAAGATTTCCGTAAAATGTCTTTTCTGTATTGACAAGATGAATCATTTATGTTATAATATATCTATATAAAAACACATCGGAGGATTTATTATGTATTGTAAGAATTGCGGTGCACAGCTTCAGCCCGGCAACCCTACCTGCCTGACCTGCGGTGCAAACGTTGGTGACGGAAACGCTTACTGCTCTAACTGCGGTAACGCTATCAATCCCGGTGCGATCGCATGCACAAACTGCGGCTTTGCCGTTAATGCTCAGGCTCCCGCGCAGAATACAACCTACCTTAACGGTCAGGATAAGACTGTTATGATCCTGCTCAGCATTCTGCTTGGAGGACTTGGAATTCATAACTTTATGATGGGCGAGGCAAAGAAGGGCATTTTCAGAATCGTTATGAGCTTCGTCTGCGGTATCGGATGGTTATTCTCGATTATCGACTGTATCAAGATCGCTTCCGGTAGCTACGTTGTTGAACCCGATAAGCTCGTTTAATTACTTATGCTGTAAAGCCACAGGGACGTCCTTGTGGCTTTATGCTTTAATTTTATGAAAAAAATCAAGAATATTAAAGAAAAGCTTATAATAACGCTCGCTTTTTGCGCATTTATAGGTGTTTTATGGATATTTCAAACACCGTGTATTATCAAATTCATAACAGGAATACCCTGTCCCGGATGCTACATAACGAGGGGCGTGCTTGCGGCTCTTCGATTTGATTTTGCTACCGCATGGAGCTATCATCCGATGTTCTGGTCGATACCGGTGCTTTATCTTTATTATCTGTTTGACGGAAGGCTTTTTAAGAGCAAAATTCTGAATTCGGGACTTATAGCTCTTATAATAATCGGTTTTCTTGTTAATTGGGGAATTCGGTTGTTTTTATTGTTTGCCGCTTGACAAACATTCGATTTTGTGGTATACTTATTATATTAAAATAAATCGTTAAAGGTTATAAAAAGACAATGGATATAAAAAACGTTCAACTGCAGAATATTGTTCTTACCGGTTGTCCGCGTTCGGGAAAGACAACGGTTATTGAGGCACTTAAGGACGCGGTCGATCCCGCACTTAAGGACGTGTGTATTTCATTCGTCGATGAATCGGCAACACAGCTTCTTCGCAAGGACGCTGATATGCCGAGGCGCGATCCGATCTACTTTCAGACACGTGTAGCACTTACAGAGTACATAAATGAGGACGGCGGCCTTATTTCGCTTCTCGGTCGTCCTGAGCCGATAAAAATACAGATATGCGACAGAGGACTTTGTGATCTTTTCGTTTATCTTGAAGCGGAGCAAAGCTCGTATATTTCAGAGATGACTCCCGAATATTTCCTTAAAAGATATTCTCACGTTTTGTATTTTTCACCGTACGTAGCTGACGAGGTGACCGAAGGAAACGAATTCCGATATGAGACGGAGGACGAGATACTTTTGCGCGAAAGAAAGGGAAGAGACGTGTGGTTCAAGCATAAGAATTGCACGGAGATCCCGTCGTTTGCGGACGTCAACGACAGAATTGCTTATACCGCCAAGGTGTTGAACGGGATAATCGGAAAAGAGATATTTCTCGTTAAAGAAAAATATATTTAATTGTATGGAGGCAATATGATAAAGCTTGGAACTTATCTTAACAGATACGAGGGCCTTTCCTTCGAGGAAAGAGTCAGAATGATAAAGAGCGTGGGCTTTGATTTTATCGCTTTTGGCATGGCCTACCTCGAGGAAAATAAGCCTGAGGACGTTATTGATCTTTGTGAAAAAATCGATCTTCCTATAGACAATATTCACCTTAGCGGTGGAAAGACGACTGAGATATGGGCGGAAGGCGAGACAGGAGATAAGGTAGTAAAAAGATACTGCAGAGAGATCCGTCTTTGCTCGCAGTACGGCATAAAAAAGGGCGTTGCTCACGTTACGTGGGGACATAAGGAGCCTGACGGAGTAAGCGAGGTCGGTCTTTCGAGACTTGAAAAAATCGCGCAGGTTGCCGAGGAGTGCGGATTTGTCCTCGGACTTGAAAATTCGGTATATCCCGAATATCTTTACGCTTCTATGGATCGCCTTAAAAATTACAAGTCGATAGGACATACCTTTGACAGCGGACACAGAAACGCTTTTGCACCCGAGCATGATTTCCTTGCGGCATTCGGGGACCGTCTTTGTGTTACCCATATTCAGGATAACGACGGCAGAGACGACCTCCACCTCTTCCCGATGGACGGAACCATTGATTGGAATAAGGTTGCGGGAGAGCTTGCGAAAACGTCCTTTGCGCGAGAGAGAATATGCGCAGAGGTTACGAACGGAATAAACAAGGAGCTTCCCGATATGACAGCAGATCAGATACGCGAGTATTATTCAAGGCTGGCGGTCATGGATACTCCTCACGTTAAGATTGAGGACGGAAGATTTGCGGTATATCAGGACCTCAACTTTGAAGGCCGCCTTTGCAGAATTTATGAGGCAATGAAAAAGCTTGGTGCAATGATCGAGGTGAATGCGAAATGAAAAACGTAAATATAAAGGCATCATATGACGTTATTGTGTGCGGAGGCGGACCTGCGGGATTCGTTGCGGCAATATCAGCGGCAAGGGCGGGGAAGAGCGTTGCACTTGTTGAAAAATACAGCTTTCTCGGCGGAACGGCAAGCGGAGGCTACGTTATCCCGATAAGCGGCTTCTATTTTCAGGGAAAGCGCGTTGTTGGCGGCATTGCCTGGGAATTCGTGAACAGACTGGAAGAGAAGGGTGCGGCACTCGTTGAGCTTCCGAAGGGACACGTTTCGGTTGATACGGAATACTATAAGCTGATAGCGCAGGAGATGGTGCTTGAGGCGGGAGTTAAGCTTATCACAAATGCAGTTGTAACAGACTGTGAGGTTGAGGATAAGAAGGTAAAATATATAGAAATATTCTCAAAGAGCGGCAAAGAATACCTTGAGGCAAAGGTATTTATCGACGCAACCGGTGACGGTGACCTCTGCTTTATGTCGGGCATGGAGATGATGGAAAACGTAAATACCCAGCCGGCATCGATGTGCTTTATGATAGGTGGTGCGGATATCACTACAGATCTTCTCAAAAACTGCATCCACCACGACGGAAAAAATTGCAAGAATTCGGTAAACAGCGTTATCGCAGAGTATCTTAACAGTATTGCAAAGGAGAGAGAGGTCCCTCAGTTCGGCGGGCCATGGTTCAACACGCTTCTTAAGGGCGATTGCCTTGCAGTGAATATAACACGCGCAAACTTCAACGCAGTAAATAACGACGAGCTTACCGATGCAGAGAGTCAGCTTCGCAGAGATATGTTTGCGCTCGTCGACCTTTTGAAGGAAAGGTTTCCTGAATTCAAAGACTGCCATATTCTTGCGTCACCCGCTAATGCAGGTATACGCGAAACAAGACATATCAAGGGTGTAAAGGTTCTTACCGCAGAGAATTTCTATTCGATAGGTGAGGACGATTGTCGCGTTGCGCATTCCGCGCATCCGATGGACATCCACCATGCAAATGGAAGCGGACAGGACCTGACGTATCTTCCAAACGATGCATACGTTCCTTACGATTCTATGGTAAGTGCGGATGTCGATAACGTGATAGCGGCAGGCAGATGTATTTCTGCCGAAAGCGCGCCTTATGCATCCCTGCGCGTTCAGGCAACCGTTATGAGCATAGGTGAGGCGGCAGGTATTGCTGCGGCGCTTTCCGTAAATTCGGCAGACGCTGTGAATTCGCTTGATAAAGCAGAGCTTAAAAAGCTTATAGATGAACGTAATTTCGTGCTTTGACACGTTAAAGGAGCCAATCGGGACAATTCTCGGTTGGCTTTTTTGAAAAAATATAAAAAAATTCAAAAAAATCGTATTTTTATTACACACTTTCGACTTTTTTACGTATATACATGTGAAGAGGATAACACAGCAACAGGAGAACAGTAAATGCCACAGAT
>JBGVEZ010000061.1:0-3755 GCA_045120555.1 Eubacteriales bacterium
TACCTCGGGGAGATATACGTTGTCGAATTCAAGGTAGGGTGAAGGGAGAATGCTCTCTATCAGTGCCTCGACGTGGTCGTTGTGGAAATGCGAGACGACGAGATTGAGCTTCAGCTTCCAATTTGAGTCGATTGCCATGGCGAGATCCTTGTTTGTAAGCCTGCGACGGAAGTCGAGCAGAAATTTTATCGCGTGGTAGCTTCCGTGGATGCCTCCGTCTATAAGATAGACCTCGTTGCCGTACGTAAGCACAAAGCAGTCAGCCTTCTTTACGTCCTCCGAATGTCCTACCGCCCAGACGCGAAGTCCGGCATCAAGCGGCATAAAATCGTTTAAGTACATAGTAACACCGTTCCTTATCTTTTATATATATATTGTATCATAAATCGCCTCGGATTTCAATACCTTTCATTGATTTTTCGATTTTTTAATGAGATTCTTTTTTATTTTTCGATGTCTTTCCAATATTAAAACAATATACCTTCATTATTCACAGTTTGAAAAATATTTTATGATATAATATTAATATGTTAGAAGGATTAATCATTTTACAGATAGGAGTTTTATATGAGAAAGTTTGATACCAAGGTCCAGCATTTGAAGTACAAGGTCCTGCGCGAGGTTGCAAGAGGCGCGTGGAACGATACCTTGCTTGAAAATATTCTGGATATCCCCCACATAATAGTTCCCGGTAACGTGCCCACAATGCGTTGCTGCGTATATAAAGAAAGAGCCATCGTTGCCGACAGAATCAAGATGGCTATGGGCGGTGACCCCGAAAATCCGAACGTTATCGAGGTAGTTGAATCGGCGTGCGATGAATGTCCCATGGGCGGCTATGAGGTCAGCAACGCCTGCAGAGGCTGTTTAGCCCACCGCTGTGAGGACGTTTGTAAGAGAGGTGCTATCTACTTTGACGAAAACCACGTTGCTCACATAGATAAATCAAAATGCGTTGATTGCGGTGCCTGTGCGAAGGTCTGCCCGTTCACCGCTATAATCAACAGAAAGCGCCCCTGCCAGAATGCCTGCAAGGTCAAGGCGATCTCGATGAACGAAAACAAGGCGGCTAAGATAAACAACGACAAGTGCATATCCTGCGGCGCGTGCGTGTATCAGTGCCCGTTCGGTGCTATCGTTGATAAATCCTACATACTTAACATCATCGAGATACTCAAGAATGCGAAAAACGGCGGCGACCGTGCGGTTGCTATCATCGCGCCCGCAATTGCAAGCCAGTTCTCGTATGCAAGGCTCGGTCAGGTCATCTCCGGACTTAAGGAGCTTGGCTTTGATACGGTTATCGAGGCGGCTGTCGGTGCGGATATGGTATCTCTTGCCGAATCCGAGGAGCTGGTCGAAAAGGGCTTTCTTACAAGCTCCTGCTGTCCCGCATTTGTGACCTACATCGAAAAGAACTTCCCGAAGCTTAAGGAATACGTTTCGCATAATCCCTCCCCCATGGTCGCACTTTCAAAATACATCAAGGAAACCGAGGGCAACTGCAAAACCGTCTTTATCGGTCCTTGTACCGCAAAGAAGGCGGAGGCACGCAGAGAGGAATGCCGTCCGTACATCGACGAGGTCATGACGTTTGAGGAGCTTCAGGCACTCCTTGATAGCCGCGATATTGAGATTACCGCGCTTGACGACACGCCGATAGATAACGCCTCCTACTTCGGAAGGATATTTGCAAGAAGCGGCGGACTTTCCGAATCGGTTGCACAGGCACTTAAGGAGAACGGACACGCTGATTTCGAGGTCAAGCCCTGCATCTGCGACGGAATCGAGGCTTGCCGCCTTGCACTCCTTAAAAAGAGTAAGAACGTCCTTGACGCAAACTTCATCGAGGGTATGGCCTGCCTTGGCGGCTGTATCGGAGGTGCGGGATGCCTCACTCACGGCGAGCGCAACCGTGCGGAAATTGATAAATACGGTAAGGATGCGGGCGATAAGACCATTTCCGATGCCGTTGAAAATCTCAATAATTGACGTATCGGACTGCCATGCAAAATTTGTGGCAGTCCTTTTTTTAGTGTGCAGAATCTCTATGTTGATGTTGCACAAAATGACCGCTTTTAATTTGTGCAGTTGTACGAATTTGAGATGCTTGCAAAAAATTCACTTGACTTGCTTTGGATTATATGATATAATTATATCAGATATATAATAAAGTTGTCTTTTGACACAGAAGGAGCTTGTTTATGAAAAAGGCTATCGCACTTACCGTTGCGCTTTTGCTTGTCCTTATGTTGATACCGCCCACAGCACTCGGTGCGTCCGAGGCGGAGCTGTCGCTTGAGGATGATATTACGTTAAAGCTTAATGAAGCATACGATTTTCTCACCGGCTTTGCGGGCTTTGAGGAAAGCGTTATAACGCTCATTATGAGGATGAAAACGGATCCCGAGGATACTGCGAATATAATATCGGGGCAGGCGGGACTACCCGATATGATCTTTGAAAGGTCGCTATCCTTTGAAATGCTTTTTGAGACAGAGGATTATGTAGACTCGCACATATACAGCATAAGCACCCGCTCCGAGCTTATCGATGCGCTGTGCGGCTGCTACACGCCATCCGCCGCCGAGGCAGTATATTCGGTGCTTGCGGAAACGCTGATGACGGTGCGAACGAAAAATGGTGATAACCTGTACGTAAGAAAAGACAACGGAGTCAGGAACTGCCTCAGCCTTTACGGCTACCGTATATGCGCTCTTCCCGTGGTAAATGAGATCGAGGTCAGCGGTAATACCGCAATTGCAAGCGTTATCTATGAGATCTGCACCGCATCGTATGACGACGTCAGATATCTTAAGGTGCCGATAAGCCTCGAAAAGGTCAACGGCGAATGGCTCATTGCCGAAAACGTATTCTTTACGAGGATCTTTTCTCCCGACTATGAAAATTATCTCGTTGAATACGGCAGGTTTCAGTCGCCGATCGCCCCCGATCTTTCCGGAGATACCCTTTCCGAGGCGGGTGTAAGCTGGCTTGTGGAGAACACGAATGAGCTTCTGACCACGGTGGCAGGCCTGTCATCTATCAGCGCACGGCAGGAAAGTGATTTATTTTACTATAACTTTTATAAGAATTACAGCGATGTCGTTACCCCCTTTGCGGATTCCGACCTCCCGAATTACGTCAAGGAGAAGAGTTTTATGCGGATTACAAGTATAAATCTGTGGAAGGACAGCTCTGTGACTTATCATTTCGGAATGAACGGACGCGACGATCTGTATGGATATCTTTCGGAGTTCCTGACGGATGACGCATTGGAGGATTACGTTTCCGTTCTTACCGATCGCATGCGCGCACTGTATCTCACTGACGAAGGTGTATACGTGGAGGTGTACTTTTACCGCAGAACCTATCTGCCCGTTATTGCGAAGGTCAACGGGGTCAAAGAGATTGAATATACCGAGGACGGTGCCGTCGCAGAGATCGAGCTTCTGTCAACGGCAAGCTTTGAGCTTGATCCGATATACACGACCGTGTCTGTGAAATTCCGGAAAACGGCTGGCGGCTGGCGAATGGCGGAGAATATTTACGGAAGCAAGGTCTACGGTGAGCTTGTTGACGAGCCGCCCGCCGAATACCGCGAGCCCGTTCCCGATCTTTTCCCGCTCCCCGATATGTCGCTGCCCCTTACAAGGGAGGGCGCGATGATGATAGCGGAGAGAGCATATCAGGTTGCATACTTTTTTAACTTCAACGAGATACACAGAGCAAGGATAGTGGGCGAGATGACGGAC
>JBGVEZ010000062.1:0-6847 GCA_045120555.1 Eubacteriales bacterium
CAGATCACGTCCCCGGACAACGTTAACGTCAACGTAGCGCCTAACCGTCCCAAGATCGAAACGTCAACTGTCCCCGGTGATAACAAATCACCGATGACTGTAGCGCAGGTATGTGCAAGCGTTATGTCGGCAAACGTTGAAATCACTACGGAAACAGCCGTTTACAATAATCTCTACGGGCACTACGTTACAGAGGGCGCAGGTAGCGGAGTAATAATATCTGAGGACGGATATATTATAACTAACCATCACGTAATCGAAAACGCGCGCTCAATTACGGTAACTCTCTCGAACGGTAACGCCTACAAGGCTACTCTTGTCGGCTCTGATAGTGATACAGATATAGCCGTTCTTTCGATTTCCGCCACCGAGAGTCTGACAAGTGCTATTCTCGGTGATAGCACTAAGGTTGTGCAGGGCGATGAGGTAGTAATTATCGGAAACCCCTTAGGTACACTCGGTTCGTCCGTAACAAACGGTATAATAAGCGCCCTTGACAGACAGATCACAATAGACGGTAAGGACATGATGCTTATGCAGACAAACGCCGCTGTAAATCCCGGAAACAGTGGCGGAGGTATGTATAACATGTACGGTGAGCTTATCGGTATTATCAACGCAAAATCAAGCGGTGACGGTATAGAAGGTATAGGATTTGCAATTCCGATAAATTTCGCATTCAATATCTCATCGCAAATTATACAATACGGATACGTTCGCGGCAGAATAGATCACGGTCTTACGGTTATTTCGGTCGACGACGTATGGGATATGACGCGATACAACGTTTCCAAAATCGGTGTGTATATATACAAATCCGAGTTTTCTCAGGATCTTCGAAGCGGAGACCGTATTGTAGGAATAAACGGAACGGAAATCTCGGCTTACACGGATATAAAGAAGGCGCTGCAAAATTGCAGTGCAGGTGATACGGTAAAAATCACAGTCGAAAGACGTGGTGGAACCTACACCTATGACCTTACACTCCGAGAGTACGTTCCTCAAAACAACAATTTCAATTGATTTCAATATATTTTAAAAGAAAGTAAAGGTACAGTATGTATAAAATTCTTGTCGTAGATGACGAAGCGAAGATTCGTTCTATAATAAAAAAATACGCCGAGTTTGAGGGACACACAGTCGTTGAAGCAACCGACGGTATGTGCGCGGTAAATCTCTGCAGAGAAAGCGGCTTTGACATCATTATAATGGACATTATGATGCCTGAGCTTGACGGCTTTTCCGCGTGCAGAGAAATCCGAAAATTCAAGCAGACTCCAATAATTATGCTTTCAGCACGCGGCGAGGAATACGATAAGATTAACGGATTTGCTCTCGGCATTGACGATTACGTTGTAAAGCCATTTTCACCAAAGGAGCTTATGCTGAGAGTCGATGCAGTTATGAAGCGTACAAATACAAATCCCGCCGAGACGAGCAGAACACTCAACAGCATCGTAGAGCTTGATAACGGCGGACTGCGCGCAGACATAACTGCAAGGATCGTATATATTGACGGAGTACCGATAGATATGTCACCAAAGGAATACGGACTTTTCTTCTATCTCCTCGAAAACCACGATATTGCTTTAAGCCGTGAAAAGCTGATTTCAGAGGTATGGGGATACGATTTCTACGGAGACGCGCGCACGCTTGACACACACATAAAGCTTTTAAGGAAAAGCCTTGGAAAATATGCAGACTACATTGTAACACTTCGCGGTATAGGATACCGATTTGATACAAAGAAAATAATTTCATAATATGATAAAAACAAATGAAAGGCGAAGAAAACGCCCCGGAATGCGCTCCATACTCTTCTTTTCATTGGCTGTTTTCAGCTTATGTATTATTCTGATGATATGGATTGTTCTTCGACAGCTTCTCAATATTTTCTTTTATAATGCACAGATAACTGAGCTTGAAGAAGCGTCGGAGCTCATCACTGAATGTATTGATTACAACGACCTCGAAAAAACCTGCTATACGGTTTCTATGAACTCCAATATTTGCATAAGGATTTTTCAGATAGGTGGAATTACGGGTGAAATAGTTACCTCCGACGTTCAAGCAGATTGCTATATTCACCACATTCCGGATGACGAATTTCAGGCTTATTACAATAAAACGATTCAGAACAACGGTACCTATATTGACCGTAAATCTATAAAGGACATTTTATCAAACGACACAAATCAGCTACCGACAAAGCACTACAATCTGATTTACTGCCGTGTAATTGATACTTCGAACGGAAGCTGCCTTTTAATGCTTGATTCGAGACTTACACCTACCAATTCCTTAAATTCGGTTGTAATAAATCAGATCACCATCATAGCAGTATGTATTCTCGTGCTGACGGTCATTGTCGCACTTTTCCTGTCAAGGATACTTTCAACGCCATTAAAGCGTATGACCGATGCTGCAAAGCAGCTTGCTCTCGGAAACTATGATATTAACTTCAGCGCCGGCGGCTACAAGGAAACGTACGAGCTAGCAGAAACGCTGGATTATGCGTCAAGGGAGCTGCAAAAGAATGATAATTTGCAAAAGGAGCTTATTGCAAACGTTTCTCACGATCTTCGTACACCGCTGACACTCATCCGCGGATATGCTGAAATGATGCATGACATTCCCGACGAAAACACGCCGGAAAACGTTCAAATAATAATTGATGAAACGACGCATCTTTCACAGCTTGTCTCCGATATGCTTGATCTTTCAAGAATACGTTCAGGAGCAAGAGAGCCTGCGCGCGAAATCTTCAACCTTACAGAAACGATATCTGACACTATCGAGCGATACAGAAGGTTTACAGACCAAAACGGTTTTTCAATTAATTTCGACTATAAAACCCACGCCTTCGTCTTTGCTGACAAGCAAATGATCCTGCAGGTCGTTTATAATTTCATCAATAATGCTATAAACTATTCCGAAAATATCAAAGAGATCACCGTAACTCAGGTACTCCACGATGGTGAGGTAACTCTCGCAGTAACAGACAAGGGACGCGGAATTGCCGAAGGGGATCTTCAATACATCTGGGACCGTTATTACAAGCTTGATAAAAACCATAAGATCCCTTCAGTCGGAAGCGGACTCGGTCTTTCTATCGCAAAGCAGATTTTGAAATCCCACTCCGCTCCGTTCGGTGTCAGAAGCGAGCTGGGGGTCGGAAGCACGTTCTGGTTTACGCTTCAGGTCGCTTATATTAAAAATGACTGATCTTTTTATGCTTTATGTAAATTATTTTAAAAGAAGTTAAAAATACTATTGTATTAATCGAATCAGGATGGTATAATATATATATGCAATTATTTCTGAAAGGAGGATTTTATTATGTCAGATAACAACGTTCAAAGCAATCAGTTCAGAGATTCGTTGAGCAATTACGCTCCCGACACAAAAAAATCTCCTTCGGAAAAAGAGAAAAAAAACGTTACTGCATTTTTGCCCAAGCTTTTCATACTTGTTCTTTGTGGAGCCGTATTTGCTTACTGCATATACGCTTTGATCGACATTCAGAAAAGCAACAGTGAAAGCGATTCACTTTACGAAAACATATATAATGAATTCGCCGATCTTCTTTCATCCGCTTACACACAGCAGTCAATCATTCTTCCGGGTAAAAGTAACGCTCTTCCCTCTTCCCCCTCAACGCCGAGCCAGGGTGGCAACTTCAATACAATAATACAAAAGCCGACAAGCCAGAAATTCCATCAGGCACTCAGCAAGCTCGAATCATTGAAGGTTCAGAATCAAGACACAGCAGGATATATTACCGTTACAGGAACCGGAATTAACTACCCCGTAGTTCAGTGTGCTGACAACGATTATTATCTTACGCACTCATTCGACCGTAATCTGCACAAGAGCGGTGCGATCTTCTATGACTGGAGATGCAACGATTCTCCCGAAGACAACCGTAATCTGATCGCATACGGACATAACATGCAAAACGGATCGATGTTCAATCAGCTGAAAAAAATTATTGCAAACGAATCTCTTTTCAAGGACGGGAAGATAATTATATATGCATTCGACGGCATATATACATATGATATTTTTTCCGTGTACTACGTTGACGCTTATGAAAACTATCTTAAATTCACCTTCAGATCAGACGATGAGTTTGTAGAATGGTGTAATGAAAGAAGAGAACTCTCACTGTTCGATTACGACGTGGAATTTACTCCCGCCTCAAAGCTTATCTCTCTTTCTACGTGTATCAACGGTACGTCGTCCGGAAGAATAGCAGTTCACGGAGTACTTATAGATGTTGAAAGATAATTTTGCTAAATTGAAGTGTCCCGATTGCGGAGCTGATATATCTCTTTCGGGAAGCTCGTTCGTATGTAACGGAGTAAGGCGTCATTGCTTCGACGTTTCATCCGACGGTTACGTTAATTTTATCCACACAAGCGGAAATGGTGACTCCAAGGAAGCTGTTGCCGCACGTAAGGCATTTCTCGATACCGGATATTACGCTCCTCTTCGTGACGAGATAAAAAGAATTCTTGAACAGTATTCTGTTACCAAAGGACTTATCGCGGATATGGGCTGCGGGGATGGATATTACTCTGCAGAACTTGCAAAAGAACCCGAGCTTTTCGTTTTTGGATGCGATCTTTCAAAGTTTGCAATAAAAGCCGCCGCAAAGCGTGCAAAGTCATTAAATTTGAAAAGCAACACGTTATATACCGTCGCTTCCGTGTTTGAGTCTCCTTTAAAGGACGGTGCGTGTGCCGCGGTAATAAATCTTTTTGCACCGTGCAGTGAAATTGAATATTCACGTATACTTGACGATAACGGTCTTCTTATCATAGTAGGAGCTGGTGTAAATCATCTCCTCGAGCTGAAAAGTCTCATTTACGACACTCCGAGGCTTAATGACGAACGCAAGGACCTCCCCAAAAGCATGACACTGTGCGAAGCGAGAATGCTCTCTTATAAATTTTCTCCGTCCGCTTCGGAAAGGGCTGAGCTTTTTAAAATGACACCGTATTATTACAAAACAAGTATTTCGGACAAGCAAAAGCTTGATGCTGCACCGATAACGGAAATCAGTGCCGAATTCAATATCTATATTTATAAAAAACAGTAAAAGGACAATCGGTATTAATGATTATTTCAGTTTGTATTCCAATGTACAATGAATCGGCGATTATTGAAAAGAACGCATCGATTCTTCAATCATATATGACAAAACGCTTCGGAAAGGATAACTTTGAGGTCATCTTTTTCGACGACGGAAGCAAGGATAATTCATTTGATCTTGTAAGCAATTTAAAGCTTGACAACGTACGTGTTTTAAGAACTGTAGAAAACCACGGAAAGGGCTCAGCGGTCAGACGAGCGATGCTTGCCGCAAATGGCGATATAGCAATGTTCACAGACGCCGATCTTGCATACGGATGTAACGTTATAGGTGAATTTGCAGACTATATGAACAAAAATCCCGATACGGACGTCCTAATAGGATCGCGAAGCCTGCACAAGGACGGCTACGAGGGCTATACTCTTATTCGTAAGATAGCGTCAAAGCTTTACATTACGGTTTTATGTGTACTTGGGGGATTCAAGCTTTCAGACTCACAATGCGGATGCAAGGCGTTCAGAAATCATGCTGCCAAAAAAATATTCTCAAACGCAACGGTAGACCGATTTGCTTTTGACTTTGAAGCGCTACTCATAGCAAATAAAATTGGATACAGAATCGCTGAATATCCGGTCAAGGTAATCAATCACGGAGATTCCAAGGTAAACGTATTAAAGGATTCGTTAAAAATGCTCTCCGATCTTTACAAAATGAAGGTTCGAATAAAAAATACAGAGCTTAAATAATTAAAAGCCGTACCTCAATTTAACTTGAGATACGGCTTTTCCGTTATATTTTTATTTAACGTCAACATTGATGATCTGTGTATAAACGTAAGTCATTGTGCCGTTGTTGAGTCTGTAGCCGTATCTGAACACAACCTCAGCACCGCCGACCTTACTTGCCGTAAGCTTGCCGTTTTCGAGCTTGACAGAGTCATTTCCGGAAACGATCACAAGCTCGGGAGAGGTGATATCAAGCGTCTGACGCAAATAATTCTCGGCTGTGAAGGTGATATCCGCGCTTTCTCCTGCCTTGAATGAATATTCTGACTTATCCGCGTCGACGAACTTGATATACTGTGAAGCGTAATCGGAGTAATTTGTAGTGATTCCGGATACGCCTGCGAGGTAACAGCTGTCAAATGCATTCTTATCGTTTACCGTCCACGGCCACACGCTTATACCACGAAGCATAAGCTTTCTGGCAAGATCAAGGGTGATCTTCGAGTTGTTCGGATTGAAGGTTGCATCCTTAGAAATGATCTCGGGCATAAGAGTTTCGGGGGACGTTATGCTGCTTGTGAGGAAGCCGCAGGAAAGCCCGGGGATCTGTTCTCTTACAGCGGCAAACATATTGTTTTCAAAAGTAATAACAGCCGCCTGATCCATAAAATCATACTGGTCAATAAGCTTTTTAAGTGCTGGAACAAGTGCGAGATTTGAGTCCTTGATCTCAATAAATATTACTACGTCCTTACCCTTGTATTCCTTGAAATAATCTTCAAGCGTAGGTATCTTCGCATTGATTCCGGTATGTGTATCAACGTAATATTTGGAAAGCTCGGCATACGTCATCTGAGTGATCTTACCTGTGCCGTTCGTAGTTCTGTCGATAGTAGCATCATGCATTACGACAAGGACACCGTCCTTGGTAAGGTATATATCGTTTTCAACGATGGTTGCGCCCTTCTGAATCGCAAGCGTGCTGCCTTCAATGGTGTTTTCAGGTGCAAGTGAGGGAATTCCT
>JBGVEZ010000063.1:0-3197 GCA_045120555.1 Eubacteriales bacterium
CAGAGAAAACTATACTATCGGTATAGACGAGGCTGCATTCTATGGCCCGAAGCTTGATATCCAGATCAAGAACGTTTTCGGTAAAGAGGATACGCTCATTACCATCCAGATCGATATGCTTCTTGCAAAGAAGTTCGGTATGTCCTACGTTGACAGCGACAACACAATGAAGACACCGTACATCATTCACCGTACCTCCATCGGCTGCTACGAAAGAACTCTTGCACTTCTTATCGAAAAGTATGCAGGTGCGCTTCCCACGTGGATGGCTCCCGTACAGGTAAGATTCCTTCCTATGGGCGACGAGCAGGTTCCGTACTGTGAAAAGATCGTTGAAGAGCTTACGAATATGGGTGTTCGTGCAGAGATCGACAAGAGAAACGAAACTATCGGCTACAAGATCCGTGAAGCACAGCTTCAGAAGCTTCCTTATATGGCTATCGTCGGTGATAAGGAGCTTCAGAGCAACACCATCGCAGTTCGTTCCAGAAAGAACGGCGACCTCGGTGCTGTGGACGTAGATAAGTTTACCGCTGATCTCCTTATGGAAATCGCTAAAAAATCCAGATAACAAAAAGGGAGCTACACGCATTGCGTGCAGCTCCCCATTTTTACACCTCATATTCTGAGGGATCGAATTTAAAGGCTTTCGTTATTTGGTCTTGATATCGTTCTCGTACTTCTCGATCATCTTCTTGACCATCTGACCGCCGACAGAGCCTGCCTGACGGGAGGTGAGATCGCCGTTGTAGCCCTGCTTGAGGTTTACGCCTACCTCGTTTGCTGCTTCCATCTTGAATCTTTCGAGAGCTTCCTTTGCTTCGGGAACAAGTGTCTTGTTGCTTGCCATGATTATATCTCCTTTGATATCTGGTTTCATTCTTTTTAAAATCTATATTCAAGAACCGCTTTTGCGATTCTGCTATTATTATGGCACGTATCCGTTTTCTTATGAATGGAAATAAATTGATGTAAAATACCGTTTTTTATCTTATCTTTTGTTAATAAAAAATCAATTCTATTGACTTTTGGAAAGCTTTGTGATATAATATATAAGATTATTATATATCTGTATATCAGAAAGGCAAAATAAAAATGTTTAAAACAGAACTTCATCTTCATAACGCGGAGGTCAGCGACTGCGGACGCGTTTTCTCTCCGGAGATCGTTGAAACGTACGTAAAGGCAGGCTATGATACGGTTGTGCTTACCAATCATATGTCCCGATTCACATATAAATCAAAGAGAAACGGCGCAAGAGAGGATATGACCTGGGACGAAAAGGTCGATTTCTATCTTGAAGGCTATAAAACTCTTTGCAAGGCAGCAGAGGGAAGACTTAACGTTATTCTTGGCATGGAGCTTCGCTTTGATACTGATAACAACGATTATCTCGTATACGGCGTAACCGAAGAATTTTTGCGCAAGACGGGCGACCTTATGAAAATGAATCTCAGAACGCTCAAGCCGATTTTTGAAGAAAACGGTATTCTGATCTTTCAGGCGCACCCCTTCAGAAACGGAATGCAGATCGTAAAGCCGGATCTTCTTGACGGCGTTGAAATATTTAACGGTCATATGGATCACGATTCAAGAAACGTTATAGCGCAGATATGGGCGGAAAAATTCGGACTTAAGAGAACAGCGGGAAGCGACTATCACTATTCCTCTCAGGTGCCGAACGCAGGAATGCTTACTGACGTCGAGGTCAAAGATGTAGCGACACTTGTCGAAATTCTTAAAAATGGACAGTATCAGCTTATCGTTGGCTAAATCTTGTATATTTTGATTGTTCCTATTGACAAAAGGATTTTATTATGGTATAATTTAGATAATAAACAAAGGAGGTATCTTTATGATAAAGGTAACCGTATGGAATGAATTCAGACATGAAAAAACCAAGGAAAACGTAAAGGAAATATATCCTAACGGTCTCCACGCGGTAATTGCGGAGTTTCTTGGTGAAAAGGAAGATATTACTGTAAGACTTGCAGCTCTTGACGACGAATATCAGGGCCTTCCCGATGAGGTTCTTGAGGATACGGACGTTCTTATCTGGTGGGGACATATGGCTCACAAGGAAGTTGACGACGAGCTTGTAAAGAAGATCCAGCAGAGAGTTTATCTCGGTAAGATGGGCTTCATCGCACTTCACTCCGGTCACCATTCCAAGCCCTTCAAGGCTATTCTCGGTACGAACGGCAACCTTCAGTGGGGCAGAAATCAGAAGGAGGTCGTCTGGAACGTAAATCCCGGACATCCTATCTGCGAAGGCATTCCGGATCACTTCCTTATCGAATCCGAGGAGCTTTATTCCGAGCCCTTCTTTATTCCTCAGCCCGACGATCTTCTCTTTATCGGTTGGTTTGAGGACGGAAACGTGTTCAGAAGCGGTGCCTGCTTCGAGCGCGGTGCGGGAAGAGTCTTCTATTTCCAGCCAGGTCACGAAACCTGCCGATCCTTCTATAATCCCTACGTAAGAAGAATCATCACAAACGCAGTTTACTGGGCTAATCCCACAAAGCCTGACTTTGAAATTTTGGACAAGTGTCCTCACATACTTACCCCCACAGTATCAGAATTCGATAACACTGAGGCGTAATTACTTAATAAAAAAGGCGTTACTTGGTGTAGCGCCTTTTATTTTCATTCAACGAAAGAAGGAAACAATAAAATGGAAAAAAATATAAGTTTCTGCGCTTTTGCGGATGAGGCATCCTCAAAGCTTTGCGGTCAGATAACGGCGCTGCGAAGAAATGGTCTTGAGCTTCTTGAAATAAGAGGCGTGGACGGAAAAAATATTGCCGAAATAACAGCGGATGAGGCAAAGGAAATAAGAAAGAGACTTGACAGCGAGGGAATAAGGGTTTGGTCGTCCGGATCTCCTATAGGTAAAGTCGATATACACCTTGATTTTGCCGCAGAGCTTGAACGCTTCAAAAGGACTCTTGAAACTGCAGCGATACTCGGTGCTGAAAATATGAGAATGTTCAGCTTTTATAAAACTAATCCGGAGGATATAAACGAGGTAGTTGAGAGGATCGGCGCTTTTCTTGACGTTGCAAACGGAAGCGGAGTTGATCTCTGCCATGAAAACGAGAAGGAGATTTTCGGAGACGTTGCCGAAAGATGCCTGCTCCTTCATAAGGCTCTACCTTCACTGAAAGCAGTGTTTGACCCAGCAAACTTTGTTCAGT
>JBGVEZ010000064.1:0-2098 GCA_045120555.1 Eubacteriales bacterium
ATATCGGTGCCGAGGGTCAGGTGCTTGTAAGCTGTCTTGCAAGCGTGGCTTGCATGTATTACCTTAAGGATTCGGTGCCGAATGCGGTCATGATCCTTCTTATGCTCGTTGCTTCGATCCTCGCAGGCGCGATCTGGGCGCTTCTTCCAGCTATTGCAAAGGCACTCTGGAATACTAACGAAACGCTTTTCACCCTCATGATGAACTACGTCGCAACCTACCTCGTCGCGTATTTCCTCATCGTATGGACGCCCGATGGCTCAAGCACACTCGGTGCGCTTCCTTATGGACATCTACCAAAAATATATAACGAATATATATTGCTTATCGCTGTTATCGTGCTTTTGACGGTAGCTATGTACGTATACCTTAAATACAGTAAGCAGGGCTATGAGATATCGGTCGTAGGTGAAAGCCAGAAGACGGCGTGCTATATCGGTATCAACGTAAAAAAGGTCATCATCCGCACAATGATCGTTTCGGGTGCGGTCTGCGGTATCGTCGGCTTCCTTATCGTCGGTGCTCTTGACCATTCGATAACAACTCAGACTGCAGGCGGTCTCGGATTTACTGCAATCATCGTTTCATGGCTCGGTAAATTCAATCCCGTCTGGATGATCCTCACCTCTGCTCTCGTTGTTTTCCTCGATCAGGGCGCGGCTCGCGTTTCTTCCGTTTTCGATATCAGCAATGCGTTCACAAGCATTGTAACCGGTATCATTCTGTTCTTTATAATCGGCTGTGAATTCTTCATCAACTACAAAATCGTATTCCGTAAGTCAAAAAAGGAGGCTGAATAATGGAACTGTTTCTTAAAATATTCAACTATCTTTTCAGTGCAATTCCGCTCGGCGTAACCTTCCTTTACGGATCTACCGGTGAGATCCTTACCGAAAAATCCGGTCATCTTAACCTCGGTATCCCCGGAATTATGTGTGTAGGAACTGCAAGCGGCTGTGCGGCACTTCAGCTTCTCATTGAAGCGGGCGTGGAAAATCCCGTTCTGCTCGTCATTCTCGGTATCATCGCAAGCTTTATCGGCGGTGCGCTTATGGGACTTATTTACAGCTTCCTTGCTGTAACGATGCACGCAAATCAGAACGTTACGGGTCTTGCGCTTACAACGTTCGGTGTTGGCGTTATGAAATTCATTATGTCGAAGCTTATGCCCGTAAGATACCTTACAGCTATAAAGTATTTCCGTTTTCCATTTGCTGACAACGATACCTCGCTTAAATACTGCGGAGTTATGGTCTTCCTCGGAATCGCTATCGCATTGGCTTCGTCGTGGGTGCTCTTTAAGACAAAGGTTGGACTCCACCTTCGTGCTGTCGGTGAAAATCCCGCAACGGCGGATGCCGTCGGTATCAACGTTACCGCGTATAAGTATATCGCAACATGCGTAGGAAGCGGAATTGCAGGTCTTGGCGGACTTTGCTATGTTATCGACTATTCCGGATCTCAGGAGGCGTATCTCAGCGTTGAACCGCTCGGGTGGCTTTCGATCGCGCTCGTTATCTTTGCGCTCTGGAGACCGCATCTCAGTATCCTCGGATCTGTCGTGTTCGGAGCACTCTTTGTTGCAGGCTCCTTTATTCCCGATATAATCCCGATACCGTTCCTTCAGTCCATGCAGGCGGCTCCTCTTATGAAGATGCTTCCGTACGTTGTTACTATCATAGTTCTCGTAGTTACCAGCATCCGCGATAAAAAGGAGAATCAGCCTCCAGCATCTCTCGGTATGCCTTACTTCAGAGAGGAAAGATAAAATAAAAGCAGGGGATGTCTCATTAAGAGACAGCCCCTTAAAAAATCGGCAACAAAGCCGATTTTTTAATAAATTTCGGAGAAATTTGTACGAGGCTTGTTGCTTTTTGTGCCACAACGGCACAAAAATGACGGCTTTCAGCCGTCAAAACAAACTCGAGGGATGTCTCACTTATTCAGTGAGACATCCCCTTTTCTTATTCAATAATAAAATCTGCGTATTGAGGAAGATGATCGGAAAGAACGTTAGTATAGTTCTTATCAACCGTTTCATAGCGTTTTACCGAAAGTCCCGGCGTATGGAATATATGGTCAATATACATTCCCTCTC
>JBGVEZ010000065.1:0-8589 GCA_045120555.1 Eubacteriales bacterium
AGGATAATCGGTGCCGGCAGATATACAGTCAGCGCACCGGTCTGGATAAGCGGAAATGATGGAATCGCTATAGAAGACCTTGAAATACCCTCTTCCTTTACGGGTGAGCTTCCCGCGGTAGCAAGATTTTCCGTTAGAAACAAATCGCAGGAAATGCTTAAAAATATCAAAGCGGATATCTACCTTTCGGGCTCAAACGGAATGAAGGACAGCGACCTTCCTTACGAAACCGTTTACTTTGAAAAGCTTAAGCCCGGAGAAAGAGTGACGTTTTCAAGAAAGCTGCCCGTTGTATCCGGCTACCGCGCGTTTACGGTAAGTGCTTCGGGTGAGGGCAAGAAGCAGGTGTTCAGAGATACAGATACCGTTCTTCTGTCCCAGCTTCTTATAGCAGAGGTTGTACCGTTGACGCGAGATCTTACTGTTACCAACACTGACGGTGAAGATAAGGTATATACGAATCCGTTCCCGTACGTTAAGCTTTACAATGCGTCCTGCAAGGATATTTCGCTTGACAACGCAAGCATTCGCCTTTGGAATAAGGCAGGAAAGGCACCTACGGACGGATGTATCTGCCAGCTTAAGGGGCTTACAATAAAGGCAAATTCCACTCTTACCGTTTGGAAGCGTAAAAACTCCGAACTTACCGCGGAAAACTTCAACACAAGATACGGAACGGAGCTTATCGAGGGTGATAACCTTTATATCACCTCGCAGAAGATAACCGATTCAACGGGTACCGCAAGCAGAATAGATGTTCTCTGTAACGGTGAGGTAGTATCCCGCGTTACGTATAATCATTGCGTTGACAGCATGAAAACCGAGGTTGAAGCGGATAAGGCGTTTAACTATCTGTATATCCCCAACTATACAATAACATCGACGAGACTGTATTCCTTGACTGCTCCGAACCCGTCGGCGGTTTACGACGAGCAGATACCGGGAAATATAATCGGCGGACCCAAGAAGAAGGAGATCTCCGCGGAGAAGAAGGCTGTGAAGCTTGAGGAAAAAAAGAAAAAGGCAGCAAGCAGTAAGGGAATCGGCGCACCCGTTGTGGGCGGAGTTGCTGCAGCCGGAGTCGTTCTCGGAACGGTTCTCGGTCTCGGTCATAAGGTTTCACCGTCTGCAAAGGCAAAGGCTGATGCAAAGCTTATTGCAAAAGCGGAAGCAAATGCACGTAAGGCAGCTGAAAAATCCGAGACAAAGCTTATGAAAGCCTCGGAAAAGCGTATGGTGAAGGCGATTTCCTCGGAAATCAATAAAACGGTAGATAAACGCATAGCCGACCGTTCAACTCTTACCATCGATTCCCGCATGAAGGCGGATAAGGACGCTATAAAGCAGGCAAAGAAAAACATGAAGGTCCTCAAGATGCAGAAAAAGGCTGAAAAAGCAACTGCCAAAAGAGAGGCTGAGATCAAAAAGGCACAGGAAAGCTGATGAAACAATTAATGCCAATATTAATGGATCCGTACCTTAAGGATGCTATTTGGGGCGGAACGAAACTTATGGAAGTGTACGGTAAGGAGTGGGATAAGCCCGCCCTTGCCGAAAGCTGGGAGCTTTCCGACTATCCCGGATGTGAGTCATACGCAAGTGACGGCGAGTATGAAGGACTCTCGTTCTATGAGCTTCACAAAAGGCTGGCACCGGGAAAGCCGTCCGTTCTGATAAAGTTTATCAATTCGGCGGCTGATCTGTCGGTTCAGGTCCACCCGTCGGTGGAAACGCCCGACGCACGCCCAAAAAACGAGTGCTGGTACATCGTAGATGCCGAGGAGGGTGCACGCATTGCCTATGGACTTTGCGATCGCATATCAAAAAAAGAGCTGATGGAGTCCGTAGAGGACGGAAGCATTTCGGATAAGCTGAATTACGTTAACGTAAAGAGCGGAGAGTTTTATTACGTTCCTGCAGGACTTGTGCACGCGATAGGAAAGGGAATAACGCTCGTTGAAATACAACAGACAAGCGATACAACCTACAGGCTCTATGATTACGATCGCCGTGACGCAAGCGGAAAAACGCGTGAGCTTCATATAAAAAAAGCCGCGGAGGCATTTAAGCATTTTACCGAGGAAGAGATAAAACGAGAAAGATTCTGTAAAAGCGTCTTTGAGCGTGACCGTAACTGCTTATGTGACAACGAGTACTTTACCGTACATAGGTTCAAGGAAACTCCATTTTCACTCAATTATGACGATGATGAATGTGCCGTTGTATTTCTTTCGGACGGAATTATACGCTGTAACGGTAAAATGAGGATGGTAAATCTCGGGCAAACGTTCTACGTACCGCCTAAATGCAAATGCACGGTTGAGGCGGATTACGTTTTGCTTACGATTTTCTAAAATCTGATTAATTAAAGGAAAAGAAGAAGGATTGGAAGCAATTTTCAGAAAGGAAGGCTTTCAGTATTTACAGAAGGCATATAAAGTATGAATAATTCGGTCAAGATTCGCATGACCGCTACAGTATTATTGACTTTTTTGATTGCTTCGTGTTGCTTTCCGATTGCGTTTGCAATAGGTCAGGAGAGCGATACCGAGCAAAACATAGGCGAACAAGCATTAAACTTAAATAACCCAAACGACCCGTATTCTGACAGAATATATAGAATCAGACGTGCTAAGGACGGACAGTATTTATCCGTAAAACACGTTGACGGCGAGACGGTAGTTATTGCCGAGGCATCGGATAAAAATTCACCGTCGCAGTATTTCCGGTTTATTTCTGCCGGTAACGGTGAATACCTGATGAACTGTGCGTATGAAGGTGCAGGATGCTACGTTGGTTTATCCCTTCCCGGTGATGAATCCGCAGAATCACGCAAGCCACCTTCAGTGCTTGACGGCAGCGAGCTTGTCCGTGACGTATTCGTAACGAACGGTGAGAATGCGTTTCCGATTGAAATCAAGGACACGGATGTAGAAGGAAAAGTAACTTTTTCACTTACTGTCGAAGGCTTTGATGAGTTGTATCTTTCCGAAAGAGACGGACTTGTGTTTTCAACTGAAGCGGAAGGTGCAACCGAATGGATTCTAGAAGAAATAACCGCTAACGTAAGAATGGCTTATTTTGAAACCCGTGTAAAGCTTTATTCGGTACAGAGGTTCTTTGCAAGCGTTGCTCCGTCCGCCGCGGCTTCATTTGTTGAGTGGACTGTGGATAACGAGGAGATCATGCTTGTTTCGGAGGACGGAACTCTTTGTGCCCTTTCAGAGGGTGAGGCTGTACTTTCGGTAAGCTTGGGAAGCACGGTATACAACTGTCGCATAGAGGTTTGCGCAGAAGACGCGTTTACCTGGTTCAGCCAGGAAAACGTAACGAATTCCTACTGGAACGGCGGTGCGCTTTCCGGAATCCGATTCTACGGTAAGCCGTTTGCATCAAACGGTGCGTGGGATTGGATGCGAGAGGGATGTGCTCTGACGTCATGCGCAATGCTGTTTCGTAATCTCGGTGCTACCTACACAAGCGGATATGATTTTCGTTCGGGACAGAAGGGAGATCTTCCCGCAGATCCGTATACCCTCGCACTTGCCAATGTGGGACATACGGGATTTACGTCATCTGTAATCAATTATAAAAAGGATCCCGTGTTGGTACGTTGGTCGAATATCACCGACGCTTTTAAGGTGGACGGCAGAGCGATGTCGTACTATCAGAGGTATACGTCGAATCTCGGATACATAAGAGACGCGCTTGCAACACATCCGGAGGGAGTTGTTGTAAGAATGGTAAAGTCGAACGGCGAAACGCATTTCGTTTTGTTTGCCGAGTGTATAAATCCGGGGGAGCGTAATACCTCAAAGCTCAGATTCATTATTTACGATCCGATGAGCTTTGACGGTACAGACGGAGACGGCGTACCCTTTGAGCAAAGCGCATCGTACAAAAAAGGATACAGATATAGTAATATATCATCTGTTATAACGTGGAATGTCCACTAAACATAAGGAGAAGAAAAAATGATAGCAACACTTGTATACGTAGACGTTAAGCCCGAATGCATCGAGGCGTTCAAGGAGATTACAGCCTACAACCACAACAACACCAGAAAAGAGCCCGGTAACATTCGTTTCGACGTGCTTTGGGCAAAGGAGGACCCTACAAGATTTGTTTTGTACGAGGTTTTTGAAAGTGAGGAGGCAATTGCCGCACACAAGATGACCGAGCATTACAATCGCTGGAGGGAAGAGGTCGAGCCTTATATGAACAGCCGCAGAACCGCTCTTAAGACAACACCGCTTTGCTTCGATTGATCTAAACATAAAAGCCATACCGCATTTTTGCGGTATGGCTTTTGGTTATTTTGTAAGATCGTTTACAGCTGAAAGGATACTGTCAACCGTATTAGCGGAAACTAGAAGCGTTTCACAAAAATCTGTTTTGACGGTGTAAAATTCTTCGGAGTAAGTGCATAAAATATATTTGTGTGTGCTTACCCCGTCTGAAAGCTCGACTGTCAGAAGCGTTTTTTCTTCGGTTGTGGCTGAAACCTTCGTTTTGTCATTATCCCAGGGTACAACGGACAGAGCGTTAACTGTCTTTGTTGCAACGTCCTTTGAGATTCTCTTGTCATTTAGATAATAATCGGTGCCGGTTGCGCCCTCTACTGCTTTAAGCTCATAGCTTTTTGAATTGTAGTTAAGCTTTACTGACGTGATATCGTTTGCACTTACGTTTGAAGCGAAGCCGGTGCAGATCGACGGGATATCATTTGAATCAAAATCATAGAGAAGGGAATAAACGTCGGAAACGGTAACGTATATCAAGGGTTCGTTTTCCGTCATAGCGTAGCTGTAGCCGTCGTCGTCCTTACCTCCGATAATAAAGGTGTGTGACTGCGGCGTATCGGTAGTGACCGTCTGTCCCGTTTCGCTGTCAATCGTGCTTGTAACGTTCGTGTACTTAAGAGATATCTTTACCGGATCGTCAAGCCCGTATTTTTTTATATCGTCCTCGCTGTAGGATACACACTCGGCAAATCCGGGATATTTGCAGGATTCGGATAGAAGCTGAGCTATTTTTTCGTTTATGGGAAATTCAGTGCCTCCGTTTATCGAGAGAAACCATGAATTGCTTTGAGACAGAATGCCGTTTTTACCGCCGGGATAGTATTTGTATACGAGCTTATCGGTACCGTTTACTATTTCAAGCGTGATGTCCTTGGTGAGAGAGGCAGACATCATCTCGTATATCTGTATAAGTCCCATTTCGTCGAGAGTGAAATATTCCATAAAGTCACTCTGCACGAGAAAAATTTTGTCAGGCGCATCCGTGGATCGGATATAGTACATTGAATTGAACGTATTAAGAACACCGACCTCGTATCCGTGCCGTCCGTTTTTATCATAGAAATATATCTCTGCGGCAGGCTCGTCGAAGCCGTATTCGGTCAGCTTTTGCTCACTCGGTGATTCTATGCGAAAGTCCGATGTCATAAGCTCAAAATGCTTGATCATATATGCTACGGTTACGTTTGATATGGGAAGCTTGGCGTTTGACTTAAGCGTCCAGCCGGTCATATCCTCCTTAAGAACGAGATCGTAGCTCTTATCCTTATAGGTGTAACCGAATGCATACACGGTTGCACGGTCAATTTCGGCAACCGTATATGATGACGGGGGAGGAGCCGTTGTCTCATTTTCGTCTTCGCCTTCGAGGCTTGTCACCAAAAAATACGATGCAAGCAGGACGCTGACCGCAAGAAGTGCTGAAACGAGCGTAATAATTCTTTTCTTCATTACTTGCGTCTCCTGATTATCCACTTTGCAAGTCCGTATGCAACGAATGCAAGGGGAATGATAGCAGTAAGGATCGTGCCCCAAAAGGTTGCCTGTGCTTCACTTACCGTAAGAGTAGGCTCTGCAATTGTGATTCCGGGGATCTCACTTACGATGGTATCACGCGGACTGAGTGTTTTTATTACGGAAATGAAATACTGATAATTCGAGCCGCTGCTGTAGGAATTTGCCTGATCAACAAACGTGTAATCAGAGCCTATCCAGACGAGAGTCCCTTTATTCTTTTCCTGCGCTACCGCACCAACCGTGAATTTTCCCGTGATGCTTGATTCGGTCTTCTTTATTTCGGTTGCGGACGGGTCGATCGTATAAGCCTTGTCACTTGTGGTGAAAAGATTTGTAATACTTACCGAGCTGCGAACGTCTGAAATGGTATTGATTGGATGTGCATAAGGGATCTGAATAAATTTTGAATCCTTGAGAGGATCGGTTATCGCGTGGCTTGCGGTGTCGGGAAGGAGCCAATACGGCATACCAGAAACGCATTTGTCGGTGTTTTCCTCTATGATAACGTTTGCGGACATGGAAAGACCGTAATATCCGGTTACCTTCATAAGATTTTCGTACGGTGTCTTCACCAATGCAGATGTGATAAGGAAGATCTTTCCTCCCTTGTCAAGGTACGCCTTAAGCTTTGTTACGTCATCATCGTTGAGGTCTGCCTTGGGCGCATTGATAATTATTGCCGACGCATCGTCCGGAACCGCGCTTACAGTAACGAGCTTAAGCTCGCTGATAATATAGTTGAGATCGGTGATCTGACTTTTCAGTGTTTCTGAAAGTGCAGCCTCACTGTGTCCGTTAAGAGTATATATCGTAGGAGTGTTTCCGGAGGTTACAAAATCAAGTGCAGACGTTATGAGTCTTTCACCGTTGAAGGTATACTGCTGTATACCTTGATAGTAGTACGCGTAAAGGTCGAGAGCGTATATATCAAGATAATCTATGATCTTGAAATTGCTTGCACTTTCGATAATAAGAGAGTAATTTGAAAGCTCACCATCAGTATATTTTAACGTAAATGCGGGGCTTTCGATCGGGTCAACAATCTTTATCTTGATCTTCGGATTTGCGGTTGCGTATCTGTCAAGGAAGGCGCGAAGCATTTCGTCTTGCGTTCCGTTCTGGCAAAGATAATTTATAACAACGTCCTCGTTGATCCTCTTGATAGATTGCTCGGTTTGCTCTGATATCGAATAGAGCTTTTCCGCGCTTGTATCTATGATAGTGTATTTTGACGGTAGCGCGCAAACTATCATGTTGATTATGATAATGGCGGCAAGAACTATGAGCGCGAGAACCACGGTATACGTTCCCATTTTTGCTGATCTTTTGTTACTCATTGCAGCTTACCTCCTTAGTTCCAGCGCTTTTTCTCAACCGAAAGTACGGAGAGAAATACAAAAAATACTGCTACAGAAATAAAATATACGATTGCGGTGATGTCAAATATACCGTACGCAAAATCATAGAATCGATTAAATACGGCAAGATATCCCACCATGTCGGGGAAAAGCCCCTCATAGCTCTCACGCATAAGGAGAAAGCAGATGCAATTCGGGACGATTCCGACTCCCGCCGCAACAAGCGAGATTAGGCTGTTTTTGGTGAGAAAGTAAACGATTGCCGAAATTGCAAGTATAAGCAGTGTAATGCATATAAACGATCCCATTGAGGATGTGGGAAGTATTGAAATTGCACCGTTCATAATGTAGAGCAGGAGCATTGCCGTAAAGCTGAGAACAGCGGCGATGACCATACTTTCGGTAAGCGACGAAAGGAACATACCGATCGCTATCAGTGCGCATCCGAGTAAAAAGAATCCGAGAAGCGCTGTGTACGCCATAGTATAGTCCATAATACCGAAAAGGCTGATGATTATCGGATAAACAGCCATAACCGCAACGGTTATTGCGTGAACGGTTACCATTGCCAGATATTTTGCAATAATGACAGATGACATCTTAAGCGGAAGCGTGTAAAGAAGCTGATCTGTCTTGTTTGCTTTTTCGTCTGCAACTGAGCGCATAGTAAGAACGGGCACCGCAAGCAGGAATACGAGTGATTCGTTAAGCAGAACGAATTCAAAACGCGCGCTCATTCCGCGAAGGTTGATGCTTGTAGCGAATATACCCGTGAAAAACAGCAATATACCGATAAAGAGCCATCCTGTAACGTTTGAAAAATACGATCTCAGCTCTCTTTTGTAAATAGCGATCATTCGTCATCATCCTCCTCTCTTACCGAACCGAAAAGCGGCTTATAATCATCGTCGTTATCGTCATCCTCGTCCTCTTCAGGCTCATTTTCATCCTCATCTTCATCGGGAGCGTCGGCGTCCTCCTCATCCTCATCAACGGGAATTGTGACGTCCTCTGCCGTGAGCTTAAGGAATACGTCCTCAAGGCTGGTTGCAAGGCGTGTAAGCTCAAGGATCTTGAGATCAAGTCCGGATATTGCATCGTAGATCTGCTCGCGGAGATCGACACCGTCGGAGGTTCTGATCGTTATGACCGTTTCACTGACGTCCTTTGTGTAAGTACATTCGGTCTTGGAAACCTCGTCAAGCCTGTCAAGAAGATCGTTGAGTGTACTGTCATCAGTAGAGGGAATTACAATTCTGTAGCCCGATACCGCTGAATATCCGCTTACGAGGTTCTCTATCGTGTCGTTGGCGATTATTTCTCCGTGAGCTATGATGATTATGTGATCGCATACGGATGCGATTTCTGCAAGAATATGGCTTGAAAGAATGACTGTTTTTATCTTTCCGAGA
>JBGVEZ010000066.1:0-13733 GCA_045120555.1 Eubacteriales bacterium
TCGGGGCGGTAATCGTAGACCCTTACGTCTCCCTTCGGGCGTGAGAAACGCTTTCCGCTTACCGTATATCCGGAATCAACGTCCGAAAGAAGCAGGCGTACCGTAATTCGGTTTCGGCGTCCGAGCCGCTCGCTTACGGTAAAAGTATCACCGTCAAGCGTGTAGGTATATTCGGTAAAGCAGTACCGCAAAAGAAGCATTACACCAAAGAAAAGAACGGGGGCAGCAACCGCAAAAAGCAGCCTTCCGACGTTCGTATATACAAGTGATACGGCGACGAGCAGAACACCCGCGCCTAAAGTAAGCGACGCGCATATCTCGCTTCTTCTTCCTCGGCGTACTCCCTTACATGAATAGTACATATTCGTCCATCCTTCCTTTTTTCTTAATTATACCACAAATAAAGACGTTTTTCAATGACCGTTTTGTATAATGATCCGCACGCATTGGCTGAAAATGTAAAAAAAATTAAAACTTTTGCTTTGTACGTTTGACAAAGCGTAAGATATAGTGTATAATATTTAAGATTAATATATTTAATCGGTCAAATCTCACTTTTAAGGAGCAAGCTATGGCATACACTCTCGGTATTGATTTCGGAACGCTCTCGGGCAGATGCGTCGTCGTTTCCGTTGATGACGGAAGAATACTTTCCAACGTTGCTATGAATTATCCGCATGCTGTAATGTCGGAGTATATCCCGACGTCGGACAAGCGCCTCCCCGCAGACTATGCGCTTCAGGATCCGTCGGACTATGAGAGAGTGCTTGAATATACGGTTTCGACCGCAGTACGAGAAAGCGGAGTTGACGTGCGCGAGATAATCGGCATATGCGTTGACTTCACGACCTGCACCGTCTTTCCGATAGATGAGAATGCCCGCCCTCTTTGCGAATACGAGGAATTTGAGAAGAATCCTCACGCTTACGTAAAGCTCTGGAAGCATCACGCCGCAGAGCCGTACGCTGAAAGAATAAACAAGCTCCTTGACGGATATACCGACAACCGCGTAAAGGATTTTGGAGGCAAGGTGTCAAGCGAATGGCTTCTGCCGAAGCTTTTACAGGTATACGAGGAGGCACCCGAGATATACGAAAAGGCAGATATCTTCACCGAGGCAGGCGACTGGATAGTTCGCTTGCTTACGGGAGTCCGTACGGTCGGATATATGTTTGCGGCGTACAAGGGTCTTTACGTTGACGGCAAGGGCTATTTCGACAGAGACTTTCTTGAATCGCTTTCTGCGGGCTTTGGCTCGGTGATGGATGATAAATACAATTCCCCCGTAACGGCTCAGGGTGTTCGCGTCAGCGGACTTACAAAAGAATGGGCAGAAAGACTCGGACTTTGCGAGGGAATTGCCGTTACGTCAGCGATTCCTGACGCTCACGTTGCTCCCCCCGCTCTCGGAATAACCGAGGAGGGCGTTGTCAGTGCAATATTCGGAACGAGCGCGTGCTTTATGACTGTCAATAAGGAATACCATGAGGTTTCGGGTATATGCGGAGTTGTAAAGGACGGTGTTCTTCCGGGCTACTATGGTTACGAAGCGGGGCTTTGCTGCTACGGCGACCTGTTTGCATGGTTCTGTGACAACTGCGTCCCGGAGGAATACAAAAAGGAAGCAGACAGAAGAGGTATTCCGGTGATCGGGCTTCTCACGGAAATGGCGCAGAAGCTTGAGATCGGAGAGAGCGGTCTTATCGCACTCGACTGGTGGAACGGAAATCGAAACGTTCTTTCGGATGCAAAGCTTTCGGGACTTCTCATAGGTATGACCATGAACACAAAGCCACATGAGATCTACCGCGCGCTTATCGAATCGACTGCGTTCGCAACCAAAAAGATATTTGATACCTTTGAGGAAAACGGAGTTAAAATAAACAGGCTTCACGCAGGTGGCGGAATCGCAAAGAAGAATCCCTTCGCAATGCAGATGCTTTCGGACGTTCTCGGGAAAGAGATACGCGTCTCCTCCGCCTCCCAGATCCCCGCACTTGCAAGCGCGATCTACGCGTCGGTTGCTGCGGGCAAGGAATGCGGCGGCTACGATACCCTTACCGAGGCAACGGCAAATATGGCTGCACCGTTTGAGGTAACGTATCTTCCCGACGACGAAAGACAGGAAAAATACCTTCAGCTTTACAAAGAATATCTCACACTTCACGACTTCTTCGGTAAGGGCGGCAACGACGTTATGAAGCGTCTGCGCGCAATCTCGGAAAACACAAAGAAAAACTGATATAACTGATATAAAAAGGAGAGCCACATGACAAAAGGCGAGCTTATCTTAAGATACGTAAAATTCGGATTCAAGTGCCTCGGCATAGGCATAATAATATTTGTATACGTCCTCCTCTTCGTGAGAATGTGTGCGGTTGACGGAGTTCCCGAGGGCTTTGAGGACCTCAAGGTCACAAACGAGCTTGTAGATATATACAACTCCGAGGGCGGAAAGAATAAATTCATTTATCAGAGCATAAACAAATTCAACGCAAACGAGGATTCCTACGGCTTCTTCTCGGTCAATAAGTACGTCATCATCGACGGCGCGGATCAGGTGCAGATGATCTTCAAGTTCAACAAAAGCACGCTGAAGTACGTTGCAGAGGAATACGGACTTGAAGAAATAGACCGCGAGGCGAGAGACACGTTTAAGCTTTCGCTCGTTGTAAAGAATGCGATAGGCGAAATAGTCCCTCCCGAAACCGACGAAAGCGGATTTGAGGTCGTGCCCGTCGACTACAACGATGAGCGCAACGAGGGAAAGACATATACTCTTGAAAGAATATTCCCCACGTCTGCTGAATATCTCGTTGAGGGCAGATACAATTATATAAAGCTGACATTTAATAAGGTGGATTTTGAGAAGGGACGCACACTTGCCATATTCCTTGACATAAACTATAAGGACGACATCAGATACGAAAAGCTCAACCCCAAATACGATCCGGAGAATCAGGATCCGTCGGTAAAAATGTATCTGGATTCCTACGGACGAATCTGCATCTACAATTACACCTCCCCTGACAGAGTGTATAAGTTCACAAAGAACGACAAGGCGGCACTCGAGCGAGCGGAGTAACACGGAACGGAGACGCGTATGACTGACAAAGCATATAAAACCTATAAGCTTGTAACCAACAAAAGCGGAAAACGCTGTTTTATCGACAAGGAAAACGGAAAACCTCTCCATAAGCAAAAATCGGTCCTTGACCTCGGCTCGATTTCGGAAAAAGCAAAGAAAATTATTTCAGGCGCAAAAGAGGCAATTGATCTTATCCGTACCGATATCGAATCGATAAGAAGGCGTGACCCTGCGGCAAAGAGCAATATCGAAGTGCTTGCCCTCTATTCGGGAATGCACGCGGTGCTTGCCTACAGAGTTGCACACAAGCTCTACGTAACAAACCATTTTCTTTCCGCTCGTGCGATAAGCCAAATTGCAAGGTGGATCACCGGAATTGAGATCCATCCCGGAGCGACGATTGGAAGAGGCTTGTTCATCGACCACGGAATGGGCGTTGTAATCGGTGAAACAACGGTCATCGGTGACGACTGTACGATATATCAGGGTGTTACCCTCGGCGGTACGGGCAAGGACACGGGAAAGCGTCACCCCACGCTCGGTAACAACATTATGATAGGTGCGGGAGCGAAGGTTCTCGGTCCGCTTACCGTCGGCGACTATTCAAAGGTCGCTGCGGGTGCAGTTGTGCTTTCAAACATTCCCGAGCATTCGACCGCCGTCGGAGTTCCCGCAAAGGTGGTAAGACAGAGAGGCGAGCGCATTGACGAGGACGTTGACCAGATACACATTCCCGACCCGACAAGCCGACAGATATGCGAGCTTGAGGTAAAGCTCACAAGACTTCAAAAAGAGCTTGACAAGCTGAAAAAAGATAAAAACGTAAGCTGCGAAAGCTGCGGCAACGATACAAAAAATAACGAAAAGGAGACAGATAAATGAAGCTTTATAACAGCGTAACCCATACAAAGGACGATTTTAAGACCCACGAGGAGGGTAAGGTCAGCATGTACACCTGCGGCCCTACCGTATATCACTTCGCACACATCGGCAACCTCCGTACCTACATCATGGAGGACGTGCTTGAAAAATATCTGAGATATGCAGGCTATGACGTAAAGAGAGTTATGAACATCACCGACGTCGGTCACCTCTCAAGCGATGCCGATACAGGCGAGGACAAGATGCTCAAGGGCGCAAAGAGAGAAAAGAAGACGGTCATGGAGATCGCAAAGTTCTATACCGACGCATTTTTTGCGGATTGCAAGAAGCTCAACATCAAGACTCCCGACGTCGTTGAGCCGGCAACAGGCTGCATTCCCGAATTTATCAAAATGGTAGAAACGCTTCTTGAAAAGGAATTTGCATATATTTCAAACGGCAACGTGTATTTCGATACGTCAAAGCTTGAGGAATATTATATCTTCAACAAGCACGAGGCGGAGGATCTCGCCGTCGGCGTAAGAGAGGGCGTTGAGGAGGACACCGCAAAGAAGAACAAGACCGACTTCGTTCTTTGGTTCACAAAGTCGAAGTTCGAGGATCAGGAGCTTAAGTGGGAAAGCCCTTGGGGCATCGGCTACCCCGGCTGGCACATCGAATGCTCGGCAATCTGCCACAAGCACCTCGGTGAATATCTTGACATCCACTGCGGCGGTATCGACAATGCATTCCCCCACCACACAAACGAGATCGCTCAGAGCGAGGCTTACGTAGGCCACGCATGGTGTCCGCAGTGGTTCCACGTTCTTCACCTCAACACGTCAAACGGTAAGATGTCAAAATCCAAGGGCGAATTTCTCACCCTCTCACTTCTTGAGGAAAAGGGCTATTCTCCCATGGTATACCGTTTCTTCTGCATGCAGTCGCATTACAGAAGATCGCTCGTCTTCTCATACGACGGACTTGACAACGCAAAGGCGGCATACGAAAAGCTGATTGCTCGAATTGCTGCACTTGACGAAAATGACGGTGAGCTTGACACCGCGGTATACGAAAAGCTCCGCGCCTCCTTTGTCGAAGCAATGGATAACGATCTTAACACCTCTCTCGGCGTGACCGCACTTTACGACGTGCTTAAGGAAAACGCAAACGGTAAAACAAAGCTCGCTCTCATTGCGGACTTTGACCGTGTTCTCTCGCTCGATCTTATCGAGGGCGCAAAGGCTCTTAAGGACGCAGAGAAGGAAGAGGCTCCCGCAGAGGACGACGAATTCGTTACCGAGATTAAGAAGCTCATCGCAGAGAGAGCCGAGGCAAAGAAGGCAAAGAACTTTGCGCTTGCCGACGAAATAAGACAGAAGCTCTCGGATATGGGCGTTACCATCAAGGACACACGTGCGGGCACGGAATTTACAATAAACAAGTAAAGACGAATCAAAATGATAAAGAAGTTATTTGAAAAATACAGAGAAATAATAGTTTACATCGGCGTGGGACTGCTCACGACGCTCGTTGCATACGGAGTTCGATTTGCGGTGCTTTATCCTTTTGCCGCGCTGCTCTCAATCGACCTCGGTGTAAATAACGCAGAGGCGACCGTCCTCCGCACAGCCGCAATTACAGTCGGCTGGGTCGCAGGCGTTATATTCGCCTTCTTCACCAATAAATCTTGGGTATTTCAGGACAAGGTAAGTGAAAAGCGCGCTGTGTGGGTTCAGTTCGGTAAGTTCACTCTCTCCCGCGTTTCCACCTACTTTGTGGAATGGGCTCTCGGTGCGCTTGTTCCGATGCTGCTCATATCGCTCGGATTCGTTCCATTCACCTTCATCATAATTACAGTGGACGCGGACATGATAGCGACCGCGGTTTCGATAGTTCTCGTAACCGTTCTCAACTACATTCTCTCAAAGCTGCTCGTTTTCACTAAGAAGAAATAACAAAGAGGTAGCAAAATGAAGGTACTGTTTATAGGTAACAGCTTCACCTATTTCAACGACATGCCGAATACGGTGGAGGCAATGCTGAAGAGGACGCACCCCGACGTCGTTGTCGAAAAGGTAACGAAGGGCGGATATTACCTCTCACAGCATCTTGACGAGGATGACGCTCTTTGCGGTCTTGCCAAAAGCAAGCTCTCCGAAAAATGGGATTACGTCATTCTTCAGGAGCAGAGCTTTTGTCCGATTGGAGACAATGAAAGATTTATGCGCGGCGTTCTCGGGCTTTACGAGCTTATTAAGCCAACCGGCGCAAGGATTCTGATGTACTCCACGTGGGCATATCGCGACGGCTCGGAAAAGCTCGAAAAAACCGGACTTTGTTACGAGGAGATGAAGGACAAGCTCCTTTCAGCCTATACCGAAGCCGCAAGGGCGGTCGGCGGTGACATTGTTGATGTGGGAAATCTATTCTACGGCATTATGAAGGAGCATCCCGAGTGCGATCTTCTTAAGGACACCGACAACTACCATCCCTCCGCGCTCGGCTCGCTTGCCATCGCTTCCCTCTTCACCTTGACGCTTGGAGGCAAGGCAGAGATTGTCGATACAGAGCTTCCCTATGCCGACAAGGTCATATCGCTCACAAAGGAATTTTACGAAAAACAATCCATTTAAATTATATAGAGGAATCAAGCTATGAAGAAAACAAAGATCATCTGCACTCTCGGTCCCGCCTCGTCAAGCGAGGAGGTGCTTGAGAAAATGCTTCGTGCCGGAATGGACGTTGCGCGCGTCAACTTCTCACACGGCGACCACGAATCGCATAAGAAAACTATAGATACCTTCAGAAAGGTCCGTGACCGCATCGGTATGCCCGCCGCAGTCCTTCTCGACACGAAGGGACCCGAGATCCGTATCGGAACGTTCACAGAGGGCTCGACAACTCTCGTCGAGGGGCAGACGTTCACGCTCTGCACCGATAAAAATTGCCCCGGCTGCAACGAAAAGATAGGCATCACCTACGACAAGCTCCCCGAGGAGATCGGCGTAGGACAAAAAATTCTCGTAGACGACGGCAAGATCGAGCTTTGCGTAACGGAAATACGCGAATGCGAGGTCGTATGCAAGGTCATCACAGGCGGCAAGCTCACAAACAGAAAGGGAGTCAACGTTCCGAACGTTCATCTTAACATTCCCTTCCTCAGCCAGCGCGACAAGGACGATCTTAAGTTCGGTGTCGAGCTTGACGTTGATTTCGTTGCCGCGTCCTTCGTTCGCTCCGCAGACGACGTTATTGCCATCCGAAATTTCCTCGATTTCCACGGCGGTCACAACATAAGGATCATAGCAAAGATCGAAAACTCGGAGGGCGTTGACAACTTCGATTCGATCCTTGACGTCTCGGACGGCATCATGGTCGCAAGAGGCGACATGGGCGTTGAGATCGAATACGAAAAGCTCCCGGGTCTTCAGAAGAAGTTCATCAAGAAATGCTACAGCGCAGGAAAGATGGTCATCACCGCAACTCAGATGCTCGAATCAATGATCCACAACACCACTCCCACGAGAGCCGAGATCACCGACGTTGCAAACGCGGTATTCGACGGCACGTCAGCCATCATGCTTTCGGGCGAGACGGCTATGGGCGACCACCCCGACCTCGTTGTCCGCTCAATGGCGAAGATCGCGCTTCAGGCAGAAAGAGACGCGTTCGAGATGGGAATCTACGATAACTCAAGCTACGTAAACGACGCCGAGGACACCACGAACGCTATCTGCGACGCTGCCTGCACAACCGCAAAGGACGTTAACGCAAGCGCGATCATCGCAATAACGAAGTCGGGCTACACGGCAAGACGCGTGTCGAAGTTCCGTCCTCTCGTGCCGATAATCGCTCCCACTCCCGACACGAAGAGCTACCATCAGCTCGCTCTCTCATGGGGCGTTTATCCCGTTCCCGCTCTCTTCCAGAATGACACGAACTTCCTCTTCTCGCATGCAATCGCCTGCGCCAAGATGCAGGGCATGGTCAAGAGCGGTGACAGAGTCGTTATAACCGGCGGAACCGAGGGCTACACCGACGTTCTCAAGGTCGCTGTCGTACCTGAAATGAAAAAATGAGTAAGAAGAATCCGGGGAAACTTTTTTAAAAAAACCACCTGCGGTGGGGCATTAGGCTTCGCCCTTGTATCATTCGGGAACTTGACGAAATTCGGTTCGTCAAGTTCCTTTTTCTACGTTAGGCTCTCCTTCGGGAGAGCTCCTGCGGAGCAGGTGAGAGGGGTGTGAAGCAAGACGGTAGATGAAGTGCTTGCTCCTCCCGTCCGAGAAAATCATTTCTTACTTTTCAATGTGTCTTAAGTAATAGCCTTCCGCCTACTGCACACCCGAAAAATCGTTAACATTATTTTTGCATATTTTTCCATCCCTATTGACAATAGTTATATGATATGATATAATAAGGTGACGAAATTAATTTTCGTCACAATATTATTATCAAAAGGATAAAAACAATGCCCCAAGCCTTTGTACTCCCAATAATATCGTACGCAGCAAAAGCAACGCTGTTTCTTATGATGAATTACGAAAACCCGTTGACACCGTACCTTACTCTGAGCTCGTTCACCGTCATTTCTCTGATAATTGACGTTTTGCTTGCGTTGTATTTAGGATATTGCATTGTAAAAAAGGAAAGAAATCCGCTGTGGTGCCTCCCCTTCGGGCTATGCTGTCTTCCCTTCGGAGCCTTATCACATCCGTTTGGCGTATTATATTTGCTTCCGCTCACGGTAAGCCTCGGATATGTATTCATAGCAAGAATGCTTTTTGGCTGTTCAAAATAATATAAAAGGAGCAGATGACCGCTGCTGATAAGGTCATCTGCTCCCATTTTTTATCGAATCAACGCGTGTATAAATCCGTTCAGAAGTCCCCAGATGCATGCCGCACCTAAGAGATACAGCAGAAGCTCGATCAGTCTAATCCTTTTTTCAGCCATTATCGAGCCGACGTAAACGAGGATCGCGCAAAGGACAAGAGACCACGCACCTGCGGACACGCTTGCTTCATAGTTTCCGAAGAAGGTAAGCAGTGTGAGTATTACGATCTCAACCGCAATCGACAGCCTTTGCATCCACACACCGATCGTGATCTTCAATTTAGGACGTGACTTTTTGTCGGAGCTCTGTTCCCCGTATTCCTCTGAAAGCTTGAACGTACTGCCTCGACTGCTTGCTTCTATCGCTTTAACAGCATATACAAGACACTTTAAGAATTTGAACTGTTTCGTATAGATCTCCAGCATGCTGTTGTACAGCCAGAATTCTCTCTTTCCGAAATCGGGAGTCAATGCGCCCGCTTTTTCAAGCTCCTTGATTATACGCTCCGCCTTCTCGCAGTACGCCGCGCCCCTTGAAAGCGCATCACGGGAGAATGTACGGCTGTAGAGGAATCCGCAATTCGAGCAAACGGTTACAAGCTGGAGGTTTACGTACGGTGTACAGTTCTTTTCAGAAAGCGCCTCAAGAATGGATATTGCTTCCTCATACATAGCGATAGCATCACCGTAGCGTGCCTTTTCCCTTTCCTCCGTGATCGAAAGTGCAAGACCGTTAAGCGCAAAGGCATACAGCTCCTTCATTCTGGGCGTGATGATGCCCAGGTCCGCTTTCCTATAAATCCTTATTACCTCATCGTGACAGTCGCGGCTTTTTTTCGGATCATACGCAGTACCGAGCTTATCACCGTATATAGTGCCAAGCATTTCGTAGGCATTCATTTCCGAGACCACATAATACGGCTTTCTCGTCACGGAATAATTCTGCCGTATCAGCGGCAGAGCCGAACAAAGATATTCGATAGCGTCCTCATTGTTTGATTTTGATGTTATAACGTCGGTTACTGATGCCTTAAGCGAAAGAAGCTTTGCAAAATAAACGTAGCTGTTAATAAGGCCGTCGCGGTATTCAACGTCGGGTATCTTACCCGCAAAGCTCTTTTTCAGCTCAAGCGACCGCTTCAGATATTCCTCCGCATTACGGCGGTTTTCCCCCGTTGAAAATTCGGAAATGAACGCGCCAATTTCGTCGTAAGCCGCAGAAAGGTTTCGGATCCTTGTAACGTTTTCCCCGTCCTCAAGATACAGCTCGTTACGAAGTCTTATTGCCTCTGCAAAATAGTGAACGGCTTTGTTGTAATTTGTTTCACCGCCATACTTTACAAGAGCAGTTGCGTAGTTAAGCGAGCGCAGGGCGACATCCTCACGAAGATCCACGTCGGGGAAGGCACGCTGTGCCTCCTCAATGCTTGTAAGCGAGCGGAAATAGTAAAGATACGCAGTATACAGATTTTCATTACCGCCAAGAGACGCACATACAAACGCAAAGTTATTGTATGCAAGTGAAACGACCACCTGCGAGAACTGCTCCGCATTTTTCTCCGCATAGCCTATATTGGCAGAAAGCACACTCTGCGCAACGCCAAGCTCGGAGGGCGTACCGTAAATGAACGAGGAGCTTATAAAGTTACAAAGTCGGAAGCTCTTTTTGTCACATTTAAAGAGAGAACGTACCCACGCACCCCCATCCTCGTTTGAAAACGCAACCACGTCGGAGGAGGCGGCATTGTATTCGGGTGTGTTATATTCACAGCCCTCGATATAATCGATAAAATATTCCTTATCGTCTGCAAGAATGCAATGATACGCCGTCTCGTGTGTACGCATCATATCGCCTGCAGGCAATTTTTTCAAATAAGAGAGAATGTCCCTATGTACCGCCGCCTCGTCATCGAACGTGCGAAGGAAGCCCTCGCGAATACACTTATGAGAAAAATCAAACCGACCGTCCTCACGGCGTATGAAATTCTCGCTCATGTACGTTATAAAATGCACGAAATCAAGCTGACTCCACCGCTCACCGAGAAGTACGGCAAGATCCCCCTCACGAAGCCCGAAGCGCGAGACAGAAAGGTAACGAGCCACGGCAGCTACAAGCTCGGAATTAATTCTCGTGCCTGCCTCGGAAAGAAGAGCCGCGCTCATCTCCTGAAGTGTATCGGGACAGCTACCGATAATTGCAAGCTGACGCTCGGTAATCGAGGCCATTCCGTCCCCCGCTTCCTTTATGGCAATAAAATCACTTCGGTTCATCATCATAAGACGCTGAACGAGAAGACTTAAATAAAGAGGATTATCCGAAGATGCGGCATTTATCATTTTCTCGATTACTTTTTTATCAAGCTCTCGGCCGTGAGTTCGGAGGATGCCATCGATGATCGCCTTCTTTTCCTCCTTATCAACGTGAGGAAGCGTTACGTATTCACAGCCGCAGGAATCAAGCTCGGGAGTGCAGGTCATAACGAAGCCGACGTACGGAGACGGATCAGGCATAAAGATCATTGCATCTCTGCCCTCATCCGCCAATAGGCAGTCAACAGCGTCAAGCATTATGTACACGTGTTTTCCACGTGCGCCGCATTCCGCGCAAAGCTCCGAATAACGCGTCTTCAGCTGCTCAATACGGCAAGAGGATGTAAGCGACGAGCTTTCCGCAGCAGTGTCAGACAGGTCATCTGCAACTGTATGCGGCAGAGAGAGTATCTCCTCAAGCCAATATACGTTGCAGCGCAAAACGTCTACCGCATTACTGCTCTGCGGAGTAAGACCGCAAACAGTAGGGATAACGTCATATCCCTCGTCCATAAGACGGAGGGCAAGATTACCGAGCAGCATACTCTTTCCGCTTCCCGAAGGAGCTTTTATAATAAGCGAATTTCTTTTTCCGGACGTAAGCTCCGAAAAATATCCGTCGACAAGGTGTGTACGCGCAGAAAATACGCTGTTCTTCTCTCGTATAAACGAAACGTGCGTATTCCTCTCACGTTCTGCGTCATCAAGTCCAAGATCAGTCTTCCATTCGGGCAAAAGCACGTTTTTTATATCCTCGGCAAGCATCTGCGCAAAATCTTCAACGCCGCAAAGTGCACTTCCGTCCCAGCGGACCTTGTACGTCTTTACCCTTCCTCCGGTCAGTTCAACTATCCTTTGCTTAAGAACGCGAAGCTTTTCTCTGTGCTCGTCGTCCTCAGCGGAGTAATCGTCGGGAACGTCGTCCGATTCGATCTGCCTGAAATAAAAGAGAGTGCTTTGGCTCTTGTCAGATGATGACATTGCACCGTAAGCGATCTCAAGTGCGGTGACACTCATCCTCAGATTCTCAAGCTCCATCATACGCTTAAGCTGATCCTTATCAAGGCTCTTTCGGTCGACAACGCTCTCGGTAAGCTCCTCTGAAGGTATCCATCCGTATCTGTCTCCGAGAATCACTACCATCGGAGGACGGCATCTGTCTATCTCGTCAAGGCACACGTCAAGTACCTTGCGACTTCCCTCCTCGCTGTCAAGATCTTCGGTATTGATCCCCCAACGAAGATCGCAAATATGGACGTTATCGCCGTATTTTGCCGCCTCGTTTTTGAGGATGGGCAGGGTTATTTCCTGGATAGCATCCCTTTCACAGTGCATGTCCTTGAAGGTGCTTGAAACAAAAATTGTCTTCATCTGTGCAAATGTCCTTTCGTAATATATTCCGTCATCTGCGCAGACGATCGCTCATCATTGCAAGAGGACGGTAACCGTACAGCTTCCGTTTTTGGGTGCGTACTTATCTTTGATGATCTCACCGACCGAATCTACCGTAACGTGACCGGACAGCGGATTATATATACTTATGATATTTCCTTTGACAGTTGCCTCAACCTCACTAAGCTCAAAAGCAAGATCGCAGTCCTCGGTCGTGCAGTCCTCAAGCACAAGTCCCTTGCAGTAGCAAAGGGGCTGTGTACCGATGATCTTACATCTTACGAGGCGGAGATTTTCGGAATACCACGCGAGGTACTCACCCTTGATCACGCTGTCGTACACGGTAACGTTTTTTGCGTGCCAGAAGGCATCCTTTGTGTCGAGAACGGAATTGCGTATGACCGCATTTTCGACGTACTGAAAGGAATATTTGCCCTTAAGATTGAGATTATCGATATCCATATCCGAGCATTGCATAAAAACGTATTCCCCGGAAAGAGACGTATTCTTTATTTTCACATCACTTGTTTTCCATCCGAACTCGGGAGAAATTATATCGCATCCCTCAAGAGTAACGTTCTTACATTCTCTTACAGCCTTGATTCCGTGGAGGCGGCTGTTATGTATCTCCATACCGTCGGTATACCATATCGCCGCGCGACAAAGCTCGGAGAGGTAAATATTATCCGCAAAAACGTTTACGTCATGCCAGAACGGATAGCGGAGATCGAAATCGCAATTGCTGATAACAACGTTCCTGCTCTCCTTAAGCGCGCTCTCACCGTCCGCAGGGCCTGCAAACCGGCAGCCTCTGACCGTAACTCCGTCCGAGCCATAAAGAGAACGCTCGGCGTCAAAGGTCATATTTTCAATTATCTTCATTTATTTTAATATTCCTTTATCTTTAACGATTATTTTTTATATTCTTCCGTAAAGCGAGTTCCAGCGGCGGAACTTGGCCTTATCAAGCAATGACAGCTGTGCAGAGGTAACTCGGTAGCTCCAGTTTCCGTCGGACGAGCCGGGAGTGTTCAGCCTCGTGTCACGTCCGTACAGGAGCAGGTCCTGAACGGGAAGGATAATAAGTCCGGCATGGCTCATGAACATTTCGCGCAGAACGTCACCGTAGCATTTGTCCCAATCGTCCTCCTTATAACCGAAATAGGAAAGGAGAAGCGTTCTCGTTTCATTGTCAAGCTCCCATACGTAACCGAGGAGGGTGTTGTTGTCATGCGTACCCGTA
>JBGVEZ010000067.1:0-8411 GCA_045120555.1 Eubacteriales bacterium
CGTACGGTGAATCCACACGCCCCTCAAACGTGCGCGTCTGCCAGTTCCGCCACTCTCGCATATTGCTTTTCGCAACATATATATTATACCACAAACGAAGTGATTTGTCAATAGGTTTTTTGAAAGTTTTTTGGATTTTTGAAAAAAGATTTTCCGGTTTTGTTGTATACGAATATTCTTCGCAGAATGCTTGACAAAGTGCAAATAATATGGTATAATTAAGGTGAAGATTTGAACTGAAATAATAACTTGCTATATAAGGAGCTCCCATGGATTTCATACCAAAAAGACTTATAATTTATATTTCGATTCTTTTATTAATATTCATCATAGCACTCGTTGTATTGCCGTATGCGCACGTTGAGATATTGACAGCCGCGCACTATGATGATTTTGCGGGCAGATATATCGAGCTCGGTTATTTTGACGGAGTATCCGTTTACAAGATATACGATTATATTGCAGACGACTATGCTAAGGTGTACTACGTCGACGACACAAAGGAATGCGGTGTTTTGGTATATTTCACGTATAACGGTACGACGCAGGAATGGGAAATACTGACTTGGGAGGCGGTCTGGTCGAGGCATGGATCGGCTGACGGCTTTATATGGCCGTATTATCAGTAAAGATAGATCTGCGTGTACGTAATAAAGAAAAAGAACCTATCTCGGTAGGTTCTTTTTTTGTATAAAAAAGCAAAAGTGCCGACACCCGATAGGGAATCGACACCTTTGTTGGTGCGAGAAACGGGACTTGAACCCGTACGGTGAATCCACACGCCCCTCAAACGTGCGCGTCTGCCAGTTCCGCCACTCTCGCGTATTGCTTATCGCAACGTATATATTATACCACAAATGATTCGTTTTGTCAATAGGTTTTTTGAAAGTTTTTTCGAATTTTTGAAAAATGCGTGCGTTTCCGAATTTAGAGTGTGCGGTTTGCCTGTTTATCAGACAAACCGCACTCAGTCAGCGTATTCCTTTTATTTTTACCGCAACACAGCTGACGTCGTCCTTTGAATTCTTTTTTGTAAGCTCAACAACCCTGTTGCAAAGCTCCTCAGGCGTATCCTCGTCGGAGGTGCTTTTTATTATATTGATGAGGTGGTCGTAGTTTTCAAGCGGAGCTGCGCCGTCACTTACGAGGAAGACGGTGTCTCCGTCCTCAAGCCGAACTCTTTGCATATCGGTGTCTGCTTCATCGAGGATACCGAGAGGCATTGTTCTTGCGCTGAGCTTGTAGACGCTGCCGTTGCGGAGGATGAAGCTTGACGCCGCGCCGCTCTTTAAGAAGGTGCAGTTTCCGCTGTAGAGGTCAAGCTCCATAATGTCGACCGTGGCGGAGCATTCGTTGCCCTTTGATGCGATAACGGCATTCAGCATATTGACCGAGGTGTCGACACGGTTGCCGCCCTCAAGCATTTCGTGCAGGAAAATTTCGCATATACCGCTTGTTAGTGCGGCATTTGCTCCTGTGCCCATACCGTCGGATATCAGGGCGTAAAAGAAATTATCGTGGCCGTTGAAGTAGGAAGGGGAGTCACCGCAGATCGGAAGACCGTCCGCGCTTTCTCTTGATGCCGCCGCTTCAACCGCAAATATGGGACGCATATTGAGAGTGATCGTCATGCTTTTTCCCTCGATTTTAAGGGACGGATTCGAAAAAGAACAGCCACAGCATTCCTCCATTATACGCTTGAATTCACGCATTCCGACCGTGTTTTCGTTTATTGTTTTCAGTCTGGCAAAAACGCGGATCTTTCGCTTGCCCCAAACGGATACGGTGTGGAAATCGTTCTTGTATTTTCCGAGCATTGAGAGCGCGTGCATGGTCAGCTCCTTGTTTTCCTCGTTTTCGGATTGTCTGGCATTTACCGCTTCGGATATAACACGGGAAAGTGCTGAATAGTCGGCAGAAAAAACGGTAAGCTTGTCCTTTTCAAGCGAGTCGCGGTAGAGTACCTTTACACGGTCGTTTATCTCGTTTATAATATCGTCTATTACTTTGCAACGCTCACGCATCTCGGTGGGAACTGTGCTTCTGTCGATCTTTCCGACGTTTCCGAGATGAGTGCTTGCATCGTTCAGAAATCTGATGGTCGTGTTGTAATCCTCTCCCCAGCAAACCGAGCTTAGCTCACAATCGTTGCAGAAGGAGTCGAGAATGTCGTCACATTCCTTGCGTATTTCAAATATTCCGGGGCGTGAAAGTCTGTCGGAAAGGCGTTTGAATGCTTCGGAAAGATTTTGGAAGGATTCGCTCATCCGTTTCAGTCTCTCCTCGTTTTCCTTGATAGTCAGGAGAGATTGCCTTGTTTTTGCCGAAACGAATTCTTCAACAGATATTCCGGGTAGTAGAGCCTTCAGCAGATTGTCTATCGCGGCAGCGGCAAGAATGGCGGGGAATACCGTGTATAATGCCTCTCTGCCGTTGATGACAGCCCCCCAGATCACCGATACAGCAAGTGATACAAAGAACGGTGCGCTCTCAATTCCCTTAAAAAAGTAGCGTATACAGATATAAGCTGTACCGGACAGTAGAAACATGGGGATGTAGCTTACGTCACAAATAAGTCCGAGCACAGTAGCCATGGATAGCGCGTATACAGGCGGATATCTGCGTGCTGCGGCAAGCGTTATGAGCTGGGATGCGCAAATGCACAGAAAAGGGCCCATACCCTCAACGCATCTAAGAGAGTATACCGCGCAGATGAGAAATGCAGCGAGCGCAACGTTCCTTGCGTTCTTTGTCTCGGCATCAAAGAACAGAGAAAAGATATAAGCGGCAACAGGGGCAATGACCATTCCGAGAAGTGCGCCCCAAAGGTCATAGTATCTGAAATCGTTTTCAATTATCGACCACAGACCAACCGAAAAAACCGATACGGATACTGCACTTAAACGCAGAAATATATTTTCGGTGAAAAGGTCGTATTTGATAAACGATACAATGTCAGCGGTGGGAGCTTTTGACGGCTTGTCGAGCAATATCCTCCCAAGTGTGCGCAATATCAGCAGAATTGCAAGCGCAAAATAGTGAGATGCATGCGCTCTTCCTACAGCCATTGCCGAAAGCGCACCGAGGGATATAGATATGCAATGAGTGGACGCACTGCCGATAAGTGCGCTTACGATCGCGTATGCTCCAAAGGGCAGAGAAATCGTCTCGAAAAGAAATCCGAGAAGATAAAACATACATATGTATGCACCACGGATAAGAATCTGCTTCTTTTCCGCCTCGGATATGCAAAGATCGTTGTCGGGAGAGCCTACAAGTGCCCTTCCAAGCCTTATAAAAAAATCCTTTGTAGCTTCCCAAAAGCCGGGGGCGTCCTGTATTTCCGGATCCATTTCAAAAAATTCGTTGTTATTCTGTTCGCTGTTCATTTTTTGATTCCTTTACTGATGTTTTTTACCGTTTTGATCGGTTTACGGCTATATTATACATCCATTCGGCTAAAAATTGCGTCGTAATTCGCTGTAGAATAACGTAAAGTATTGAAAAAATATTTGTCGATGGCGCTCATAATGACAATGAAAAAAGTAAATAAATAACATAAAAGGGAATAAAAGGAAACGAAAAACGGTCAAAAAAAGGCACAAAACGGCGAGAAAAAGCATACTTTTTTTCAAAAAATGAGAATATTTCTGCATTTTTTGAGTATAATTATTTGTTAAATCATATGGAGGTGGAAAAATGAACGAGCGTTTTGAAATCGAGAGGGACGGCAGAGCGTTTTGTATTTGTGAAATCTGCTTGCGCGGAGATGAGGAATATCGAGTGCCGTTTATTGAAGATCTTATCGCGGAAGCTAAAGCAGGGATCATTACATATGTTGAATCGTTTATGCCGAGCGATGCGGAGAGGGAAGCAATGAGCAGGTTTCGCGTTGTGCCGTACCGTTACCGGATCTTCGTTACTTGCAGTGTGCTTTGCGAGTGCCTCACGTTTTGTGAGCTTTACTCGTCGTTTGAGGCTCGGTTTCCCGGTGGCAGACGCAAAAGCACACAGCTCGGAATTTTATGCGACGTTCGCACTTCCAGTTTGCTTAAGCCGTCATTTCGCATTTTTCCCGATATTTCAAGAAAAATGAAAAAGGGGTTGGGCGTGCCGATTGGCGTTTCTCTTAACGGTGAAAAAATAAAACTCGTTTGCTCTTTGGGTGAGTATTGCGTAGGCGTGACTGAATTTTGCAAAAACTATAAAAGAATCGCCGATTTTGGATCTAAATTCGATAAAAAAGCTATTGACAAATGAGGAAATATATGATACAATATATATGTAAAACTATTGAAGGGAGTATTTGAATATGAAAATCAAAACAATTAAGCTTACCGCAGTTACAGACGTTCAGGAGCTTGTGAAGATCGTTACGGCGTTTAACGGAGACGTTGACCTCAGATCGGGGCGTTATCTTGTAGATGCAAAATCTATTATGGGTATTTTCAGTCTCGATCTCTCCAAGCCCATCGAGGTTATAGTTGATAATGAGGACGCGGCAGACGCGCTCTTTGAAAAGCTGGACAAGTTCAGCGCCTGAACTTTAAATGGCGGGGTGTTGCACGTGTTTGTGCGACGCCTCGCCATTTCTGATTTCAAAATAAGGAGATATAATTTATGAAGGCAGTTATAACGGTTATCGGTAAGGATACGGTCGGTATTATCGCCGGTGTAAGTACACTTTGCGCAAAGCACAACGTAAACATCATGGATATTACGCAGAGCGTTATGAGAGAATATTTCGCAATGATCATGCTTGCGGATATTCATACGCTTAACGTTCCGTTTGCGGATTTTGCAGATGAGCTTGCCGCACTTGGAAAAGAAAAAGGACTTGAGATCCACACTATGCACGAGGACATCTTCAATTCGATGCACAAGATCTGAGGAGATGTGACATGCTGAATACAAACGATATTTTTGAAACGATAAATATGATACGTGAGGAATGCCTTGACATCAGAACGATCACAATGGGTATTTCTCTGTACGATTGCGTCAGCGAGGATGAAAACCGCCTTTGCGACAAGATCTATGATAAGATCACGCGCAGCGCAAGGGATCTCGTCCGCACAGGCTGTGACATTGAGAAGATGTACGGCATACCGATCGTTAACAAGCGTGTTTCGGTAACTCCGATATCTCTTATCGGCGGAGCTATAAGCGTTGACGGCTACGTGAAGATAGCGCACACTCTGCAAAGGGCAGCAAACGAGCTTGGAATAAACTTCATCGGTGGCTTTTCCGCGCTTGTACATAAGGGCGAGACGGTTGCCGCAGGACGTCTTATTGACGCCATCCCCTGCGCGCTTTCGGAAACGGACACAGTTTGCTCGTCTGTTAACGTTGCGAGTACGAAGACGGGAATCAATATGGATGCCATCTCAAAAATGGGCGACGTTATCAAGAAGACCGCATACCTCACCAAGGATAATAATTCCATCGGCTGTGCGAAGCTCGTTGTCTTTGCAAACGTTCCCGAGGACAATCCGTTTATGGCGGGTGCGTTCCATGGAGTCGGCGAGCCGGAAAACGTAATAAACGTCGGAGTATCCGGACCGGGTGTTGTTGCGGCGGCTATAAAGAGGGCAGGGAACTGCAATCTTTCCGAGCTTGCTGAGGTCATAAAGAAGACAGCGTTCAAGATAACGAGGGTCGGTCAGCTTGTTGCGACAGAGGCGGCGAACAGACTTAACACGCCGTTCGGAATCGTTGACCTTTCGCTTGCGCCCACACCGGCGGTAGGAGACTCGGTTGCGCACGTGCTTGAGAATATGGGTCTTGAATGCTGCGGAGCACACGGAACAACTGCGGCTCTTGCGATGCTCAACGATGCTGTTAAAAAGGGCGGCGTTATGGCGTCAAGTCACGTTGGCGGACTTTCGGGCGCGTTTATTCCCGTATCAGAGGACGCAGGCATGATAGCGGCGGTAGAGAAGGGCGTTCTTTCTCTTGAGAAGCTTGAAGCGATGACGGCGGTTTGCTCGGTCGGACTTGACATGATAGCTGTTCCCGGCGACGTTGATAAATCGGTAATATGCGGAATTATTGCTGATGAGATTTCGATAGGTGTTGCTAATACGAAAACCACCGCGGTGCGTATAATTCCCGCGTATGGCAAAAAATGCGGTGACAGCATTGATTTCGGCGGTCTTCTCGGAACTGCTCCGATAATGAGCGTAAGAAGCGCATCCCCCGAGGTGTTCATCTCTCGCGGAGGAAGAATTCCGGCGCCGATACATAGTCTTAAGAATTAAAAATAAAAGGGGCGATTCCGTGAATCGCCCCTACGTTATGTAAAAAATTGCCCCCTCGGAAAATTCCGAGGGGGACTTATTTATAATTACGTTATGTAATTAATTAGTTTTCCTTCTTCTTGGAAACAACTACTGCACCGAGAGAAGCGATAGCTACGATAGCGAGACCGCCTGCAACCATACCGCCGCAACCCTTCTGAGTTTTGGGAGCCTCTGTGGTTGTGGGAGCCTTAGTTGTAGCTGCGGGAGCCTTTGTGGTCTCCTGAGGCTTTGCTGTGGTTGTGGGAGCCTCTGTGGTTGTGGGAGCATCTGTGGGAGCATCTGTGATCTCGGGAGTTGTCTTGTCTACTGTGAGACCCTTGTAGATGTTAACGTCCTTAGCCATCCAGTTGGTGGTTTTGTTGTATGTGTAGGTTATGAAGCAGATCTCAGCTTCGCCACCTGTGAATGTGAGGTCTTCGGTCATATCATATGTCTCGAAGAGTGCCCAGTAAGGATCTACGTCGTAGAGACCGAATACTGTGGACTTATAGTATACAGACCAAACGAGACCGTCGATCTCAACCATTACGTCAATGTAACCTTCAGCATCCTGAAGAGGATAAATAGAGGTGTAGTTATCGCCTGCTGCGAGGATCTCACCCTTGATCTTACCGGTACCCTTCTGAATAACTACGGAAGGCTGGTTTTCAAGACCTTCGATTTTGTTGAAGCAACCGTAGAAGTTGAAGCACTTGTTGATTGTTTCACTGCGTGTTGTAACGAAGCCAACACCGCCGTTCTTCTTGATCTTATTCTGAACCTTGTAGGAGAAGGTGTACTTTGTATCCTTGTTAACCTTGAGACCTTCGATGATGTTACCCCACCAGAAAGCACCGTCAACACCGGGGTTGATGAATTCAACTGTGTTATCGGTAGGAACGAAGTCTGTAGCGTTTGCGTTCTGCCATACCTTGGGAACGTAAACACCGTCGGTAGCGTTCATCTTTACTGTGTAAAGGAGATCGCCGTCAGCAGCTGCTGCATATTCCTTAAGGAGAACGTTTGTGGAGGGAGTTGTGCTTTCGCTTCCCTTTGCGTAGTCCGGGAAAGTAGCTGTGTTCTTCTTGGTGTGACCCTTGTAAACCTTTACGTTCTTAGCGGTGAAGGTATCACCGTCATAGGTCTGCTGGTTGTAGAGGTAGAAGGTAATACCGAGGTTTTCGCAAACAACGTTTGTACCGTCGTAAACGTAACCTTCATCGAAGAAGATGTTATCGATGTATACTCTGAATGTGTTGTCTTCAACTTCGATTGCTACTTCGTTGTAGCCGTCAACTTCGGGGAATTTGAGCTCGTCGTGCTGACCCTTCTCGCCAACGTAGAATCTGTCGTTGGAAACATACTTACCGGTGTACTTGGAACCACCGATTGTAAGAGTCTGTCTTGTATCGGGTGTGCCGTAGTAGCCGAGCAGGTAGTTGTGTTCTGTTCTTGCAACGAGATCTGTCTCAGCAAAGGAGGTAGGGAAGTTGTAGTATACACCGTAGTTGATGGTGTTGGATACGTCAGGAGTATGTACGTTGTAAACGATTGTGTACTTCTGACCGCCGCCAACCTTGAGGCCGTCAACCTTACCGCCGTAGTAAAGACGTACGCCCTCTTTTTTGTCGGTAGTAGAGGGATCATCGGGGAAGTAAGTGATCTGAATTTCCTTACCGTCTTCGGAAATCTTGGTGCTGTAAACGTTTGCGTCTGTTTCAAAACCGACTTTGCCTACAGAGATTATGTCGGACTGGTAGCAGCCTTCCTTCTGGCCGAACTTTGCCTCATAGAGGAGATCGCCTTCAGCAGCTGCATCGTAAGTCTTGAGGAGCTCGTTGCCTGCAGCAGACGTAAATACTACGAATGTGCTGAAGAGAGAAGCAACCATCAAAACCGCTAAGAGAAGTGATGTGAATTTTTTCATATCTTTGTTCCTTTCGTTTTTTAAGTGATCGAATCACTATTAGGATATAAGAATTATACCATATTTTATGCTCACTGTCAATAGCATTTTTGTGAAAAAAAACAATTTGTGAAATATGACTATCATAAAAGACACGCCTGAATCGTTTGTGACATGTGTGAGAATGCGGTTTTACAGTAATTTCCTTCGGTTATATGCGGTTA
>JBGVEZ010000068.1:0-7490 GCA_045120555.1 Eubacteriales bacterium
TGGTTCTCCCTTCGCAAAGTACGGCAACGAGCTTACAGACTCCATTTACGTTGTTCTCAACATGCTCATCATGACTCGCGTTGGTAACAACGTTCTTGAGGCTCTCGGAGATTCTCCCGATTACATCAAGGGTCTCCACGCAAGAGCTGATATCGACGAAGAGAACCGCTATATCTGCCATTTCCCCGAGGACAACACCATCTGGTCTGTTAACTCCGGTTACGGCGGAAACGTTCTTCTCGGTAAGAAGTGCTTCGCTCTCCGTATTGCTTCCTACCTCGGACGTCACGAGGGCTGGATGGCAGAGCATATGCTCATCCTCGGTGTTGAGTATCCCGACGGAGAAACAAAGTACGTATGTGCAGCGTTCCCCTCTGCTTGCGGTAAGACCAACCTCGCAATGCTCATTCCTCCGGAGTTCTATTCCAAGAAGGGCTTCAAGGTTTGGTGCGTAGGTGACGATATCGCTTGGCTCCGCGTCGGCGAAGACGGCAGACTCTGGGCAGTTAACCCCGAAAACGGTTTCTTCGGTGTTGCTCCCGGTACAAACGTAAACTCCAACCCCAACGCTCTCTACACAACTATGAAGAACACCATCTTCACAAACGTTGTTCATAACACAGAGACAAACACAGTTTGGTGGGAAGGCCTCGATAAGAATCCTCCCAAGCCCGGCAACGCAATCGACTGGAAGGGCAATCCTTGGGACTGCACAAAGTTCAACAAGGCTGACAAGTCCACATGCGGCGCACATCCCAACAGCCGTTTCACAGCTATGGCTACCAACTGTCCTTGCATCTCCAAGGAATTCAATAATCCAGCAGGTGTTCCCGTTTCCGCAATCGTATTCGGCGGCCGCCGTGCAAAGACCGCTCCCCTCGTTTACCAGTCCACAAGCTGGCAGAACGGTGCGTTTGTTGGCTCTATCATGGCTTCCGAAACAACTGCAGCTGCATCCGGTGCAGTCGGCGTAGTTCGCCGTGACCCCATGGCTATGCGTCCCTTCGTTGGTTACGATATGGGTGACTACTGGGCACACTGGCTCGCAATGGGCACAAAGATCCCCAATCCTCCCAAGATATTCCACGTTAACTGGTTCAGAACCGACGATAACGGTAACTTTATCTGGCCCGGATTTGGCGACAACATGCGTGTTCTTATGTGGATCCTCGCAAGATGTGCAGGTGAGGTTGATGCAACCATCTCTCCCATCGGTTATCTTCCCAAGCCCGAGGACATCGCAATCGAAGGTCTTGAGGACGTTACACTTGACACCATCCGTGAGCTTCTCAGCGTAGACGTTGAGTCCTGGCTCGCAGACGTAGAAAACATCAAGGAATTCTACGAAACTGTCGGTGCAAGAGTTCCCGTTGCTCTCAAGGATGAGCTCGCTGCTCTTGAAGCAAGACTTAAGGCTGCTCTTTAATTCATCATATAACAGATATAGCCCTCATTCCTTACGGAGTGGGGGCATATCAATAGAAATGCTGTCTCACGAATTCCGTGTGACAGCATTTTTTCATTCAAATATAAATTTCGCTTCAACGTTCACCTTATCACCGATCATTGACCGAACGTAGCAAACCGATTTACCGTTCTCTTCGGTAGATGCAACGTAAATATCCATCTCGTCGCCAAGCTTTGCTTCGGAAAGGTATGCGATCGAAACAGATGTCACCTTTTTCTCGGTTATAACGTCACAGTATCCTGATAAAATATCGGGGTAGACGGTGTTGTTCATATGGCCATTGATGTCAGTATCGTTATAAAGGATCTTACGGCTTCCCTTATTTTCGAATCCTTCCTTCGGCATGCGGAAGCGGAGATTGAAGCCTTCAAGCTTATCCGAGTGAACAAAGTTTTTGAAAAGCTCTGCGCTGTACGGAATGAACGTTTCTTTTTCCGTATCGACAAGAGCCCAAAGTGAAAGTGATTCTGCGATTATTCGATCATCCTTGATCATCTGATAGCAACGATTAAAAAGAACACCCTTATCAACACATGGCCAGGTACGGACAGTTATTTCATCATACTGCGTTGGTGTTTCGTAAACGTTCAAGCACATTCTGCTGAGGATAAACGCCTTATGCTCCGCAAAAAGCTCCTCATACGTAGGCTTACAGTCACGCATCTGATGATTTGCGGTTTCCTGCAGATATCTGAAAAAAGCAGATGGCTTAAGATCATATTTAGCATCAACGTCGTGAGCAAGAATTTTATAGCTGTCCAAATACACGCCGTTATGTATATCATTTTGTATATCCTTATACATTTTTATATCCTTTCAAAATAACCGTATATCAAAATAAATGCGCCGACAAGTATGCGATATACACCGAACGCGCGAAAAGAATGCTTTTTTAAAAAATCGATAAGATAACGTATCACTAAAAGTGAAACGAGGTATGCCGATACTCCGCCTATCAAAAGTAATACTATTTCAGAAAAAGTGATGCCGTATCCCGCTAAAAAGTATTTTATAAGCTTCAATCCTGACGCTCCGAGCATTGTCGGAAGCGCAATAAAAAAGGAAAACTCAGCCGCTGTCTCTCTCGGAAGACCGCATACAAGACCACCAATCATAGTAGCACCCGAGCGCGACGTTCCGGGAACTAAGGCCAACGTCTGAAAAAAGCCTATTTTCAAAGCAGTGCTTGCGTTTATATCGTATATTCTACTTCTTGAAATACGTTCAACAAACGTAAAAACGATACCGTAAATCATAAGGCAAACGGCAACGCAGGTGGGATTGAAGAGATATTTTTCGATAAAGTCATCAAGAAATAATCCAAGAACGGCACTCGGAAGCGAAGCGATAAGTATTCTGTTCCACAATTTCATCTTATCGCGTGACACCATGATCTTAGTGCCTTTATAAAAAGGATTCAGCAGCTTTACGTAAACGGATATAACCGCCATAACCGAAAACAGCTGAATCACAACGTCAAAAACTATTCGGAATTTTTCTTCAACCGGTAACGGTATCCACTTTTCAAGCAAAATCATATGCCCCGTTGAGCTTATGGGTAACCACTCGGTTATCCCCTCCAGAATACCGTAAAGAATTGCCGTGAAAATTGATGATATACGCATAAAAGCCTCCCTTAACGATGATCAGGCTCTTATGATGTCTCCTTCCTTAACCTCAAAGGGTACTCTTGCATAGAATAGCATTGAAGGATGAGGTGCACTTTCTATCTCCTCCCCCGTCTCGGAATAGAGCTCGGAAACGTGGAATCCTCTGCCAAGTTTGCCCGGAGAAATCATTTCAACGTCGGAGCCTCGGCAAATCTTATTCCTTTGAATAAACAAATATAACCTTCCGTTCTCATTTTCCGCTTCAAGTCCTGCGGGAATGCTTGCGCTTTGATTATATGCGGTTGCAAGGTAAGCTTTCTCGCGTATATATCCAACGTCCGAGCAAAGCTGTGCGTTACCGGTCGTTACATCATCATAGTATCCCGTACAATATTCTCTGTGAGATACAGAGCTGACCTCGTTAACAAGATCGCTTATAAGCTCGGGGGTGAGGCGGTCCTCATCAACCGCATCCACAGCCATGCGGTATGCATTGGTCACTACCGCGGCGTAATACGCGCTCTTCATTCTTCCCTCTATCTTGAAGGAATCGATTCCGCACGCACATAGTCTTTCAATTATCGGAAGCGTGCACATATCCTTTGAGGACATAATAAACGTTCCGTTTTTATTTTCTTCAATAGGAAGAGGTGATTCGGGGCGTTTTTCTTCAACTATCTTATAATTCCAGCGGCAAGGCTGTGTGCAAGCGCCCATATTGGCATTTCGGCCGGTAAGGTGATGTGAAAGCAGGCATCGACCGCTGTAGGAGACACACATAGCCCCGTGAACGAATGCTTCAAGCTCAACGTCGGGAGAAAGCTTTGCACGGATATCGGCAATATCTTCAAAATTAAGTTCTCTTGCAAGAACGAGACGCTTTGCACCGAGAGCCGCGTACGCCTTTGCCGCCTCCGCACTAACGATACTTGTCTGTGTGGAAATATGGATCTCCATATCGGGGATTATCTCGCGAATAACCGAAAGAACACCGAGATCGGCAACTATACAAGCGTCAATACCCGCGTCCTTTATATCCGAAATGAATTTACGTAAAACGGGATATTCCCTGCCTCTCGGCATTGTGTTCACTGTAAGATAAAGCTTCTTTCCGTGTGCATGGACATATTCTGATGCCGCATACAGCTCTTCAATAGTGAAATTATCGGCAGCGCTTCGCATACCGAACATATTTCCGGCAAGATATACGGCGTCGGCACCGTAAAGAATTGCCGCCTTCAGCTTTTCAAAATTTCCCGCAGGTGCAAGGACCTCCGGCTTTTTAATCAATCTTTGCGTCATCTGATAAATTCTCCTTCGCAAGCTTAACGGCAAATTCGCATATTTTCCTTGTAGAATCGGGATGTCTTATTTTATCGATCGCATCAACGATAGATTCAAGATGCGTTGTATCGTGTAAGCACATCCAGACCGCTTCATCAAGCTTCAGTGTCTTACTCGTAGCGACAGCCGCACCGTTATTAAGCAGAAATTCAACGTTTCTGTCCTCCTGACCCGGGATGGGATTCACAATTACCATAGGAAGACGCTTCGCAAGAGCCTCACTTGACGTAAGCCCGCCCGGTTTTGAAACGATCAGATCTGCCGCAGACATGAACAATTCAACGTTATTAACAAAGCCGAAAACGTACATCTTCTTCGTCGTTTCAAGCTCTGAAAGCTGGGCATATGCATCCTTATTATTTCCGCAAATAACAACGATCTGATAATCTATATCAAGCGCGTCAAGCGTTTTAACGTTTTCGACCATATTGCCAAAGCCCATGCTTCCTCCCATTACGAGAAGAGTCAGACGGTTGTCAAGCCCAAGCTTTGCGCGTGCCGTTTCCTTCGGGATCTCGACCGTGAATTTCGGATGTATCGGAATACCGAACGGAAGGATCTTCTCCTTAGAAAAGCCCTTCTTGCAAACGCTGTATGTCATTCGCTTATCGGCACATACAACGTAATCGAGGTGAGTTACCTCCTCCCAATACGGATGCAGACGAAAGTCGGTAACGATACCGATTGTTTTAGCACGGAGACCGTACCTTACCTTGATATCATCCAGCAAAATGCCTGCAAGCACGTGCGTATAAACGATAGCGTCCGGATCATACATAGAGATATATTTCTCCAACGTTTTCGCAAGAGCGTAGTTTACCTTTCGCATAGGAGAATCATCATCCGCGCTGTATTTTCTGTTTTCCATCAATGCATATATATCACCGTAAAGCTTTTTCAAACGCTTTGTGGCAAAAAGATAACCCTTCGATACGGCATTGTAAAGCATTGAATTCAGCAATTTATATACATCCACTATTTTACAATCAACGCTCTCGCCGCCGATAGTATCTATTCCGTCCTTTATCGCAGACGCGGTGGAGTTGTGTCCTTCCCCCGCTGTTATTGTCAACACAAGTATTTTCATACGCAGCCTCCTTATGTGACCATAATTGTGTATTATATATTATACACCAAAATCTATAATTTGTCAAGTGCAAGATCAAATCTTAAAAAGTATTTGCATAAATTTTACTTTTGGAAGAATTTTTATACTTGAAATTATATACAATATGATGTATAATCTATAACAAATACAAGATCACGGAGTAACATCATGATAAATAAATTTACTGAAATCTCGCCTTCTGACGCACGCGCAGAAAACGTGTTTAATATGATCGGAAAGCAATGGATGCTTATTACGGCAAAAAATAATGAAACGGTGAATACCATGACTGCAAGCTGGGGCACGCTCGGTGTGCTGTGGGGAAAGCCTGTTGCAATATGCTACATTCGTCCGCAAAGATATACATTCCCTATTGTTGAGTCTGGAAACAGTCTTTCACTTTCCTTCCTCGGCGAGGAATACAGAAATGCGCTCAAGCTGTGCGGAACCCTCAGCGGACGTGACGTTGACAAATTCGAGGCGTCCGGTCTTACAGTTTCGCAATTTAACGAAACACCGTTCATTTCGGAAGCCGAAACAGTACTTATCTGCAAAAAGCTGTATGCGGATTATTTAAGGGAGAATGCTTTCATTTCCGAAGAGCCGCTTTCGCATTACCCCACTAAGGACTTTCATAAATTCTATATATGCGAAATAGAAAAGATACTTGTGAAGAAATAATACAATACAAGAGGAAAAGCTATGTCTGTAAATATTAAAGTAGAGGAAATATGTAAAAGAACAAAATCTGCATATCCGTCAATTTCCAAAGCAAAAACAGCGCAAAAGAATAGGGTGCTGGAGTCCCTTTCGCGTCTTATATACGAAAATGCAGGTGTGATCATAAAAGAAAACAACAAGGATATCGTGTGCGCCGCAGAAAACGGAGTTCCTTCAACCATGATAGACCGCCTTACACTTAACGAAGCGCGTATAAACGGTCTATGCGACGCTCTTAACGAGCTTATAAAATTAAAGGACCCATGTGGGTCGGGTGAATGCTTTGAGCGTCCCAAGGGTATCACAATAAAGCACGTTCGAGTGCCTATCGGAGTTATCGGAATCATTTACGAGGCTCGCCCGAACGTTACGGTTGATGCTGCCGCGCTTTGCATAAAGACCGGAAACGCGTGCATTCTTAAGGGAGGTAAGGAAGCAATCAACACAAATCTCTGCCTCATCTCGCTCATAAAAAGGGCGCTTGAGGAAAATGACCTTCCGCAAGATGCGTGCAATCTTATAGACGTCACCGACCGTGAGGCAACCAACGCATTTGTCAGAATGCGAGATTTCGTTGATCTTATGATCCCGCGCGGTGGAAAGGGACTTATACGGTTCGTCAAAGAAAATGCAACGATGCCGATAATCGAAACAGGTGCCGGAAACTGCCATATATACATCGACGAAACTGCCGATATCAACGATTCTGTCAGGGTTTCGGTCAACGCAAAATGCCAGCGTCCGTCAGTTTGCAACGCAGTCGAAAGCATGCTTGTACACAGAACTGTAGCAGAGGAGTTCCTTCCGCTGTTCCTTTCAGCGACATGTGAGTATTCACTTGAAATCCGTGGCTGCGAGCTTACACAGAAGATAATTCCATGCACTCCCGCAACAGAGGAAGATTATTTCACCGAATATAACGACTATATTATATCCGTTAAGATAGTATCCGATATAGAAGAAGCTATCGAACATATAAACAGACACTCTACAAACCACAGTGAAGCTATCATGACAAAGTCATTGGACAATGCTGAAAAATTCACGTCAGAGGTCGATTCTGCTGCTGTTTATGTAAATGCATCAACACGGTTCACCGACGGCGGTGAGTTCGGTCTTGGTGCTGAGATCGGGATATCAACGCAAAAGCTGCACGCAAGAGGTCCAATGGGGCTTGCGGCACTGACAAGCGAAAAATATATTATCCTCGGTAACGGTACAATAAGATAAAAAAATGGTG
>JBGVEZ010000069.1:0-2396 GCA_045120555.1 Eubacteriales bacterium
TTAAATTTGCTGAGTTCAGAAGCAAGGGTTTGACAGCTGTTGAGGCGTACAGCGCAGCAAATCCGAAAGGAATACGCGAGAGCGTCGCAAGCGCGGTCAAGAGGCAGAATCTCAACGATACAAAGCAGCATCTGCGCTCAAACGTGCCGAGAGGCGGCAAGGGAAGTGAGTTTTATATGTCAAACGAAGAAATGAGGATGGCGCGCGAGGCTCTTCCCGGACTCTCGGACGAAGAAATAATAAAAATTTACAAAAAAATATAAAAGGAGAAAGAAAAAATGTTTTTTCTTACAAAAATCGAAAATGCAAGAATGAACGTTCCGGAGCCTGAGTATCTCGAAGCAAAAGCAAGCGAAGAGATAACCGACGGCGAGGCGCTTGTTCTTACTGCTGGAAAACTTACTCAATGCGGCGCAAGTGTAAAGCCGCAGTTTATTGCCGGAGCGAATTTGTCTGCATCGGCAACCGATAGAATAATTCCCGTATTTCGCGTAACACCGGATCAGGTTTACGCAGCGCCCGTATCGTCCGTTTCCGGCATTACTGTTGGCTCAAAGTATAATATTGACGCTGATGCACTCGGTGTAACTGCCACCACCGGCGGTGCAGCAACCGTAGTAAGCCTCAATGGAGCTGAAAAGGCCGGAGATCCCATTCTCGTAAGATTTGCATAAAGAAAGGAAAAAAACATAATGCCTAACGTTATCTATTCGAAATCCTCGGGCCTTAATGATACTGCCTTTGGTAAGTATGAAAAGCCGATAAAGGCAATAATCGAGTCCGAGTCTAATATCTGTGAAAAGGACAGGAATGTCCTCAGCGAGCTTTTCATTGTTGAAAAGTCAAACCGTTTTGGCGAGTCAATCGTCAGTGAAACGGAATTCGGTGCTTTCCAGGCAGCGGCAGAAGGTGCCGGTGCGGAAAACGATGCGATCCAGGACGGCTTCAGAAAGTTCGTCGAGCACATCCAGTTCATGAAAGAGTTTACGATCACCGCTGCGATGGCAGAGGATGCAGTAAATGGTATAGCTGCATCTATGCGCCAGCGTCCTAAGATGTTCACTCGCGCATACTACAAGACACAGAACGATCTTGCCTGCAAGGCGCTTGCAAACGGTCACAAATCAACTATGACCTTCAACAAGGCGACGGTTGATCTTTGTACCGGTGACGGAAAATCTCTTTTCAACCATCAGCATCCCTTTGTTAAGGCGGAGTATAAAGGCAAGTATCAGTCTAACTACTTCTACGGAAACATTGCGGCTGATTCCGCGACGCTTGAAAGGGCTCTTGCAACTCTTTCAAATAAGATGCGCAATTTCAAGGATGAAAACAATGAGAGCCTCGGTTACGTAGCAAACTATATCATCATCCCCGCAAACCGTCCCGAATTCGAGACGATGGTAAAGAAGGTCGTTGGCTCGGAAAGAACCGTAGGAAGCAATAACAACGATATAAATACCCAGTATGGCAACTGGACCGTGGTTGTCCTTCCCGGTTGGGAAACTACCGATGATCGCTTTATGATCATGTCCGGTGATGCGAACGAGAACCTTATGGGTAACCTCTTCTTTAACCGTATTCCTCTTACGGTTACTAACTGGGTTGATAACCATACCGGAAATTATATATGGAACGGCAGATGCCGCTTCGGAGTAGGCTTCGGATCGTGGAAGCACATACTTCTTGCGGTACACTCTCCTTCGACGGCGGTAAGTAACTGCACTGCGCTTGAAGGCTTCCCTGTGACCGTAGCGGGATAATTTGATATCGAGAGGGAAAGATTATGCAGGTTAACGAATTGTATAAGCAGGTTGCAGAGCTCGGCTTTGCAACCTCCCTCGATTCCGATGCAGGAAAAAGGTTTTATTTTGCGGCAAACAGAGCCTTGCTTCAGGTGGCTGCATTGCGCCCGGGTGTAAAAAGCTGCGTTATAAACCATAGACCGCTGGCGAGTTTGATACCCGAGGTCGAAAAACGAGAAATCAGCGAAGAACTTTGCTATGAAAGCGAGGGCGCAAAGGCATATTGCTTTGAGTATTGCGGTACCGGAAATGCGTACGTTGATTATTTTGACGGCGAGGAATGGAAGCTGGCAGAGCCGATCGAGTTGAAAGCGCGAGGAAGTTCCTATGTGCAGAAGAAAGGATTTATCAAAATAAACGAAAAATTCTTTAAAGGCCGCGTCAGAATTCGATTTGCCGTAGGGGATTATCTTTATTCTATAAAAAATCTTGCGCTATATCAATCGGTTTACAGTGATAATGTCGAGGATATTCCCGGATCAGAAAAATGTACCCGATATAATATGAAGCTTTTGAATCCCGATTTTTGGGGTTTCTGTGCACCGCCTGTAATGGACGGTGATGAACCGCTTAAAATGACTGACGGATATG
>JBGVEZ010000070.1:0-35117 GCA_045120555.1 Eubacteriales bacterium
ACAACATAATCCAGATGCTTCCCACATCATACAACCAAATGAGAACCGTAACCATGAATTACGAGGTGCTCATCAATATGTATTACGCACGTAAGGCGCATAAGCTTGCCGAATGGCACGTGCTTTGCGACGCAATAGCTGATCTCCCGTACGCAAGTGATCTCATACTTATAAAGGAATAACAAAAAGCTCCCGACCTTCCGTCAAAAGCGGATATCGGGAGCATTATTTTTTATCTTATGTGTGTATGCGAAACGACCCACTGCTTCATCTTAATGCCCATCCAGAAGCCGTAGATGCCGAGTGTTATTACGGTAAGCAAGAACCACTTGATGTAGTTACCGAAAAGCTGTACACCGGTTCCGTCAAAATAAAGCTGTCTGCCGTCGATGTATGTTTTTTCAGCCATCCATCTTTCCTTTATACAAACCGCCCACGGAGCGCCTATTCCGAAGGTTACCGCAATAAGCAATGCCTGAAGAATCGAAATACCGATAAGACCTAAAAGTCCGCCCTTGAATTCTGATTTCATAATTTGTTTCTCCCTTTATATTTTTTTAAAAAGAGGTGCCCGCAAGGACACCTCTGATTTTTTATTTTAATTAGTTCTCATAGGGGAACTCATAAGGATTCTTCAAAGTTTCCTTGAGTTTCCAGAAGTCCTTAGAAGCCTTCTTAGCGTTATCGGAATATCCACGGATAAGTGTACCGTAAACTGCGGACCACTTGGAGCCCTTAGCAGCACACTTAGACCACTGGTCAGCGATAGCAGCATCGGGAGAAATAACCTTTGTGAAGATACGACCGATATCAAAGGATGTTGTACGTCTGATAACGTCGAAGGAGTTAGCATCGTCGGGCTGATCTGCATATCTACCCTTGAAGAGGTATTCGAAGATAGCTTCTGTAGTATTGACCATACCTAAGTAGCCGCCCCATTCAATAAAGCCTGCTGCGGATTCTTCTCTTTCAAGATCATAGTTACCGGAGTAGATGCCCCAGAGTGTGAAGGGGTTACCTGCAACGCACTTATAATCTACCTGTGCTTCATCATACTTAGGAAGCGGGAGAACGCCGTATTCACATTCTTCAACGCCTTCATTGAAGAACTCACGGATGTCACGGATACGTGTTACCTCAGCGATGTCGTTCTGTCTTGTTGCGAACGTCGTCTTAGGCTCTGCGTTGTAAGCGTGATCGGATGTGAAGAGCTCACCGAGACGGTCATTGAGGTCGATAGACTTCTTGCTTCCATAGTCGGAGGAAACAACAACGAGTTCTGTGTCCTTAGTTGCATTGTTATTGATCTCAGCATACTTAAGATCTGCACCTACGTAGAATGCATCGAGGTGATAGTTGAAAGAACGGAGACCGAAGCCGTCATTTTCGGACTTGGAACCATTCTGGTCAACGTCCTGATAATAGCTTTCTACGAGCTTATACATTTCTTCAAGAGTCCACTTACCTTCGTCAACAAGCTCATAGAGATAATTGTAATCAACACCAAGGTTTGTAAGAAGGTCCTTGTTGAAAATGAAGCCGTATGTAAGGAAAAGGAGGTTGGTGGAGATATCACCGGATACGAAGTATCTGTTACCGCCTATGTTAACCTCGTCAATAAGAGCCTGGGGATACCATGAGTGAGAAAGGTCAATATAGTTAGGATAGAAGTTTACGGGGAGATAGAAGCCCTTCTGAGAAAGAAGACCTGCTGTTCTGGAATAGGTAGCAATAATATCAATATCAACGTCGCCGTTCTGAGCTACTGTTTCAACGTACTTGAGATAGGAATCTTCATTACCTGTAGAACCCTTCTGCTCAGTCCATACGATCTCAGAAATACCAAGCTTACCCTTAAGCTGATTATTTCTTTCAAAAATAGCGGCATTAACTGTGTCGGAACCTGCATTTTCTTCGAGCATTTCAAATTCATCGTGCTCGGAGTTCCAGCAAAGAATGTACATGATCTTTTCTTCAGTTTCATGTCTTTCCTTCATCTCGGTGGGATCGAAGGGTTTGTCTTCCTTGACTACATCACCGTCTTCGGATCCTTCAGGCTCTGTTGTCTGATCGGGAGCAACGGTTGTTTCGTCACCCTTACCACCTTCAGCACAGGAAGCAAGAACCGTAAGCATCATAAGCAATGCAAGAATCAAGCATAATACTTTTTTCATAATAAATTACTCCTTGTTTTATTTTTCGGGCGCGCCAAGAGGCACTTATCCCTTTGGAATACATTTATTATATCACAAATCCATTTTTATGTCAAGAGTACGATTTCGGAGAATGTCAAAAAATTCGGCAATTTAACGAAATTCGCAAAAATTCTTTTCGAGATTTGCCAATCCTTTTCTTTTGATTTTTTATTTTTTCTCGAGCTAAAATTCAAACCATTTATATTTTTTTGTGAAATGTACCTATTATATTTTTTATACCTGCGACATCGTAGAGCATTTTGCACAAATCGAAAATTTGTTAAATTTGTACAAGGACACAAAGCGAAGCACCGCGGCAGAAAAGTGTAATCTCTGCCGCAGTGCCGTTACGACCTTGCATTATACGTTAATTACCTGTTTTCGTAGGGATAATCATAAGGATTCTTCATAGTTTCCTTAAGTTTCCAAAAATCCTTGGAGGCTCTCTTTGCACCGTCCGAATAGCCACGGATAAGAGAACCGTATATAGACGACCACTTAGAGCCGGAGACTGCGCAATTGGACCAGGTATCAGCCATCATATTACTTGACGTAATAACTCTTCCGAAAATTCGACCGATATCAAAGGACGTTGTTCTTCTGATTGTATCAAAGGATGCCGCGTCGTCGGGCTCGTCTGCGTATCTTCCCTTAAAGAGATATTCAAATATTGCCTCTGTGGTGTTATGTACTGCGTAATATCCGGACCATTCGATGAACGCTGCAGCACATTCCTCGCCCTTAAGATCAAAGTTACCGGAGTAAATTCCCCAGAGAGTGAAGGGGTTAGCCGCAACGCACTTATAATCCGTCTGAGCTACATCATACTTCGGAATCGGAAGCACGCCGTAATTCATCTCGTCAACGCCCTCCTTGAACATCTCGCGGATGTTACGAATACGGGATATAAGCATTATGGAGTTTGCCCGAACGGCGAAATTTACCGCAGAATTACTGTCGTTTATAGCAAAGTCGGATGCGAAGATCTCACCGAGACGGTCGCTGAGGTCGATCGACTTCTTGCTTCCGTAGTCGGAAGAAACAACAAAGAGCTTATCCGCAGTGGTTGCATTGTTGTCAATTTCAGCATACTTAAGACCGCAGCCGGTATAGATAGCATCAACATGGAGGGATTCGGTACGGAGGCCGATAGCGTCAGCTGCAGATTTGGTTCCGTTTCCGTCGGCATCGTGATAGTATTCACCGGTAAGCTTGAGCATTTCGTCAAGCGTCCACTTGCCGTCGTCAACAAGCTCGTAGAGGTAGTTATAGTCAACGCCGATATCCTCGAGGATATCCTTATTGAACACGCATCCGTAGGTAAGGAAGAGGAGGTTTGTGGAAATATCGCCGGAAAGGAAATATACGTTTCCGCCGATGGTTACCTCGTCAAGAAGAGACTGAGGATACCAGGAATGCGTAAGATCGATATGCTTATCATAAAAGTTCACGGGAGCGAGAAATCCCTTTTGGGAGAGAAGCGCTGCCGATCTTGAATAAGTTGCAACAACGTCTATCGGAACGTCTCCGTTCTGAGCAACTGTCTCGACGTACTTAAGATAGCTTGCTTCGTTTCCGTTAGAGCCCTTCTGCTCATTCCATACTATCTCGGAAATACCGAGTGTACGCTGCACCTGATTATTTCTTTCAAAAATTGCGGCATTAACTGAATCACCGCCGACCGCTGTTTCAAGCATTTCAAATTCATAATGCTCTGAGTTCCAGCAAAGGACGTTAATAACCTTTTCCGCAGCTTCGTTTTCTTCTCTCATTTCGTTAGCGTCAAATGGCTTTTCTTCAGCGGGAACCGTTTCTTCAGCGGATTCGGTTACCGATCCCTGAGGCTCTGTCGTCACCTCATCCTCTTTTCCGCCTTCCGCGCACGCAACGAGAGACGTAATAAGCATGACGGAAAGAAGAATAAATGCCAATAATTTCTTCATATAGAAAGTCCTCCTATAATTATTTAGTTTATTATATCACAGACGGCTGATTTTGTCAATAGAAACAGTATTTTTTTACAAGCATTAAATGATAAGTTTGTCTATAATAAAAGAAAAACCGGGGCTGTCTCACTGAATAAGTGAGACAGCCCCAATATTCATTAAATAAATACAGTTATCAGTTCTCGTACGAAACCTCGTAAGGATTCTTCATCGTTTCCTTAAGATTCCAGAAGTCCTTTGATGCCTTCTTTGCGTTATCCGAATATCCGCGGATAAGCGTACTGTAGATCGTTGCCCACTTGGATCCCTTTGTAGCACAGGCGGACCATTTGTCTGCCATGATATTATCAGGAGAAATAACTACCGCAAAGATACGTCCGATATCAAAGGAGGTAGTTCTTCTGATAATGTCAAAGGATGCAGCGTCATCGGGCTCTTCTGCGTATCTTCCCTTGAAGAGGTATTCGAAGATAGCCTCTGTGGTATTGTACATACCGTAGTAGCCGGACCACTCTATGAATGCAGCAGCACATTCCTCGGAATCCAGATCGTAATTACCGGAATAAACGCCCCAAAGAGTAAAGGGATTAGCCGCTACGCACTTATAGTCTTCCTGGCTTTCGTCGTATTTCGGAAGCGGAAGAACACCGTAATCCATTTCATCAACGCCTTCCTTAAAGAGCTCGCGGATATCACGGATACGGGAAATGAGCATGATAGAGTTAGCCTGAACAGCAAAGTTCTTTGCACAGCTGCCATCATTTATCGCATAATCGGATGCGAAGATCTCACCGAGACGGTCGTTGAGATCAATTGACTTCTTGCTTGAAAAGTCAGGAGAGATGATAACGAGCTTTTCGGAATCAGTTGCGTTGTTATCTATTTCAGCGTACTTAAGACCCGCGCCCGTATAGATGGAGTCAACGTGAAGAGACTGTGTACGGAGACCGATAGCATCCTTTACAGACTTTTTCCCGTCGCCGTCAACGTCGTGGTAATATTCACCGGTAAGAGTAAACATCTCGTCAAGAGTCCACTTTCCCTTGTCAACAAGCTCGTAGAGATAGTTATAGTCAACACCGATATCAGTGAGGATGTCCTTGTTGAATATACAGCCGTATGTAACGAAAAGAAGATTTGTAGAGATATCACCGGAGAGGAAATAAACGTTTCCGCCGATGGTGATCTCATCAAGAAGAGACTGGGGATACCAGGTGTGTGTAAGATCGATGTGCTTATCGTAGAAATTCAAGGGTGCAAGGAAGCCCTTCTGTGAACAGAGAGCCGCAGATCTTGCGTATGATGCGATAACGTCGATCGGAACGTCACCGTTCTGTGCTACCGTCTCTACATACTTAAGAAACTTAGTTTCATTTCCGGCAGTTGCAACCTGCTCAGTCCATATGATCTCCGAAAAACCGAGTGTACGCATTACCTGATTGTTTCTTTCAAATATCGCCGCGTTTACCGAGTCGCCGCCGATTTCTGTTTCAAGTATTTCAAATTCGGGATGCTCGGAGTTCCAGCAAAGAACGTTCATGACCTTCTCGGATGCAAGGTTCTTATCCCTCATCTCAGTAGCGTCAAAGGGCTTTTCTTCAACGGGACCGTTTCCTTCCTCGGGCTCGGTTACTGATCCCTGAGGCTCTGTTGTAACCGTCTCCTCCTTGCCGCCCTCAGCGCACGCAACAAGCGTTGTCAGAAGCATAACAGCCAGAAGGATTAATGCTAAAAATTTCTTCATTAAAAATTCCTCCTTACAGGTATTTTCCTTATTATATCATATTAATTTATTTTTGTCAATAGTTACAAAAGCTTTTTACGAATTCTTTTTCATTTTTATGAATTCATATAGAATTCGCGAAGATCGTCAAGCCTTAGTATCATGGGATCGTATCCGCCCGACACACCGGCATCAATATCGATCCAAGAACCACGGTTCACAGCTCTGCCCGCATACTCCTTGCCGTAAAGTCTTGACGGTGTGTGACCGAAGACGAGTATTTTATCGTCGTAAAAAGTATCAAAATAATCCGGACGCGTCCAGAGCAGCTCGTGGCGTGTATATTCTGAAAGCGGCTTATCCTTATCAAAATTACCAAGTCCGCTGTGAGAAAGCACGAATTTACGTCCACCGCATTCGACCTCTTTATACAATGGCGCATTTTTTAGATATTCAAGTATTTCCGCTCTCACCCTCGGCGTTTGCTTTCTGAGTGCCTTAAGGGTTTCACCGCCTCCGTTGAATTGCCAGAGATAAAGCTTTTCAAGTGACGATTTACTCAGCGAATCAACGCTTTCGTTCGTTATCTCTGCAAAAACGAATTCGCATTCAAGCATCATTTCCTCGTGATTGCCGAGAAGAAGCACAACGTTGGGCTGCTTCATTATCCATTTAAGAAGGTCAACGCCCTCGCTCCCCCTGTCTATCACGTCGCCAAGGACGTAGCAAACGTCATCCTCGCAAAAGCCTGTGCTGTCAAGAAATTCCACAAAATCCTCAAGAGAATACCCGTGAAGATCGGACGTTACGTATATCATTTTCATTTCCTCCCGTACAGTATTGTTTTCACATACAATTATACCACATATCCCACCTTTTGTCAACACAGAAATTGATCCGGCGCAAGGACGAGAATGTAAAATAACTTGCATATATATGTAAATAAATATAATAAAGTATTGAAAAATATATATTTATATGATATAATATATAATAAATACGACAAAACAAAGAAAGGAAAACGCTATGGATTTTGAAAAAGACCTAAAGGAATTCTGGCCGACCCTGCAGAATCTGCTGTATTCCTCATTTCCGCAAGCTACATCGAATTTTTACTTTTCAAAAACGTATCCGGTAGAATACGATTACGCCTCGTCAACGCTTACCGTTATCTGCACCAATTCCTACGTATACTCGTTTTTCTGCGGTGAGCAGGCTAAAATAGAACAAACTCTCCACGACGCATTCCGTGTTGCAATAAACGTAAACTTTCTTGAACAGCCCGAAGCTATAGATCCCTCCGTATATAAAAAGCGTATTATAGAGGACGAAAAAAAGAAAGCTGCCGAAAACGAATCACTCAAGGAAAGAGCAAACGAAATACTTATGAAGGACCATCCCGAGTATTTCCGTGCTCAAAGATCTCCTGCGCAGGTAAGCACCAACGAATACGAAGCTGAAGCTCCGGCACCCGCCGTGCCCGATGCGGTGAAGGAATCAAGCTCCGATAACGGAGATTTTATAGAATTCACGAAAAACGGAAAGAGAATACGCCTCGGCTCAACTCTCCCCGCCTTCAATCCGAACTACACCTTCGATAAATTCATCGAGGGCGAATCCAATAAATTCGCAAAGGCTGCCTGCTATGCTGTTGCAACAAAGCCCGCATCCGGATACAACCCTCTGTTCATTCACGGTGCAAGCGGACTCGGTAAGACCCACCTTCTTTACGCTATCATAACAAAGCTTAAGGAGGATTTCCCGGACAAAAAGATCATGTTTATCCCCTGCGAGCAGTTTGCGAACCAGATGATCCAGTGCATCGCCGCAAACGCAATGCCGGAATTCCGCGAAATGTTCAGAACCCGTGACATCCTGCTTATCGACGATATTCAATTCATCGAAGGAAAGCCCTCGACGCAGGAGGAAATATTCCATACGATAAACGCGATGATCGATAAGTGCCAGATAATCTTCACGTCCGACCGCCCGCCGAGTGAGATGAAAAACCTTGAGGACCGTCTCCGCACAAGATTCGAATGGGGACTCCTTGCCGACATACAGCCGCCGGACCTCGAGCTTCGTGTTGCACTCTTCAAGAGCAAGGCCGAAGAAAATAACATAAAGATCAACGATGACGTTATCCTCTTCCTTGCTGAAAACCTCCGTTCCAACGTACGACAGATCGAGGGCGCGATCAAGCGCTTCTCCGCAAGAGCTTTTCTTATCGGACGCGACGGGGAGATCGACATGGAATACGCACGCTCGTGTCTGCCTGACCTTCTCGGAACGGACGAGCCTATTGAGGTAACGGTCGATAAAATCTTTTCTGCGGTATACGATAAATACTCTGTATCAAAGGATAGCCTCATAGGCCCGTCGAGAGTAAAGAACATAGCATACGCAAGAAAGGTTGCGATCCACCTCATAAAGCAGAAATGCGGTCTTTCCGTTAATTCTCTCGCATCAATGTTCGGCAGAGATCACAGTACGGTAACAACGCTTCTTAACGATTTCAATGCAAAAAAGGATATTGACGAAAAGATCATGAGCGATCTTAACGACCTTTACGGAAAGCTCGGAATCAAGTAATAAAGCTTCTTTTGCACATAAAACCTAATTTTACTTTCCAACGTTTTCAACACGCCGATGTTGAAAAGTAAAACCCGAAATTCGCAAAAAAATCGGCGTTTCGGGGCAAAAAACGTACGTAGGGCAAGGTTTTCAACGTTTTCAACGGCTCTACTGCTACTCCTATAATAATATACCTTCTACCAACACTTGCGTGTTGATGACCATCCACTAAATAAGCCCCTGCGGGGCAACTGAATCGGAGGCTCGATTATGAAATTAACATTTAACAAAAACACTATGTCCGCGGCAATCGCACCGCTTATGGGCTCCACCGTGAACAAATTGGATAACCCTGCCATAGGAGGCATCTTCTTTGAGGCAAAGGACGGCGTCTGCACTATGACCACCTACGACCTTCAGAAGGGTATAAAGGTAATAGCCGACGTCGAGATTGAGGAGGAGGGCTCTTGCGTCATTAACGCACAGAGATTCGCTTCCGCCGTTCGCGCATTCTCTACAGACAGAATAACTCTTACGGTAGGCGAGGATAAGCAGGCTACTCTTAAATCCGGAAGAAGCCGCCTTCAGATGAACGCTATGGCAGGCTCCTCCTTCCCCGAGATCCCGCCCCTTACAAGTAAGATCAACTTCAAGATCCCCCAGTGCGTGCTTAAAAAGCTTATCGGTAAGGTTGCTTACGCAATGGCGATCAACGATCACAGAAACGTGCTTAACGGCTGCTACGTAAGAATAAACAAGGATCACCTTACACTCGTTGCATGCGACGGCTTCAAGATTGCTCGCTGTGACACGGATAATTCTGTAACGCATATGGATGACGACGAGCTTATTCAACGTCTTTCATTTATAATCCCCAATAAGACCGTCGTTGAGCTTCAGAGACTGCTTGAGGATACCGAGGAGGAGATATCCGTATTCCTTACGAAGAGACATATCGTATTCACAAACGGTGAATACAACTTCTTCTCTCGCTTGCTCGACGGTGAGTACGTTGATTTTGAAAAGCTTTTCTCAGGAAATCACAAGGTATTCTGCGAGATCGACAGCGACAGCTTCCTCGACATTCTCGAAAGAGCTCTTATCGTTACCGAGGAGAGAATTGCGGGCTGCAACAAAACTCACATTACTCTTGATATCAACCGCGAAAAGGCGTCTATCGCTATTTCCGCTATCAACGCTCAGTCCTCGGTTTACGATAACATCGAGGGAGCTATCGACGGTGGCGATATCACAATAAACTTCAACAATAAGTTCCTTACCGAAACTCTTCGTTCTGTAGAGACAAAGAAGGTAAGACTTTCACTCAATTCTCCTCTTTCCCCCATTCTCATCGAGCCCGTCGGACCTATTGTGGGCGCTGAGGAGGACGAAGCAGAGAACGAGGAGAAGGAAGAAAAGCCCGTCCGCAACGAAAAGGACGTATTCCTCCTTCTTCCCGTAAGAACAAGATAACGCGGCAGCAGAGCTTATCTTGTCAGATGATAGCAAAAAAAATAACCGTAAGAAATTTCCGTAACATAGAATCAGCCGAGCTTTTGCTTGGGCAAGGAATAAACGTGCTTTACGGTCCGAACGGAAGCGGTAAAACGAGCCTTGCGGAGGCACTTTACTTCTTCTCTGTGGGGAAATCCTTCAGAGTCGTGCGTCCTTCCATGCTGGTGAAATACGGCGAAATAGCGTCCGAGGCGAAGCTTACGTTTGTTGACGATGCTCTGAAAAAGGAAACCTCCATGAAATACACTGTTCCTCAAAACGGTAACGTGTACTACGAGGTGAACAGATTTTCGGGGACGAGAAAAGAATTTGTCGGGAATTTCCTTGCGGTAATGTACACCCCCGAAACTCCCGCGCTGATAATTAAGGGCGCACCCGAGACGAAGCGTGATTTTATGAATATCGCGCTTTGCAGGATAAATCCGATGTATACCGAAAACGTTTCGGTATTTACAAAGGCTATGGATGACGCGGTGGGGTTGGTCAAGGCGAGGAACGATCTTGCATACAGGATATTCGGACGATGCGTGAACCTTCCGTACGACGAGCGTATTGCAGAATACGATGCGCAGCTTCTTTTGTACAAGGATATTATGTGCAAGGCGGCAGGCTACGTGCTTTGCCAGCGTTCTCGCTTCTGCAAGCTGCTTGCGGGATGCATGAAGGAGTTCCTCGGATACGTTTACGACGGCGAATTCGACGTTGACGTTGAATATAAACCGGGAATTGAAGGCGGTGACCGACCGCTTGCCTCGGTTGGTGAGTTCACGTCCGCGATCGACAACGATCTTACCCGTACCCTTTATGAGGATATTGCGGGCGGAAGACCGTCATACGGAATTCATAAGGACAGCATATCCTTCAAGTTCAACGGTGTTGAAGCGAAGAATATCGCGTCGCAGGGACAGCTTCGTATACTCGGAATTGCGCTTAAGTTCGCTGAGGGCGTCACCATCAAGGCTATGGGCGGCGGTGAGCTTCCCGTATTCATACTTGACGACGTTATGAGTGAGCTTGACAGAAAGACGCAGCTGAAGATAACCGAGATATTTTCACCGTACCAGACGGTTATAACGTCTGCTGATATGGGATATCTCGACACGCTTTGTGCTTTTTCGGCAAATATCAGAAAGGGATTTGATCTTCCTGCGATATTTACCGTTTCAGGCGGATCGTTCGGAAAATACTGAAAAGCGAGATAAGAAAATGTATCTGCACGTAAGCAAAAAACAAAAAATAAGCAATAAAAATATAATAGGCATTTTCGATATGGATACCGCAAGTGTCGGAAAAGACACAAAGCAGTTTCTGTCGAGGATGCAAAAGCGGGGCTCGGTGCAGTCGGATATCGGTGATATACCGAAATCCTTTGTTATGTATGACACTGATAAAGGAACCGAGATTGCGCTTCTGAAGTTTTCGTCGGGATCGGTTGAAAAAAAGGTAAACGCCTTTGACGGATACTTTGGAAAAGAATAAAATTACTTTAAAATACAGCGGCATGATGCCGAAGATTGAAATACAGTAAAGGATTCAGGTTGAAAAAATGACTGAAGAAATCAAAACTCCCGCGGTGGCAGAGGAAATTGTGAAAGAAAGTGGCTACAGCGAAAATCAGATCCAGGTCCTTGAGGGACTTGAGGCTGTACGTAAGAGACCGGGTATGTACATCGGCTCTACAAGTGCAAGAGGTCTGCACCACCTTGTTTACGAAATAGTGGATAACTCTATCGACGAAGCTATGGCGGGAAAGTGTCACAGAATCGAGGTAACTCTCCACGCGGACAATTCAGTATCCGTCCGCGACGACGGTCGAGGAATCCCCGCGGGTATACATCCGAAGATGGGAATACCCACGCTTGAGGTCGTATATACCGTTCTCCACGCCGGCGGAAAATTCGGTGGCGGCGGATATAAGTTCTCGGGCGGTCTTCACGGTGTAGGCGCGTCGGTAGTTAACGCGCTTTCTGAATGGGTAGAGGTTGATAACGCACACGACGGAAGAAGATGCACCGAACGCTTTGAGCGCGGTGCGGTCGTTCGTCCCTTCAAGGATGAGGGGGAAACTGATGCACACGGCCTTTACGTGCGCTTCAAGCCTGACCCCGAAATTTTTGAGGAGGTCGTATTTGATTACGATACCCTTCTTAATCGCCTTCGCGAGCAGGCTTTCCTCAACGCAGGCATAAATATTTGCCTCAAGGACGAAAGAGTTGAGCCGGCACGTGTTGACGATATGGAATACGTCGGAGGTATATCCTCGTTTGTTGAATTTATCACGGCAGGAAAGCACGAAAATCCGCTCCACAAGAACGTCATCTACATGAAGGCTGAAAAGGAGGACTACGTTGCCGAGGTCGCTATTCAGTACAACGAAAGCTACAACGAGGTACTTCTCACCTTCGCAAACAACATAAATACCACAGAGGGCGGTACTCACGAGGAGGGCTTCAAGCGAGCTCTTACAAGATCGATAAACGATTACGCAAGAAAGTCCGGAATTCTGAAGGAATCGGACAAGTCGCTTTCGGGTGACGACGTAAGAGAAGGTCTTTGTGCCGTCGTATCGGTAAGACTTACCGAGGCGCAGTTCGAGGGTCAGACAAAGACGAAGCTCGGTAACAGCGGCATGCGTCAGTTCGTTGACTCGCTCGTTTCCACAAAGCTCGGAGAATTCTTTGAGGAAAATCCGTCTGTCGGTAAATCGATAATCGAAAAATCCCTTCTTGCGGCGCGTGCACGCGAGGCAGCGAGAAAGGAAAGAGAGCTTACGAGAAGAAAGGGACTTCTCGGAGGCGCGTCCCTTCCCGGAAAGCTTGCCGACTGCCAGGAAAAAAAGGCAGAGCTTACCGAGATCTTCATCGTAGAGGGTGACTCTGCGGGAGGAAGCGCAAAGACGGGCAGAAACTCAAAATTCCAGGCTATCCTTCCCCTTCGCGGAAAGGTTCTGAACGTTGAAAAAAGCCGCCTTGACAAGGTTTATTCAAATCCCTCGCTCACACCTATCATTCTTGCGCTCGGATGCGGTATCGGCGAAGAATTCGACGTTGAGAAGCTCAGATACGGTAAGATCATAATCATGGCCGATGCCGACGTTGACGGATCGCACATTCGTCTGCTCCTTCTTACCTTCTTCTTCAGATACATGAGAAAGCTTATCGACGACGGTCACGTATATCTTGCTCAGCCTCCTCTTTACAAGGTGTTCAAGGGTAAGCAGGAGTATTATGCATTCTCTGACGCCGAAAGAGACAAGTATATCGAAATTCTCGGCGGCAACGCAGAGGCACAGAGATATAAGGGTCTTGGTGAAATGAACGCCGAGGAGCTTTGGGTTACTACCATGGATCCTAACAACCGTATAATCAAGAAGGTTACTACGGAAAATGCTATTGAATGTGACAATCTCTTCTCCATCCTTATGGGCGAAAAGGTTGATCCGAGACGTAAATTCATCGAAGAGAACGCGAAATACGCGGAAAATCTCGACATCTGATGAAATACGTTGTTGTTTCGATAAATCCCGGAATCGACGAATTCCGATACTACGCATCAAAAGAGGATGCACTTGCCGGAAATGAACCTATAAGTGTCGAAAGAAAAAGCGGAAGCAAGGGCGCAAACTGCGCAATTGCTCTCGCATCTCTCGGCGCTGACGTTGAGTATTTCACCGTTGGCAGAGGCGAATACGGCGTTGACGGATATTTTGCGGAATATACCGATAAGATCACCGTAAGAAGAACGGTAACGTCTGCTGCGGAGCGTGTTAACGTCAAGCTTATCTACCCCGAAGCGGACGGAATAAGCGGTATGACCGAACAAAATTCAAGGGGCGGACCGCTTACGGAATCCGAAAGCGAGGCGTTCCTTGATTCGGTAATTGCGCATGCAATTGCAGAGAAAAATTCCGGAGAGTTTTCAACATACGTTTTTACGGGATCTTTGCCGCAAAACGTTGAAAAAGATAAATACCTATGTTGTATTTCCGAAATTTCAAGGCTTGGAGCGTTCACTGTGCTTGACGGAAAGGGAGAGCTTATTTCCCGTATTTCGCAGAATTTTCCGTCTCTGATAAAGCCCAACCTTGATGAATGGCGTGAGCTTTGCGGCAAAGTTGAATTTCTCAAAGGTTTTCCACAAAATGTTGAAAAGTCACCTGAGTTTTCAACACAAATGTTGAAAAGTGCCCGAAAACTTGTTGAAAAGTGGAAAAACGCAGTGCTTTTAACACTCGGAGAGCAGGGATTTTGCTACGTAGATGCAGAAGGCTGTGAGTTCGTTTTTAAAAGCGAGCCGCGCGATCTGCTATTTCCCGCAGGCATGGGGGACAATCTGCTTTCGGCGTTTCTTTACTACACGCAAAGCCGTAAAATGCTTCCGAAAGAGGCGGCACTGTTAGCGGAACGCTATGCGGTATCGTACGGTCTCACGGGAATATCCGGAAAAACGGTTACGGAATAAGTATCATATATAATATAAATGAAAACGGAGTAAACAAATGAGCAAGGAAAAAGAGCTTGATCTTTCGTTTGAAAATCAGAAAATAGTTGATATCGGAATGGAGAAGGAGATAAAGAAGTCATTTATCGAATATTCCATGTCGGTTATTATATCCCGTGCGCTTCCCGACGTAAGGGACGGTATGAAGCCCGGTCAGCGAAGAATTCTCTACGCTATGTACGAGGATAATATCACGCACGATAAAAAATTCAGAAAGTCCGCTACTACCGTCGGTAACGTTCTCGGTCGTTATCATCCTCACGGTGACGCTGCCGTTTACGGTACTATGGTACGTATGGCACAGCCCTTCAACTACAGATATACTCTCGTTGAAGGTCAGGGTAACTTCGGCTCGGTCGACGGTGACCCGCCTGCTGCTTACCGTTACACTGAGGCGAGAATGTCGAGAATTGCGGACTGTCTTATGACCGACCTTAATAAAGAGGTCGTTGAGTTCGTTCCGAACTTTGATAACAGCCGCCGCGAGCCCACAATACTTCCCTCCCGTTTTCCGAACCTTCTCGTTAACGGCTCTGTAGGTATTGCGGTAGGTATGGCAACTAATATCCCTCCCCATAATCTCGGAGAGGTAATTGACGCAACGGTATACCGCATGGAGAACCCCGACTGCTCGGTTCGTGACCTTATGGAATTTGTAAAGGGTCCTGACTTTCCGACAGCGGCTACCATTCACGGTACTGCCGGCATCTATAACGCTTATGCTACCGGTCGCGGAAGAATTACAGTTCGCGCAAAGGCAGATATCGAAGAGGATAAGCACAGGATCATCATTACCGAGATCCCCTACATGGTAAACAAGAGCATGCTTTGCGAGGCTATTGCAACACTCGTTAAGGAAAAGCGTATCGAGGGCATTACAGAGCTTCGTGACGAGAGTGGACGTGACGGTATGCGTATCGTTATCGAGCACAGACGTGACGTCAACGGCTCTATCCTTCTTAATCAGCTTTACAAATATACACAGCTTCAGGATACCTGCGCAGTAAATATGCTTGCGATCGTTGACGGAGAGCCGAAAATTCTTTCTCTCCCTGCAATTCTTGATAAGTATATCTCCCACCAGGAGGACGTTATCATCAGACGTACAAAGTACGATCTCGAAAAGGCACTTTCCCGCGCACACATCTTTGAGGGCTACAAGAAGGCACTCGACCATATCGACGAGATAATTCAGGTTATCAAGAAGTCGCCCTCCATTCCCGAGGCTAAGGCAAGACTTATCGAGCTGTTCGCGTTTACCGAAATTCAGGCGCAGGCTATAGTCGATATGACTCTCGGTAAGCTCACGGGCCTTGAAAAGCAGAAGATCGAAGAGGAGCTTGCAAGACTTCACACTCTTATCGGCGAGCTTCGCGCAATACTTGGCGACATGGGTAAGGTAAGAGAGATAATTAAGACGGAAATGCTTGAGATAAAGGAAAAGTTCTCGGACGAAAGAAGAACGGCAATCGAAACTGCCGTTAACGATATCGAGCTTGAGGACCTTATCGAAAGACATAACTGCGTTATCACCGCAACTCATTACGGCTACATCAAGCGTCTTCCCACCGATACCTACTCATCTCAGCACAGAGGCGGTAAGGGCGTCGTGGGTATGGCAACGAAGGAGGAGGACTTCATCGAGGACGTCCTCGTTGTTCCCTCTCACTCCGACCTTCTCTTCTTCACTAACCACGGTAAGGTTTATATGAAGAAGGCTTATATGATCCCCGAAGCATCAAGAACCGCAAAGGGAACGAATATCGTAAATATCATTGATATCGACGCGCAGAACGGCGAGCACGTCAGCGCGATAATTCCCGTAAACCGCTATGACGACGATTCCTTCCTCGTTATGGTTACAAAATACGGTGTAATTAAGAAGACGGTAATTGACGAATTCGAGCAGAAGCGTAAGGGCGGTAAGATAGCGATCCTTCTCGACGAGGGCGATGAGCTTATCTACGTCGGCCACACGTTTGGCGAGGACGAGCTTGTTATCGCGACGAGAAACGGTAACGCGGTAAGATTCCCTGAGGATACAGTCCGAGTTATGGGAAGAAGCGCGCGCGGCGTTAAGGGTATGAAGGTAAGAGACGATGACTACGTTGTCGGCGTATCCGTGGTTGACGAGGAAAAGCAGCTTCTTACGATTACCGAGCTTGGATACGGTAAGCGTACCCCGTTCACCGATCTTAAGGTCAAGAAGAACCGAGGCGGAAGCGGCGTTCAATGCCATAATATCACCGATAAGACCGGTCTTCTCTGCTCTATCGCAACCGTTTCTGATAAGGATGACCTTATGATGATAACCGACGGCGGTACAATTATACGTACGCCCGTAAAGGATATTCCCTCCTATTCGCGTGCGGCGAGCGGTGTTATCGTTATGAGACTTGACGAAGGACGCTCACTTGTTAATTTTGCGCTTTGTCCTAACGAGGAAGAGGCGGAGGAGCAGGCTGCGGCAGCGAATGCGAATATTTCCGCAGAGGAGATAAACGTTGATCCATCCGAAATACACGTTCCCGATGACGTAGTAGACGCAGATTCCGATTTTGAATAAAGAAAATTTTATCGGGCATAAATGCAGATAGCTTTTGAATGAGGCTTAAGAGTATACCCTACTCTTAAGCCCGTTACAAGAGAGTTTCCTTATATAATTAGTAAAGAAAGAAAAGTGTATGAACAAAAAAACGATCGGACTTGACCTTGGAACGTCCATAGTCAGAATATGGACGAAGGAAAACGGAATAATACTGAGACAGCCAACCGTGGTTTCCTTGAACAAGACTACGGGTTACGTTGAAAAAGTCGGTTTTGAGGCAAAGAAGATAATCGGAAAGACGGGCGGAGAGCTGTCAAACGTAAATACCTTTTGCCCTGTTAACGACGGTGTTATTGCCGGAGTTGACGAAACAATTAAAATGCTCTATACATTTTTTAAGGATGCCGGTCTTCAAAGCGTATTCTCAAGACCGTCGATAATAGTCGGAGTTTCTGATTTTGCAACCTCCGTCGAACGCGGCGCGGTAATCGATGCGCTTTTCAGAGCGGGTGCAAAGAGCGGCGGTGTCGCGCTTGTACGTGAGCCCGTTGCGGCGGCGCTCGGAGTCGGACTTCCGATTGATATTCCGCGCGGAAACATGATAGTCGATATCGGAAGCGGTACTACGCAGGCGGCGATCTTCTGCTTTGATCGCGTTGTTGTCTCACGCTCGACAAACGTCGGCTCAAAGAAGTTTGACGAGGCAATAATGTCGTATATGAGCAGCCGATACAATATAAATATCGGCGTCAACGCGGCGGAGGCTACAAAGATAAGAATTGGCTCTGTAATCCCGACCTTCAATCAGAAGAGCGAGATAATAATGGGCTTTAACAGAATACAGAAGCGTCCCGATAAGATAACCGTAAATTCCAACATAATCGCAGAAGCGTTGTCGGATCACAGCAAGGCTATAATCAAGCTGATAAAGGACGTGCTTATGGAGGCACCTCCTGAGATCTGTGCTGATATTTACGATAACGGAATAGTACTTACCGGTGGCGGATCTCTTATAGACGGAATGGCGAAGATGCTTGCTTCCCATCTCGGCATAACCATAAAAATGTCAAAGGCTCCTCAGGATGACGTTATAAACGGCATCGGCAGGATCATAACCGAAAATCTCGAGCAGTATATAGAATATGAACCGTAATAAAAGCTCCCGACGATCCTTAAAGGATAGAACGGGAGCATTTTTATTGAGTGTTGTTTTGGGTTGAAGAATATATCTTTACAATTTCCTCACCGAATCTTTTGCCGAGCAGGAATTCGTAAATAGCATCGTAATGTCCGAGGTCGGGCTCGTAATCCGGCTCGTTCATGGTTGTAAATCCGAGGTCTATGGTGGAAAAATATATATTTTTGTCCGACAACTCGGAAAATCTTCGCTTGGCTTCGTTTACGGTCGGATATCCCGGCTCACAGTAAGGACTGCTTGAAATCCCCGCATCGATAAAATAAACGCCGTCGCCGAAAGGACTGTATTCAGAAAGATCCTCACGAAGGTATTTTACGAAGGAGACGAGATTTTTGTAATAGCGTTCTGCCTTCTCCTCGGAAGTATCCGATTCGCCCTGCATCCAGCAGACAGCCGCAATCTCGGGAATAAATCCGTTTTCAGTGAGCTGCTGCATATAAAAATCAACAAAAGAAATAAACGCATTATATATTGATGCCCGTTGCCTGTTGAAAAGCCAATGGTGATTGAGCGAATAGCCGGACATCGTATATTTCAGGATAACCGTTTTTTCGTCCTTGAAGGCTTCCGAAAGGACGTGCGCCATTCCGGCCTCGGGACCGAAAAATCCGCTTGCCGCACCGCAAGTAAGGTCTACGGGGCGGAATTCGCCGTGTGAGGTTGCGTTGTGATCGTCGATGCAGTAATTTATCAAGACGTTTTCGTATCCGTTTTGTGCTTTTTTAAAATTTTCCTTGTCAAGACTCTTTTCAAGGTAAGATACTATTGACGATCCGGATGCGTTGCTCTGACCTATAAGTAATATAACCTTGAGCTTTTCGCCGTTTCCTGTCCGCACCTTGTCGCTCTTTTCATAATCGGTATTCATATTAAGGGCATAGTCCTCGTATTTTTCAACGTCCGCGGAGCAGGAGGAAGAAAAAAGGACAGCAAATAAGATAATAACAGATAAAAGCTTATAAATTTTCATTTTTATTTTCATATTCATATTCGTAAGAAAAAGCCCGCGTACCGAAAGGTATACGGGCTTTTATCTTTATTTACAATCCTCAAGCGCTACCCCGAAATTATCGAGCATAGCCCTACGAATCGCATGGAGGGGAAATCCCACAACGTTAAGATAACATCCCGTAATACCGCAAATATAAGGGGCAGCAGAGCCTTGTATAGCATAGGCTCCTGCTTTGTCGTAGGGAGAGTCACCGCTTATGATGCTTTCAACGTCATGCTCGGAAAGCTCATCGAAGGTTACGTACGTGGTTTCTGTGTCGGATATTTCGGTTCCGTCCGAGCAACGGATAATAGAATACCCTGTGTGAACTGCATGTGCGGTTCCGGACATGGACGTGAGCATAGCTACCGCCTCGTCACGGTCCTTCGGCTTACCGTAGACGGTACCGCAGAAGTCAACTACCGTATCAGCGGCGATGACAAAGATCTCTTCGGATTCACCGTCAACGTCGGGGGTCTGAGCGTAAACGTCTCTTCCCTTCAGCCTTGCGTTTTCGCAGGCAATTTCATAAGGAAGAAGCGTGCTGTCTGTTATTTCATCCGCGTTTGACGGAATTACCGTAAACTTTGCTCCGACGGAGGAAAGGATCTCCTTTCTTCTCGGAGAATTTGATGCAAGAATTAAGGTTATTTTCATGGTTAAAATTTAAGATAGATCAGTTTTTTACAAATTTCTTGAAGAATTCAACGATGCCGTTTTTCTTTTCCGCAGACTTTTGCACAGCGGGAGCTTCCGTTGCTTCGGGTGCCACGTGCGCTTCGTTCTGCTTTTTTCTCTCGTCTTTTTTCGGCTTTGATTTTGCCTGCGACGGCTTTTTGCGAGTGCAGTTGTTCTTCTTGCGGCATTCCTTTGATTTATCGTCGTCGGTGTCCTTCTTTGCCATTTCAAATGCCTCGTCAAAGGTTACCGATTGAGTTTTGGGCATGGCATTTACGGCATTTATTATCTCAGTGCTCTTTCGATCCTCGGACGGATCGTTTATGTAGCAATTCGGGAAGATCTTTTCCCAAAGAATTCGGCAGGAATGGGTATCTGCCATAGACGTGTGGGCAGTTCCGCTCCATTCGATTCCGAAATACTCTGTTGCGGATACAAGAGAGGATTTATTGATGTCAGGCTCGTATTCGGAGATGTATCTAACGTATTCCTTTGCGCAGTCGCGAAGCTTCGGAATAAGCTTTTCACGTTCTTCTTCGGTAAATATCTCCTTTATATGAGCGTAGTCGGTAGCGATTCCGTACGCTACGATTATTTCGGATTCGAGGAAGATCTTTTTGATCTTAGGTGTGATCTCCGAAAGAAAGGGAGCGTATTTTGTCATTTTGGGAGTTATGCCGTGAATTTTGACGGTTGCGTTCCACTGTCTTCTCTTTTCGGGGCGGACGATGGTGTCCATGATCTCATTTCCCCAGCCGTCGGTTATGCTTACTGAAATAATTTCATCATAAGGATAAACGCCTGTAAGCTCAAGATCAAAGAAAATTGCCTTTCCGCGGTCAACTCCGGTTACCGATTGGCGATATATATCTCCCTGCTTTCTGCGCTTTAGCATATCCTTTTCATAGCACCTTCTGCAGAGCTTGTTGCGGAATCTGTCCTCCTTACCGCATCTTACGCAAAGCATGGCGCGGCGCACGCAGGTACGGATGTCGTAAAGATATTCATAGCTGACCTCTCCGTCATCTCCCGCCTTATGCATATAAGCGACCGGTGCTTCAACTACGGCAAGGTGGAGGGATTCAAGATAGTCTTTTGTATGATAGCCCATTGTTTCCGCACTGTCACGGTCCACAAGCGGAACTGCAGAGCCGTCGGGCAGGGTGAGTGAGCCTTCCTCGTTTCCATTTTCGGGATACCAAAGCTCGGCGGGGGTTACGGTAACGTTATCCGGACTGAAATAGAATTTCAAAGTTCCGTTGTCGATATATTCAAATGCTACGGGATCCTGTGTAGGCATTAAATGGAGCGTTGCAAGCTCGGAGCGTGTAAGGCAAGCCTTTGATGCTCCACCGTGCTTTACGGAATTTACCGTTTTGCCGGAATGGAGCTTTATGGACTGCGTTTCTTTTTCGATATTCAAGGTGAGATGACCTTTCTTAATATATTTATTTGTGAATTTTAATCGTTGAATGTGAAAGTCTCGTCCGGATCAAGGAGTGCGACTTTAAAGGCCTCTGTGACGGTGGGACGCTTGATCCGCAATGCGCGGTCATAATCTAAGGATGAGAAAATGATTTCCACGTTTTTAAGTTTTTTGTGCGGTAATAGGACGGAGTTTATTCTTGATATCGTTTCAAGGGTGGATTTTTTTGCATGCGCGCTTCCGTAATATTCCGTAAAGGCAGGATCGGGACGAACCTTTGCCGAAAGCACAGTTCTTCCGTCGGAGAGCTTTTCGGGGAAAACGTATGCCTCCGCGATTCCGTATTCGGTCGATATAACGCGCTCTATCTGCTCGGGGCAGATAATGCGGTTGTTGTATTCGGATACGTATGCGTTATAATCCTTGCCAAAGAGAGTGAGTGTTCTGTTCTCATCAATGATTCCGTAATCATTGGTGTCAAGCCATTCTCCGACAGGAGTGCCGTTTGCATATCGGTTGCTTACTCTGCTTCCTGATATGAGAAGCCTTCCGAAGCTTTCGCCCTTTACGGATGATGATACGATATTTACATCTGTCGGGATATAACTTTTTTCTCCGCTTCCGGGAGCAAAGGGGGATTTCAGGGCAGCGACAGGACATTCCGCGGTTCCGTAAACGTTTATTATCGGAATTCCGAATGCACGCATACCGTGGTCTATTCTTTCCGTAAGCATGTTGCCGGAGGAAATAATGAAATTGAGGCTGTCTCCGAAAATCGCACGAAGCTCGTCCATTATATTCTGCTTCAAGCCTCTTCTGATCTGACCGGCTTTATTTACAAGCTTTATGTAGTTTTGCGCGTTTTCAACCTTACCCTCGGCAATCAGCTTTCTCCACATCATAGTATAGAAGTTGGAAATAATGTGAGGTGCAACAACCGTTATGGTCGGCTTTTCCTCACGGATATCTGCGGCGATTATATCTGATTTGCCGGAAAGCTGTGTGGAATAGATTACCGATGCGCCTCTTGACATAGGAAAGAAAAGTCCGCAATAGATCTCATAATAAAGAGACATATGAGAAAGGGACAGGAAACGGTCGGAGTAAGAAATGTAAACCTCGTTTCTTATAAGGCTTACGTTTTCGTAGATCTGTCTGTTGGTACAAACGATAGCTTGGTTATTTTTGCTGTTTCCGGATTTGAAGACTATAATTGCTTCGTCGTTGTTTTCATCGATCTCCGCGTCAACGGGAAGGACGAAAGGATTCGATTCCTTTTCCTTACAAATAAGCGAAAGGATATCGCTTGTGCAGATCACGGGTATGCCGTTTGGTACAAGGTCAGACTTTGAAAGGTCGCAAATTGCAAACTTAGCGTTGATCTCATTGCACGCAGAAGCAACAGCTTCTTTTGTAAAAACGTTAGGAAGAATAGCCGGAACACCGATTCCGGATGCAAGCGTCAAAAAAGCAAGCGAGAAAGAGTATGAATTATTGCCTATAAGAGCAACTCTGTCTCCCTTTTGAATTCCAAAGCGTCTGAAAACGTGTCCGAGATACTTGAAATCTTCGTAAAGCTCGGAATAAGTCCATTTTCTGTATGTGGATTTTTCTGTTTCTGTAGCTTTTGTTATCTGCTGCGTGAAAGCGGTATTGTTTCCAAATTCCTTGCTGTTGTTGATGATAAGATCTCTGACTGTTTTGAAATCGGAAAATTCCTTCAGTCTTCTTGGCATGATTATTTCCTTTTCTGTGATACGTGATGATTACTCGATTTATTTTATGAATTCCATGAGCCACGCCTCTGCGTTGTGCGCGGAGTCTGCGCAGAATTCCGCAAAGGAATCGGGGGCTTCTCCATCTGCGGAGTCTGAGATTGTTCTGACAGCTATGTAGCTTACGTTATTTAAAAGAGCAACGTGAGCGATCGCTCCGCTTTCCATTTCGACGCAGGAAGCGCCGAGTGCAATTACCTCGTCCTTGAGATAAGCATTCTGACCGCCTACGAATTTATCGGAGGAGGCAATCCTTCCACTGACAACTTTTTTGTTCGGGAAAAGCTTTTTTGCGGTTGCAACTGCTTTTTCACAAAGCTCATTGTCCGGCTCTATCATGATTTTATTGATCCCGGAGATCATATATTTGGGATCTCCGACAGGGGACGTGTCGACGTCAAACTGAACGTAAGAAGAGCCTACGACAAAATCTCCGATGCCAAGCTCTCTTGTGGTCGTTCCCGCAACGCCTATGTTGATGATAAGCTCGGGAGCGTATTTCATTATGATCGCCTGTGTGGTTGCGGCGGCGTTTACCTTACCTACACCGCTTACGCAGACGACGGCATCCTTAGTGCCGAGCCTTCCGACGCATGCAAGGACAGGTCCTGCCTTTTCCTCGCGCATATCGGTCATGTTGGCGATAACGCGCTCGGATTCAATTTTCATTGCTGTGATTACTGCTATCATTTTTATTTCTGCCTCACTGCTTTTTATATGCTTACCGTTGTCATTACGGTGGCGGTGTTATAATACTTTAATATTCTCAGGGTTCTGTTGGTTGCTTCAAAGAAAAATACGCATTTTTTTCCTTTTTCATCGGTGAAAAGAGCAAAATAAGGGGAGGATGGATTTTTGTCCGAGGAAAAAGCATTGTATTCAACGGTTGCCTTATATGCGGCGATTTCTTTTCTGTGTTCGTTATCGTACGGAGCGATAACGTCAAAGGAGGATATACGTATTGAAAATTTTTCCTTGCGTCTTCTTCCGCCGTAGATCTCGGAAAAGGTTATGTTACCGCCGATCATGGCGTATTCGTGCTCCACGCTGAAATAGGGCCACGTGAAATACACGAGCATCCATATTGTAACAGGAGCAAACGCAAAAAGGACGAAGAGCTTTGAGGCGTATACGACAATGAATTCGAGAATACCGAAAAGAAAGTATCCTATAAGGGCAAGCACTCTTTTTACGGCGTATGAGCCCTCTATCTCCTTTGCTACGACGTATTCGTATGAGTCTGACATTGCAGCCATGGCATTACCTGCTTTCTTTTTACTTTGGTGAAGAGTCCCGATTCTTAAAATGTATTTCGTGATTTATCCCGCCCCCAGAGAAATGAGGTCGGGATAAACTTATGCTTTGATCATATTTTTCAGCCTTGCGCGCTTGTTTCGGGAGCGTCGGGATTAACGGTAATGGGCTCTCCCGTAGTAACGAAGACGTTGCCGACCTTAACCGTTATCTTAATGGAATTCGGAGCAAAATCGGAATCAGCAGAGGTTTCGCCCTCCTCTGTCTCTGTTTCTACAGGTTCTCCGTTTTCGTCGGTTTCAGGAGTCTCGTCCTCGTCGGGAGCAAGGTCAACGGCGAATTTTCCGGATGTGATTATTTCTTCGTTGAGCTTGAGTCTGCCGTCGATTGCCTTGAATACAACGTCGAAGCCCTCAAACGTATTCGCAACGTGATCGTAGGTAACGTCGCCGTTGTCGACCGATACCTCAAGGGCACGCGTGATGGGGCAGTTCTTGATATCAACGGGAGCAACACCTGCCTTGACCGTGAGAACGTAAAGGCTTGAGTCTTCAACAAGCACAGAGCCATTATCGAGTGAAAGTGTAAGCGAGGAATCCTTCGCTATATTCTTTACCGAGATATCACCCGAGCTTGCGGTAAGATTTATGTCGCAGGTTTTATTGAGATTTTCAACGGTAATGCTGCCGTTATTTACCGTGCAGGATATGTTTGTAACGTTCGTATCGTCGCGCAGATACACAACAACCTGTCTTTCGAGCTTTGCGTATTCAAAGTAGAAAAGAAGGTTACGGAAGCCCTTGAAATTGATACCGGAGCTGCTGAAGGACACCATCTTGAGAAGACCCGTAAGGTCGTCGAGGGAAAGTGCACCGCCAACGCTTGTTTTGTAGGAGTAAACGCCCTCTGTGAAATTGTAGAGCTCTATCTTGTTTACATCCTGACCGCCCTTTATAACAACGTCAACGTTCTGGAAGTTAAATTCCATTTTCTTGATATTGTTCTTGCTTGAAGAATGATCGGGGTTTTCACCCTCGGCAAGTCCGAAGTATTTCGTTGTAACGAAGTTACCTTCCTCGTTTTCGACGGATTCAAAGAGAACCTCTCCCGATTCCTCTGCCATTGTCATTGCGGACAAGCAGAGCATACCGCCTACGCAGGCGATAAGTATCGAAATAATTAAAAATATTACTGATGTTGGACGCATATAGCAAGATCCTTTCTTAAATTCCAAAAAGTAAGATCATATCTTACGGCAAAGTGCCTTAAGCTTGATAAGTGCATTCTTAAAGAGCTTGAAGATGAGTATAAGAAGCACGCCGAGCTTTTTGATTATGAACGGAATAAATCTGATTGCGAAATTGTATACCCAGATTCCGATAAACATTACGATACCGCCAACGCAGAGTGCGAGACCGACCTCGAAGAGAGCGGCTGCGGCGTTACCCGAAAATGCTTCTATTATTCCGAAAATAAGTCCCATAACCGCATATGCCGTTCCTGCGACAACTATCGCGGCAAGCGCGAGCAGGAGAACTGCAATAACGACCGCAAGGCCGACCCAGAGTCCAAGAATGACCGCGAACGCGGCAGCTCCGATCACGCAGAAAAGCGGAATAATGAATATCGCCATAACGATAAAGAGCCAGCTGTTCTTGGATTCCTCCTCGTCAAAGAAGAGATCCACGGTTTCGCTTGTAAGTCTTACGGGCTTTTTATCTCCGGAATTTTCGGAGGAGTGCTTTTTTGAGTCGTTTATACGTCGCTTGCTTGTGGGAGAGTAAACGGAAACGTCATCGTCGGCGTCTTCGCTTTCCGTAGTGGCTTCTGCAGTCTCCTCGAAATTTTGGGTAGCGTTTTCTGCCTCGTCAAACGATTTGATATCGTCGGCACCCTCACTGTATACAAAGTCGTCATCGGTAACTACGGTGTCATCGGTTACGGGTGTGGGCTCCTCAGTGGGATCGGAGATCTCGTCATCCTTGACCTCGTCGCCAAAATCAACGTCGATCTCCTCGGTGATGTTGGAGGCGTCAGATTCTTCAACCGCCTCCTCGGAAGGATCAGCCGTATCCTGTTCCTCTGAAAGCGGAGACATAGCGTCCTTGCCCTCTTTTATCGTGGTTTCTACGGTGTCGCTTTCTGTGTCGATCACCATAACCTCACTTTTCGCGCCGGCATCCTCATCGGTTTCCGCGCGGAGCATGTTATAGATATTTTCAGCGATTGAAGCCGGGGGGATTTTTGAAAGAGCATCGTTGATGTAATCCTCGTTTTCGGCACGCTCGCTCAGCTGGCTTTTGAATTTGGATACGTTTTCCTCTGCGACCTCATCTGAAAGACCGCGCGCCTTGAGCTCGGTAAGAAGCGCCTCAAAGAATTCGCTTTGAACAGACATATGCAATGTTCCTTTCTTTAGGTGAATTTTCGTCGGGTACTTGACCTCGACAGCTTTTTGTGGTATAATATGTTAGTATGAGCAACTATGAATTGCTTAGAGTCAAATACTATAAAAAGACTATATATATAATATTATACCACAGAACAGGAAAAAAATCAATATGAGAATGAGAAAAAAACGTAACGGAAGTGAAAGAATTTTAGCATGTTCGGACATATTGGTGCCGAAAGAAACTGAATTCACGGAAATTTTACAAATGTTTGGCGATCAAAACAGAACATTACGCCTTGAGATCGGATGCGGAAAGGGCAGCTTTGCGGTCGGAAGCGCGAAGAAGGAGAAGGACGTTAATTTTCTTGCCGTTGAGCGCGTTGCTGACGTTGCCTGCCTTGCGCTTGAAAAGGCAAAGAAGGCAGAGGCTGACGGTGAGCTTGACGGAACGAATCTTCGCTTCTACATAGGAAACGCGGACGAGCTTCTTGAGAGGATACCCGACGGAGCACTTGAAATGATCTATCTTAATTTCAGTGATCCGTGGCCGAAGACGGGATATGCAAAGAGAAGGCTTACCCATTCGAGATACCTTACACAGTACAAGCGCATACTTATGGAGGGCGGCGAGCTTCGTATGAAGACGGACAACGACGGTCTTTTCGAGTTCACTCTTGAGGAGCTTGCTGCGTCAGGATGCTTTGATATATATATGCAGACCACCGATCTTCACGCAAGCGAATACGCGGCGGACAACGTTGTTACCGAATACGAGCGCAACTTCTCCGAGAAGGGAAAGAACATCAACGCGGTATTTGCCAAGATAGTAAAATAACCGCCAAGAACCTTTAAGAAGGAAAAAAATCCGTAGGGACCGGCGTCCTTGACGGTCCGCCAGCTTCGCTGGACGTAATTAGCCTTCGCCCCAGCTCCGCTGGACGCAATTAGCCTTCGCCCCAGCTTCGCTGGACGTAATTAGCCTTCGCCCCAGCTCCGCTGGACGCAATTAGCCTTCGGCGCTGTATCATATGGGAGCTTGCAGAAATACGGTTCTGCAAGCTCCTTTTCTCTACGTGAGGCTCTCCCTTTGGGAGAGCTCCTGCGGAGCAGGTGAGAGGGGGGATGAAGAAATCATTGCTTACGTGGCGGCAACTTATACAGCCCTCTCCGCCTCGTTCCTCGGCACCTCTCCCGATGGGAGAGGCACGCCTCATCCACCGCCTCGTGTGTATATGGGAAAGCTGACAAAACAAAAAAGCAGAAGCCGCGGCTTCTGCTTTTTTATGATTATTTAACGTAAGGAATTGTGACCGTTGTCGTTGTTTTACCTGCGACGATGACCTCCTTGACGTGGAGGAAATGGACGAGGTAATAGTTTGCTTCCCAAGCGGAGCCTGCGGTCTGGTTCCATGCCATTTTATTCTGCTGTGCGGCAACGCCGTCCGGCCACATAACGATGGACGGGTCAACGAGCTTATAGAACTCTATTGTGCCGTTACGTGCGCGGTAGCGGTTCTGGTTATGGCCGTGGTGAGGGACGGTCATGATATCGGTCTTAAGGTATTCGCCGTAGCGCTTGCACATTTCGTCAACGTTTATCTTTGATGCGTCGCCGGTTACCATGATGGACTGATCTCCCGTAAAGAAGCGGAACACAGCGTTTTTGAGGTTTCCGTCAACCGACGATTTATCGATATCGCCGATATTTTCCTCACCGACAATAGTGGGGAGGAAGTCGGACATGGTGTAGAGGACCTCCATATCACATCCGGGGAAATGGAATATCTGACCTGTGAGTGCCTTATATACGGTTGCATTCGGCCAATTATCGTTTATTGCTTTTCTTGTGGTATCGAAATTACCGGTCGAGGAATACTGATGCTGCTCTTCCGTGTCACAGCCGTTGAAGATAAAGCTTTCAACGGTGAATACACCCTTTTTTGCATAGCTCGGTGAGAACTGAAGGAATGCACCTACATGGTCGCCGTGGGCATGCGTGAATACCCATGCGCGGATGGTTACCTTTTTGCTGTTGCCCGAGAGCTTATAGAGAGTGTTTGCGATATCGTCAGCCTCTGCCTTTGTTTTATGTCCGCCGTCAACAATGATAAACGTACCGTCGGGGAGACCGATTATACAGCCGAGACCGCCCGAGTTTCCGCCCTTTTCAAGACCGAGAAGAGTAAACGTGGGCTCGCATACCTTTGTGTAGCTTACCTTATCCGTTGAAGGAAGAACTGCGTTTTTCGCTGCGATCACGCGCATTTGCTTATTATGCTCTGTATAATATGCGTGGACAGTGAATTTGTCCTTTTTGTAGGTGATAAATTCGGTGCCGCCGAGATTTGAGGTTGCATATTCGGTAAAGCCCTCGTCGGAGAGGATTTTTTTGTAGCCATCAAGGATGTCCTTTGTACATCCATTGAGGGTTGCCTGCTGATAGTTGTCGTCACAATCGGAGAACTCGCAGGAGGTAAAGCCCACGGGAGAGGGTACTTCTTTGGTAAGAACAGAGAAGCTGCCGTTTACTCTCTTACCGCTGAGGTTGAAATCGGGGGTTATTTCAAGCTTTCCGTCCTTCATGTTTTCGGTTACGTAGTCAACAAACTTTGTCAGCGCGTACTCGAGTGCGTAATTGACCTTTGATGCGATAACGATCTTGGTTCCCACGACCTTTATGACGTAGTTGTTATATCCAAGCTCGCTTTCAACCGCTTCGTATTCGGGAGTGTCGGTGACGCCGCAGAGTATCTCGTATGTATCTCGTTCCTTCTTGCCGTCAACGGTTATCATTATGTCCTCAATTCCCGTTGCGGATTTCAGATCCTTTACAAATCCCGTATACATCTTGACGTTGTCCGTTTTATAAGGACGCGTGACTACGAAATTGAATTTTCCGTCCTCTGCAACGGTAAGATTTGTCGCCTGAGGTGCTTCGGTGGTTTCGGGTGCCGTTGTCTGATCGGGCTGCGACGTGGGCTTACAGGAGACCGCGCAAGCAACGATCAACGTTAACGTCAGTATAAGAAATAATGCTCTTTTCATTGTATTTTCCTTTCGGTTGGGTTAATGAGTTTTTTTATATGCTTGTATTATTAAGTCCAAACGGTTGTAAATGAGGTCGGCAACGGCGTGAGACGCGCAATTCACCGTAATAATATCCGCAGCTTCCAATGCGTCGGGAGAGGAATCGCCCACGGCAACACCAACGTCGGCATCCCTTATCATGGGGGTGTCGTTTTCATAGTTTCCTATCGCCACGGAGAGATATGCACCGGTATATTCCTTCAGCAGCTTGACAGCTGTGCCCTTGGTTGCGTTTTTGTTGAGAAATTCGATTCCGTGAGGCCAGGAGCGGCAGATGAACGTTTCGCCGTTTGATTCCCTTATGACCTCGCTCTCTATACGTGCCATTTCGCTTTCGTCGCAATACCTTACGGAGGAGGTTGCTACGGCCTTGTAGATCCCTTTTGAAAGAGCGGTATCAACTTCGGGAATGCCCGTTACAACTCTTCCGCCCTCAAGCCTTGCGCCAAAGCTATCGATCGGAGTTTCCTCGCTCGTAACGTCATTTTCATCTATGAAGGAATAAGACAGTCCTTTTTGGCTTCTTATGATCTTGGTTACGCGGAGATCGTTATATATCAAAAGTCTTTTTATGACCTCGTGCTCACAGAAGAATTTTATGGCGGTACAAACGTCGTGCGGCTCCATCAGTATCTCTGATATTCGCTTTTCCCCGTCGAGGATCATCGCACCGTTTAAACAGACCGCGGGTGCCGTCAGATTCGGAAGTCCGTTAGGATTTGTGAAAAAAATTTGCTTTCGCCCCGAAATAACGGTGAAAAGTCCGCCATTATCGGTGAAATAATCAACGGCTGCTCTGTTTTCGGGGGATATTACCGCCCCCTCTGCTATAGTCCCGTCAAAGTCGGTGCAAAGGAGAACACCCTCGTATTTTTTCATATGTACGTTCCGTCCTTGTTAAATTATCGTAAAACTTTGCTACAAAACGAAAAAAGCCCTTGAAATTTTATAAATAATAGTGTATAATATTATATATGGCTTTGTGGTAAGTGAAATATGTATATATTTTACCACAAAGAGCCGAGGAAATAAAGTGATATTTTGTAAACAAGTTTAAAAGCATACAGGGGCGAAAGAAATAAATGATCGGAAACGAATATTTTCTCAAAAGAAGCAACATAAATGCCGTTCTTGAAACGGTTGACGGATATCCTTGCGTGGTGCTTCGCGGTGTTAAATACTTTTCTATCGAAAAGACCTTTGACTGCGGACAGTGCTTCCGCTTTGAAAGAGTTGAGGACGAGAAATACGATGCGTGCGTTTGCGGCGTTGCATTCGGAAAGTACATAAAAATAGCCGAAAGTGAAGGAGTTTTTTATCTTTTCGGCACGGACATAGAGGAATACAGAAGCCTTTGGCGTCCTTTTCTCGGTCTTGATATGAACTATCCCCGTATGTGCGAGCGCATCCTTCGTGAAAACGCGTCCTTCCCGATAGTTGCGCAGGCTGAGCTTCGTTCAAGGGGAATAAGAATACTCGTTCAGGACAAGTGGGAGGCGCTTTGCTCCTTCATAATTTCACAGAACAACAACATCCCGAGAATAAAAAAGATAATCGAAAGACTTTGCCTTGAGTGCGGCGAAAGGTTCATCGCCTTTGACGGAAGCGAGCATTATTCCTTCCCTTCCCCCGAGGCTGTTATAAAGGGTGGAATCGATATGCTGAAGGATATCGGCACGGGATTTCGCGCAAAATACATAATGGATGCCGCAGAGCGCGTCATGTCGGGGAGAGTTGATTTTGATTACCTCTCCGAGTGTGACAACACCGAGGAATGCACGCGCCATCTTTGCGAGGTACACGGCGTCGGACCGAAGGTCGCGTCCTGCGTGCTTCTTTTCGCATTTGAAAAATATGACGCGTTTCCGAAGGACGTTTGGATAAATCGCGTGCTGGATAAATATTTTGAAAAGGGCTTCGATCCGGATCTGCTCGGTGAATATAAGGGAATAATACAGCAGTGGCTGTTCTATAACGAAAGATACGTTGAAGAAGGAAAATAAAACGGAAAAGCTATGGTTAAGATAACTGACGTAGATAAAAATTCAAGGCTTTATGCTCTTGGCGTAAGAGAGGGAGACGTGCTTATCTCGGTCAACGGAAACGAGATACGCGACGTTCTTGATTACAGATTCTATATAACCGAAAAGGAAGTAGAGCTTGTTCTTTTGAGAAGCGGCGAGGAATACACCGTGTCTTTGCGTAAGGGAATGTACGATGACATAGGTCTCGGCTTTGAAACGCCTCTTATGGACAAAAAGCATACCTGCACAAATCAGTGCATTTTCTGCTTTGTCGACCAAATGCCGAAGGGACTTCGCGATACGCTTTACTTCAAGGATGATGATTCCCGTCTTTCCTTCCTTCACGGAAATTACATCACGATGACGAACATGAAGCGCGAGGACATTGAGCGCATAATCAAGATGCGAATTTCTCCGATAAACGTTTCGGTCCATACAACAAATCCCGAGCTGCGCGTCAAAATGATGAAAAACCGCTTTGCGGGTGAGGTCCTTTCCTACCTTCCCATGCTTGCGGATGCGGGAATAGAGCTTTGTACTCAGCTTGTTCTCTGCCCCGGAATAAACGACGGAGAGGAGCTTATGCGCAGTATGCACGATCTCGTAAAGCTCTGCCCTTCGCTTATCAGCTGTGCTGCTGTTCCGGTTGGGATAACCAAATTCCGTGACGGTTTGTGTCCCCTTCGCACCTACACGCCCGAGGAGGCAAGAGAGGTTATAAGGACGGTGAATATGTTCGGTGACTACTGCAAAAAGGAATACGGCTCGCGTATCTTTACTGTGGCAGACGAATTCTATCTTTGCGCGGGTCTTCCGATCCCCGATGAGGATTACTACGAGGGCTATCCCCAGCTTGAAAACGGCGTTGGGCTCATACGCAGTCTGACCGAGGATCTGCGGTACTACCTTGAGGACGAATTTGAATATGACGGTGAATGCAATGAACGGGCTCTTGCGATAACCGGATACGCCGCATATGACACGGTGTGCGAGGTGACGGAGATGCTGAAGGCGAGCGTTCCGGGGCTTTCGGTTGACGTTCTGAAGGTAAAGAACGATTTCTTCGGTGATACGGTGACGGTTGCCGGTCTTCTTACCGGCGTCGATATGAGGGAAGCGATAATCAATGCCAAAAAGGATAAGAATTACACAAGAGTGGTTATACCGCACGCAACTCTGAAGGCGGACGAGGATATTTTCCTCTGCGGAATGACGCTTTGCGAGCTTGAACGTGCGGTCGGACTTCCCGTATACGCGGCAAAGAACGAGCCCGACGCGCTTGTCGAAGCATTTATTAAATAAAAATCAGGAGAAAAGCTATGATAGATCTGCTTGAAATGCATAAGGAATTTATTCTTCGCCACCTTAAGGAGGGTGACGTTTGTGCCGATTTCACTATGGGAAACGGTCACGATACCGAATTTCTCTCAAAAACCGTCGGAGAGGGCGGCAAGGTATACGCCTTTGATATACAGAAGGCGGCTGTCGAATCGACGGCGAAAAATCTCAAGGCGGCGGGTTGCCCCGAAAACTACGTGCTTATAAACGATTCGCACCACAACTTAAAAAAGTACATCACAGAGCCGATAAAGGCGGGTATGTTCAATCTCGGATATCTTCCGGGCGGTGATAAGTCGATAACTACAATGCGCGAAACGACTCTTCCCGCAATCTCGGATGCTATTGATATGCTCGGCAAGGACGCTTGTCTTAATATCGCTGTGTATCCCGGACATAAGGAGGGCGAGCTTGAGGGCGAGGAGATCTGCGAAATGCTCTCAAAGCTTTCAAGATACAAGTTGTGCGTTACGAAGGTAAAGATACTTAATTCACCTACGTCTCCGTATTTTATTTTTGTTGAAACGAAGTGACGGTGATGATATGAACGATATGAAGGGTAATCCCAAAGAAAGAAATCGTAGGGCAAATCAAGGCTTTGCTGCGGCGGGAAGCTATGAAAAGCACAAAAGGCGCGTAAGAGCGGGAAGAAATATAGGACAGGTAATGCTTTGGAGCGTTACTGCGGTGCTTGTGGCAATTGCCATCGTTATGGCGGTGTTCGGAATACGCGTTTTACTTAATAAGCCAGAGCCGCTTCCGGGCCGTATTACGGTCGTTTATTCGGATGACGTATCGGTGAAATACGATAGGGATGAGCTTTACGTTGCTGACACGCTATACGTTGATTTTGATTCGCTTTCCTCGGTGCTTGGCTTTACAAAGAGCGTGAGCGGAAATACCGTTACCTATTACGCAAAGGGTGGGGATTCATTGGTATTTACCGTCGGAGAAGCGTCCGTTACGGTAAACGGAATAAGCTCGAACGCGGGCGGTGCTCCGTTTCTCGGCAAGAACAATGAATTTATGGTGCCTGCTTACGTGGTCAATTCATATATAAACGATACGGTGATAAGTGTGAGTGAAGATAATAAAAGGATAACAGTAATAACGGTTTCGGATGATATTTCCTTCAATCCGAAGAAGAGTGAAACGCTCGGAGAGATGAGCAAGCCATCGTCCTTCCCTGCGGATACGAAATACGATCCTTACGGAACTCTTCCTCCGGACGAAGTAACGATACCGGAAACTACAACACCGGAAACGACGGCGCCCGAAACCACGACAGAGGCGACCACCGTCCCCGTGACGACAACGCCAGCACCCTACCCGACGGACGCAGAGATCCTTTCGATAATTGCGGGCTACACCTATAAGATAGATGCGACGAAATATCTGCCTTATATGAATCCGACGGATCAGAAGCCGTTTCTGATACTTGCAAACCGTGAAAATCCGCTCGGACAGAGCTTTGCTCCCGATCCGCTCTGGAAGGTTCCCACGCAATATACGCTCGGCGGCAAGGCAATATCTCTTAAGGACAATGCCTATATGGCTCTTTATGCGATGATACAGGAGATGATAGCGGACGGCGTGTGGGATACGACGGTATGCAGCGGCTACCGCACGTATTCGTATCAGTACAATCTCTACTACAACACCTATTACAATCAGGAAAAGGCAAAGAATCCCGGTCTTTCGGACGAAGAGATCTTCAAGATAATCGATACCTATTCCGCGCGTCCCGGTACAAGCGACCACCAGACGGGACTTTGCGTAGACTTTTACGAGCTTGAGGAGACGTTTGAGAACAGAGCGGCGTTCAAGTGGCTTGAAAAGAATGCGTACAGATTCGGATTTATTCTTCGATTCCCGAAGGGAAAGACGGATATTACAGGATACACCTATGAGCCTTGGCACTGGCGCTTTGTCGGTCAGCTTTCGGCATACAAG
>JBGVEZ010000071.1:0-8655 GCA_045120555.1 Eubacteriales bacterium
TTATTCGTTTTTTGCCGAGAACGTTTACAGCGTATTCCACCCAATCCTTGCAATCTCTGCTTTCGCGGACACCGTAGGTTATGTATTTTCCTTCGCTTATACCGTGTGCGCGTTGATAAGGCAAAAGGACCGAATATCCGTTGATGTAATAGCTCTTTGCCGCCATACTGAAATCTATCTCGGGTGCGGAGCGATAGCCGTGCATCATAACAACGCAAACGTCGCTTTCCGTCCTTTCAAGATAACGTGCGGACAGCTTAAGTCCGTCAAAGCTTTCTATGCTGACAAATTTATCGCTTGCCCTACGTACCCATTCGGCGCCCGCGTTTATCTCCGCTCCAAAGCCCTTCAGCTCAATCTCTCCCGTCTCGGAAACGCTTCCTTTTTTCTTGCCTCTGCAGGCGTAATTAAAGCCCCATACAAGAAATCCTACGGCAACACCTATAATAACGGTAAGCACCGCGCACACAATAATTACAATATCCATAATCTTCAGACAAACATATCAACGGATACGTTATCTCTTCCCTTTCTGCTTACGTAATTTATACCTATATATCTGAATCTACCCTTTCCTCTGAAGGAAACGAGATCTCCCTCCTTCAACGACTCGGACGGTGACGTGCAAAGACGCTGATTTATAAAAACGAGTCCCGCCTTTACTGCGTCGGATGAGTCGGTTCTCGAAATATTCCAAGCAGCCGATATGACCGCATCAACTCTCTCGGATGCAACCGAAAGCGTTTTTCGCAAAAGCTGAGGCTCGATTCCGCCCGGAAGCTCGGAAAGATCGTATATGATACGGCATATCACACCCTCGCGCTTTACCTTAACAAGATTCTCCGCAAGAAATCCGGAAATAGACTCAAGGCAAAAAACGTATGCCGTGTTAGTTTCGCGGTCGATGGCAATATCACCTATAACCGAACGATCTATTCCGAGGTTAAGTATCGCTCCCAAAAAATCCCTGTGCGTGAGCGGCGAAGCAAATGCGGGTGCGGCGGGAGCCACCTCAACGGCAGCGATCGGATACGGCTCGTCATATCCCATCTCATCCTCACACCCGAAGCGAAGCACCCGCCTTTCGCAGAAATCCGCGCCTCCGAAAAATGACGGATGCGCATACGAAAGCTCGCGCTGCATTTCAATCACGGTCGATTGCTCCGAAAGTGAAAGAAAGTCGGTAAAGGTATATATTCCCTTGCCGTATGACCGCGTGGCAAGCTCACCGATCCTGTTGCGGAAACGCTGTTCTTCTTTCGTTATATTATCCATAAAACCCCAAATGAGGCTGCGGCGCATAACCGTCAGCCTCTTTTTTCATCTAAAAATTAAAGCTCGAATTCCGTTGCAAACTTTTCCCACGGAATGTTTACCGTTGCACCCTCGTTGATAAGACTGTCCGCATGGAGAATGAGCGGGAACGTCTCCTCCTTCGCTCTGCCGTCGGCAATGCAAGCACAGACCGCAGCCGCTGTTCTTGATGCGATAACGATCGATTCAAGAGTTACACCCTTGAGAATTTCCATAGCCTCCGCAAAGGGGATCTCCTGACCGAGAAGAGTTCCGATCTTTCTTGTTCTGCCGCCGAAAACGGTAACGTAAAGGTCGCCTGCACCGAGATAAAGGTTGGAGGGATGACCTCCACAAAGGTCGAGAAGTGCTGTCATTTCCTTTACCGACTGACCGAAGAGAGCCGCTTGAGAATTGTAATGCTCAAATTCTCTGCCCTCGCGCTTATAGGACATACCTATAGCAAGACAAACTGCAAGCGCATATGCGTTCTTCATGGCAACCGCACATTCAACGCCGCGAACGTCTGTGGAAAGGCTTACTGTGTAATAATTCGTGCTGAAAATGCCCTTGAGCCATCTGAGCGTTTCCATGCTTCTTCCGCAGAAGGTAACGCAGGAGAAGTCTCTGTCAGCAAGCTCGTAGCTTGTGCAGGGACCGCCGATAGCGTTGAAGGATATGTTCTTGTCTGTCATCTTTTCGAAGTATTCGGGATAGGAAATGAGATTTCCGTTTTCGTTGATCATACCCTTTGTAACCGTGATGACCGGAACCTTCTCGTCAAGCATGGGAATGACCGTTTCAACGAACCAATCAAGTCCGAAGCTGGAAACGCCACCCATAACGAGGTCCGCGCCCTTGAGTGCCTCCTCTGCCTCGGAGAAATAATGAAATGAAACGTTTGCAGGGATGGGCCTTTTAAGAGTTATGTGGAAATTATCCTTCTTAAGACCGTCGATAATAGCGTCGTCAAGAGGTGTGCCCACAAGACGGACGGTGTGACCGTTATCTGTAAGCGGATATGTAAGTGCAGACGCCATCTGTCCCGCACCGATGATCGTAATAAGACTCATAATTGCCTCCGTGAGTTTATATTATTTAAAAAGATTATCATAGTATTCGTCATTGGTATCGTTACCGTTACCGAAGATCGAAATAGGACCGCCGAGGTATTTCGGCTCTGCACCGTAGTAGCAGAAGAAGAAATCCTTAAAGCGCGCAAGTTCCTCGCGAACGTCCCTTGCAAGCTGACCTCTGTACGTGTGAAGATCCGCGGCAACGCCGTATGCGTCAAGGCCTATGCTGTTCGCAATGTAAAGCGCGCGATGAAGATGATATTTCTGCGTTACGACGATAACTCGCTTATAATAGGATTCGGTAAGGAAGACCTCCTTTGCACGCACCATGGTCTCATAGGTTGAAAAGCCTGCGTGATCCATAAAAATATGCTCCTCCTGAACGCCCTGCTCAAGCGCATATTTTTTCATAATACCGACCTCATTGTAGCCGACACTTCCGTGGTCACCGCTCATAAGTATCCTATCGGAGATTCCCATTTTGTAAAGCGCTATCGCCACGTCAAGACGGTCACGGAGCATATCGCTCGGTGTGCCGTCCGTTCGAACGAACGCACCGAGAACTATAATACAGTCGATGTTATAGAGCTTGTCTGCTTGCTCCTCGGTTTTGATATATTTTTCCGTGTCTCTCACCATAGCCGAGCTTACAAGCAGAACCGATGATGTCAGCAGAACTGCGAGTGTAAGTCCGCAGACAAGAAGCGGAACGATGATCTTTTTTACAAAATTTTTAGTGATCTTTATTTTCATATTTCGATTATTTCTCTTTCTCCGAACGCTATCGGATCAAAATTCGGTGTGTATTTCGCGCTTGCGGCTTCCCTTCCCTGAAAATATCCGTCAAATCCGAGAGACGTTGCCGCATTAAGCACTCTGTTGTATTCAAGAGAGGTAACTCTTCTGTTTATTTCCTTGTATTTTTCAGAAATCTCTCCGAGAAAATCTGGCGTATACTGGCTCATAAGACTAAGCCTGAAGTCGTATTTATCAAGATACCTTGAAAGTCTGTCGAGAAGATTTATGGAATCCTTCGAGGCGGACGGCAAGCAAAGATGACGCACGATAACGCCCTTTTTGAGAATTCCATTTTCGTCAAGAACGAATTTCGGATGTTGGGAAAGCATCCGTTCAAGCGCAGAAAATGCCACCTCGGCATAACGCGGTGCGTTAGAATACCGCACCGAAAGCTCGTCTGCGAAATATTTTATATCGGGAAGATAAATATCCACAAGCCCCGAAAGCATATCAATTACTTCCGCCTTTTCATAAGACGATGTATTATAAACTATCGGCACGTTTATGCGGTGCTTTACCTTTTCAAGTGCTCCTGCGATAACGGGTGCATACGGCGTCGGCGTTACGAGATTTACGTTATGTACACCGCTGTCCGCTATTTCCAGAAAAAGCTCGGAAAGCGAATAGGCATTAAGATGCTTTCCTTCAACCGATCTGCTTATATCGCGGTTCTGGCAAAATACGCAACGCAGATTGCATCCGCCAAAGAAGACCGTACCCGATCCGTTTTTGCCGCTTATAGGCGGCTCCTCAAAAAAATGGCGCGAAACGTGCGAAACAACAGCATCCGAAGGGCATCCGCAGTACCCGATCTCACCGGCAGAGCGGTCTGCCTTACATTCTCTTGGGCAGATATTACAGGATTTTTCCAATGTTTCGCCCCCTCTGCAAAAAATGGTCTTGACAAAATCAAAAAAAAATGGTATAATATATCGGTAACAAGGCTGAACGGTCGCGCGGCATCGAACCGAAAGGTAGTGTCGTGAGGAAAGTCCGAGCTTCACAGGGCAGTATAACTGATAACATCAGCCGAAGGTGACTTCCGGGCAAGTGCAACAGAAATAAACCGCCGACATAGTCGGTAAGGATGGAAAGGCGAGGTAAGAGCTCACCCGAATCATAGGTAACTACGGTTCGCTGTAAACCCTATCCGAAGCAACACCGCATACGGATTCGTTGGCCCGACATATATCCGTGGGTGGCACGGGGAGAGATCCCCGGAGCAGTGTGGTGACATACTGCAAAGATAGATGACCGTTCTCGACAGAACTCGGCTTACAGGTCTTGTTACGTAAACGCTGAACATTACGTTCGGCGTTTTTCTTTTACCCTATTATTATATCATATTTCGCGTCTCTTGACAAGTCCTTTTTTACTCTTTTAATATTTTTTTCACAATCGCAAATATCCATATTTTTACACAATTGCAATATCGTCCGTAATAATTTGCAAACAAATTAACTTTGGGGAAAACGTACAAATAACTGCCATATGCTATAAAACAGTTTAAAGATGCTCCGATCAGTCTGATTTGTGATATAATAAGGCAACGATAAAAGAAAGGCTCAAAAAAATGCTATATCCTAAAATCCATACCATATACCGTACCGAAAAGCTGATCGGTAAAAGCTCTGCCGCCTACCGCTTGTACGAATTATCAGACGAGGACGGAAGGGACTATCTCTTCTGTGTAAAATTCAAAGGCATGGTAAACCGTTGCACGCTTGGATGTGAAACAATGGAAGAGGCAGGACAACGGTTTTCACTGCTTGTAAGAGGGTCGACAACTCCGCTCTCGCTTGACGATACGGTTCACGATTTATTTGAATAAGAATCGCGGGGTGCTTTGCCGACAAAGTAAAGCACCCCACAATATTTTCATTTTATATTGGATTTCAGACCAATTTTAGAGTTGTCCACGATTGACGCTATCACCTCAATCGCAAATCCGTCAGCATCGGAGCAAATCACAACGTTTTCCTCTCCACAAACTCTCGGGAATATAATGGCAAGCGATTCAAGAAGAGTTTCGTCAAAATACACGGTAGCTCGAAGTATTCCTCCGCAATTTGCAAGCTCTACTTTAAGACTTTCCCTCACGTCAAGCAAATAGCTAAGAAAAATAATGTGAGAAATAAGCAGCCTTACGTTCATCGAGGAGTTGACCACCGCAAAGCCGAAGGAGGCGGCAATACGGTTGCTTTCGACTGTCCGTGTCTGTACAAACTCAGAAAGAAGCATATTCGCATCAATAAGCGCGTCTCCTTGAAAAAGAGAAAACGTATCGGCAATATGCTCGGCACGCTCAAATGCCTTACAAAACCTCTCTATCACAGGGTCATTGCAGGATGATAAATCATCATAGCCGGTGTAACCATTTGTCGCATCGAACCGAACAGCAAATACTACAGGGTAAAATGGGCTTGTAAATATTGCCAAATATTTCACACCGTCGGCACAAGGACATATCCCACCGCTTGAATGGACAAGGTCGTATACGCGCTCCGCACAAGACGGAGTGAAAAACGAAAGCAAGCTCTTTTCGTTGTCCGCACCCACACTTGACAGCAGGACACGCAGGCTTATACTTTTATCACTTATAAAATAATCGTATCCGTTCATAAAAACAGCAAAAAAGGTGCGGTATGTGCCGCACCATCTTTGACCTTACTTAAGAATCTTAAAATAGTCAAGAAGAGTAAGAACTATTCCCACAAAGCTGTAGAAGCCAACAAGCGTTCCGACAACAGCCGCAAGCGCTCCGCCAACAAAAGGAATAAGACCGAGAAGGATTCCTACACAGCTTGCAACAGCGCCGATAGCAAGATAAATAATGATCTTTACAACAAGTCCGGCAACGTCGGAAGCACCGAAGGAAACCGGAAAATACTTCTTCAAAGTATCCATAAAAATTCTCCTTTAATATGTAATCGCGCAAAAAACGCAAGAAATTGATATATTAATTATACCATAATACAGCGATCTTGTCAAGTGCTTTTCTGAAAATAAGAACGTAATCAAATATACAGCTATGTGAAATCGCGTTCCTTGCTTTTAAAAAAATCGTAGTAAGCTCTCATAGCCTCAACCTCTGACCATCTCCGCTCCGAAACCGGACATCTGTCAAGGTCATAAACGGTTGCACCCTCAAGCGCAAGGAAAAAGGGCGAATGCGTGGAAATAATAAACTGCGTTCCGAAAAAGCGCGAGCTGTCGTGAACAAATGCAGCAAGCTCCTTTTGCAGCATAACCGAAAGACTGTTTTCAGGCTCGTCGAGAAGGCAAAGTGCGTTTTCGGGTATCTTTTTCGTAAAATATGCATACGCGCTCTCGCCGTTCGATTTTGAGCTTATATTTTTTGGAAGACGCTTTGAAACGTAAGCTGATTTGGTTTTCTTCTTTGCCTCAAGATGCCGCTTCAGCTCTTCATAATCGTCGAGAGAGGAAAGCGTAAATTCCTCCTTACGGGTATTGTAATATTCGTCAAAAAGCTCCTCTCTTTTTTCGTCAACGCCGAGATTGAGGGATCGAAAATCGAGAAGCATATCGAAAACGTCGTCGCTCGTAATTATGCGGCTTTCCTTTGGCATATTATTTGAATAAGTGCTTTCATAGTCGCAAAGCTTAAGATATTCCTCAAAAAAGGTGGTATAATTGAACGGAGACGAGCGCTCTACACCAAGCTTTTCAGCAATTACGTTAAGAAGCGTTGATTTTCCCGAGCCGTTGCTTCCGCAAAGTATCGTTATCGGTGAAAACGAAAGGCTCGTCAGCTCCTTGTCGGGAAAGATATTGAAGGGATATATATTGTCCGAATAGCATTCCATCCATATCTTATGGTGATACGAAAGGATGTAATCCGTCTCCGAATCCCTTGACGGAATGTAGAATTTTTCAAGATATTTCATCCTAAGCCTCCGACGCTACCGCCAAAAATGCGTCAAGCGCGTCCTCGATCGGAGCCAATTCCCTATGCCAATGCTTTTCCCATTCAAGTGAATAGCAGCCGCAAAATCCGTCAGCTTCCATTTCGCCGACAATATCCTTTATCGGAATATCTCCGTCGCCCGGAAGGCAAAGCTTTATCCTTCCGTCGTCGGTCAATACGCTGTCTTTTATGTGAACGTGCTTTATATAAGGGCGTATAAAATCATAAAACTTTGCAAAATTATCGCCGTAATGCGTGTGGCTGTGGGCAATATCCCAGATAACACCAAAGTTCTTAACGTCGGAAAGTGCCGAAATGACGGGAGCGAGAGTTTCTTCCCTGTTAAAATCGCCGTGTACCTCCAAAAGGACGGTAACACCAAAATTCTCAGCCTGCGCGCAAAGTGCCGCAATACCGTCCGAAACGTTCTTCGCAACCTCGAAAGCATCGCCCTTTATCCTGTTTCCGAAAACACGAACGTAAGGCGCGCCGAGCCGAGCTGCAACTCGCACTGCCACCATAGCCTCGGAAAGATTGGTTTCGTGCTTTTCTCGGGTGTCAAAGCTCGCCGATGCTCCGACAACGCGCACGGAAATACCGTTTTCCGACAGAATTCTTTTTGTATTTTCGATCTCATTTTCCGAAAAATACGGTATGCTTGCATTATCTAAAACACCCGAAAGTCCACGTATTTCAAGATTTTCGATTCCGTATTTTTTTGCGAGAGAGATAACCTCGTCAAGCGCTTTTTCGGTACAGCCGAGAGTTGAGAAGCAGAGCTTGTTCTTTTGCATTTTCGTCGTCCTCCTGATCTTTACTTTAATTATACCACACAAAAAGAAATATGTCAACCGATTTTTCGTTTTCGGTTGACATTTGAAATTATTTATGATATAATTAAGAAAAAAGAAAGGCGGAAAAGCCATGAAATACGCAAATCTTCACCTTCATTCTCATTTTTCGGACGGTGTTCATAGCCCGGCAGAGCTTTGCAGACGCGCAAAGGAGACGGGATATCGTGCGCTCGCAATAACCGACCACGAAAACACCGCATCCTGGAAGGAGCTTCCCGAGCTTGCAAGGGCGGCGGGTCTTGATTACATTCTCGGATTTGAGGCGTATGCACGAGGCCTCGGAACGAGCTTTCACATAACCTGCTATGATTTTGACAGAGACGACAAGGACGTTGTAAGGTATTTCGACACGCTCACCGAGATAGCTTACATTAAAACAAAGGCAAAGTTCGATTCGATGTCAGCCTCAGGCTATCTTGAGGATCTTACGTGGCAGAACGTTCTTGATGATGCCGCACCGGACTGCTGGCTCTGCAACGAGCAGATATTTGCTTCGATGATAAAGCGTCTCGGAAAAACGCAGAAGGATTATTGGGACTACAGCAGAGAGTATCATAAGCACAAAACAAAACCCGAGCTTCCTTTTATCGACCTTTCGGTGGAAAAGCTTATCCCCATGATAAAAAATGCGGGCGGATTTTGCGTGGTTGCTCATCCGCACGGACAGACGAAATATCTTCCCGAGCTTTATGCTCTCGGTCTTGCG
>JBGVEZ010000072.1:0-7571 GCA_045120555.1 Eubacteriales bacterium
AGTTGCCTTGAGGCGTTTTCCGAGCATTTCAAGCTGGAGTGCCTGATTAAGCTTAACCCTGTTAGCGTGTCCGAAATCCCAGCAAGCACCGACGTATTCGGAATTATACGAATCAACGATAGCACAAAGATCGTTTGCGGTAGCACCGTAGCGACGGTTTCCTTCAATATCCGCCATATTTTCAAAAGCAAGACCAACGCCGAGCTTCGATGCCTGCTCAACGTATTTATCAAAAATTTCATGGTTGTAGGCAAGATTTCTTTCGGGATCGGTAATGTATTTGCGCTCGGTAACAGGATGAACTACCGCCCACTTAACGCCGAGCATGCCGGATATTTCGATGCATCTCTTCGTTGTTTCGATAAACCATTCGTTCTTCTCGTAGCCCTCAAGCGTTGGATCCTCGCCCTTCCATTTAGCGTAAGGGAGATGGCTCTGGCTGAATTCAATTCCGCGCTTTGCCGCCTCGTTTGCGATCCTGTCAACGAGATACTTCCAGTTTTCGCCGTTAAGCTCCGTTTCGTTTCTCTGCATGGGGCACATGCAGAAGTCCATAACCTTAAAGCCTGCCTCGTTCGTCTTGATCGTAGATTCAAGATAAGATTCTTTTCCTTCCTTAAAATCGAAGAAAAAATTGTTCATTGTTGATACTCTCATAATAGTTCACCTTTCTTTTTATTATTTACCAAAAATTTTGCACAAAACATCACATTCAGCCGAAGCGATGCGATAAAGCCCCTCATCCGACTGAAGAATTGCGGAATCCTCGGGATTCGTGTGGAAGCCGTGTTCAATGAGAAACGCGCGCTTACAGCCTGACAGAGCCGAATTTCTGATGACCGAATAATAGTCAAGATTTTCGTTCCCGGGGTAACGCCTCGTTTTTATTCCCCTGTCATGAGTTCCCATAGCCTTTACGACAGCATTGTTAAGCAGAAGCGCAATGTCCGCGTTTACTTCCGGATCGGTTATCGAATAAAACACCTCCGAGCCGCGTATCTCCGAGTAATTCAGCGCGTTTGCACCGGGAGCATTCGAATGAATCGAAATAAACATATCCGCCGAAAGCTCGCCCGCAAGTCTGCCGCGCTCTTCAAGAGACGGATCGTCTTCGACCGCCTTACGTGTCAGCACTACGTCAAAACCTCTTTCACAAAGCAGCTTTGCCAGCATCGAAGCAAGCTTATGATTCTGCGTTCCCTCGTAGAAGCCCTCCGCTGTTGTGTGTTTGTTTCCGAATTGCCCGTGACCGGGATCGAGTACAATAAGCGGCATATTCAGTACCTCCGAAAATAATCATATATATTATAACACATATAAAGAAAAAAGTCAAGTAATTTTAAAAAATCAGCAGGGGGTATTGACAGAAAACTTTTTGCGGTGTATAATATATATATTAAAAGGAAGGGTTTTGCGCAAATTCGCGCATATAACAGGGAAAATGGATATCAAAAACGTAAAAGGAATCGGCGAAGTGCGTGAAAAGCAATACAAAAAGCTCGGCATCACTACTGCCGAGGAGCTGTGCGCTCACGTTCCAATAAAATACGAAAACAGAGGACTGATAACACCGCTCGTTCATGCCATCGGCGGCGAAAAAAAATCATGTGTGCTGACCGTTTCATCTCAACCGCGCGCCGCAAAGCTAAAGGGTGGAAAAAGCATCGTCCGTTTCACAGCATACGACGAAAGCGCGAAATGCGAGATCGCATACTTTTGCAGAAGCGCAAATGCCATTCCGCGTTATGAGGTCGGAGAGAATTTGCGCGTTTTTGGCAGATTTTATAAAAATAATAGCACGATCGTGACCTACAACCCGATCTGTGAACGCATTACGCAATCCTCCCCACTGCCCACACTCTATCCCGTATACAAAACAACACAAGGTCTTTCCTCGAAGATAATACAAAAAAACTGTTTAACCGCCGCAAGCTCGCTTGAGAACAACTGTTCTTTGTTTGAGGAATACATCCCATCAGAATTGCTTGTTGAAAACTCACTTTCCCCACTAAAAGAAACCTACACCGCACTGCATTCATCTGAAAGCGAAGAAAATATCGCAAAAGCAAGACACGATATATGCTACCGCGAGTTTTTCAGCTTCTTTTCAATGATAATTGCCCAAAAGAATGAAAAGCTTGAGCGAAAGCCCGAAAAAATGTCTGTTATTATACCCGAAACAGAAATATCCGAGCTTCCATATCCCTTAACAAACGCACAGACACGAGTTATAAATGAAATTATCAGCGACCTCGCCTCCGATTACGTCATGAGACGGATAGTTGTTGGTGACGTTGGTTGCGGAAAGACGGTTATCGCCCAAATGGCGGCACTTGCGGTAATCAATGCGGGATATACGGTTGCCCTGATGGCTCCGACCGAAATTTTAGCAACGCAGCATTACGAGGGGCTTGCTCCTTACTTTGAAAGCAAAGGATTTGAATGCGCCCTTCTTCTCGGGTCAACAACAGCAAAAGAAAAGAAAGAGATCCGAAAAAGGCTTGTTTCAGATACAGATAACGGCAAAAAGATCGATCTGATCATCGGAACGCACGCACTTTTGACCGAAAGCGTTGAAATCGACAAGCTTGGACTTGCAATAATAGACGAACAGCACCGATTTGGCGTAATTCAACGCCAAAAGCTCATCAATAAAGGAAGATCAGTGAATTCGCTCTCACTAAGTGCAACTCCAATACCCCGATCCTACGCAAAGATGTTGTACGGAGATACCGATTCGTCAATCGTGGACGAGCTTCCTCCGGGCAGAAAGCCACCGAAGACCTTTGTCGTCAACGAAGGCTACAGACAGCGACTTTACTCGTTTATCGAAAAGAAGGTTTCAGAGGGGCGGCAGGTCTACGTTGTTTGTCCGATGATAGAGCCAACCGAATACGATGATGAAGCTGACACTCAGAAAATTCGCGATCTTTCAGCAGAAACGCATCTTGAAAGGCTCAAAGAACGTTTTCCGAGCCTCAGAATCGACATTTTGCACGGAAAAATGCGTCCGAACAGTAAAAACGACGTCATGGAGCGATTTTATCGTCATGAGATCGACGTTCTTGTGTCAACTACGGTTATTGAGGTCGGAGTTAACGTTCCGAACGCAACGCTTATGATAATTGAAGGTGCCGATCGCTTCGGACTTTCACAGCTTCACCAGCTCAGAGGCAGGGTCGCAAGAGGCTCACACGAATGCTTCTGCGTGCTTGTAAGCGATTCAACGTCAGATGAATCGATAAATCGTCTGCAAACACTGGCAAAGCATTCAAGCGGATTTGACGTAGCCGAGGAAGATTTCAAGCAAAGAGGCCCCGGCGATCTGTTTTCGATGCAAAAAAGCGGCAACATCCGACAGAGCGGCGAATTCAGCTTTAAATACGGTGAATTTTGCGATAACGAGTATATTCTCCAAAAAGCTTATTCGGATGCAAGCGCTGCATTAAGCCATCCGGACTCAAAGGACACAAAAAGGCTCCTCGCGTATCTCGAAAGATACTCGCAAGGAGCATTAACCGAATAAAAAGTTTCACGTGAAACATCAAAAAGCCGACGTTTCACGTGAAACATTTATTTTATTGAATATTTACGCATTTTTCGCCACGAAACGGGATCCGATGTCACATCCGACTCAATTTCTCTGACAATAGACGGTAATTCTTTAAGAATTGCCGTTTTTTCGTTTTCAAGTCCACCACAAACCACCTTCGTTATAATCAACGAAAAGGCAGGAGACAACCACGAACGATTGGGTACCCCCGCAAGAATCAGGTCGTCACCACACACAGGTAAATCAGACCGAGAGCGTATCGGAAGACCGCGTTCCGTGATTTTCTTCAGCTCGCGGCAGAAATCCATACTCGCCGAGCCCTCAAGCATCGCAATCAAAGCAGCATAGTACGCATTCACCCCATATTCATACGCAAAAAGGTTTATCTGACGCACGTTGTTCGATCTTATATCGGAAAGAGCAGCCAAAACAGCCCTGATTACATTCAGATCAACGTTTTTAAGGCAAATCCTTTCAGCAGCCGAAGCGACAGCATCCGGTGGCACGTTTTTTAAAAAAGCCGCGCATCTGACACAGTAGCTCACAGGAAGCTGTTCTATCTTCGGAAGAAAGCAAGCATCGACGTCAACGCTCGGAAAAATCACATCCAGAATACCATACCGCTTCATATAAGATAAAGGTCTTGCGCAAAAGGTCGATGTCAAAAGCTTCTCCCATTCAACGCCGATGCGTTCGCGCGAGATATTATTCAGCCCGTTTGCACATTTTTGCGTTGCCATCAGCGTATTTTCCTCAATTTCGTAGCAAAGCTTCGCAGAAAAGCGAAAAGCTCGCATTATCCGAAGCGCATCCTCGGTAAAACGCTTTTCAGGCTCTCCCACAGCGCAAATAACACCATCGGCAAGATCATAAACTCCGCCAAACGGATCAACAAGCGTTCCGTCAAGCGAAAGTGCCATCGCGTTGACCGTAAAATCACGGCGCGCAAGATCCTCAACAATATTTCGTGTAAACGTCACCTTATCCGGATGTCGCGAGTCGGTATACTCTCCGTCAGTACGGAAGGTGGTCACCTCAAGCATATTTCCGTCGAGATTGACCGTCACAGTTCCGTGTTTTATACCGGTTTCGTATATCATGTACCCCGAAAACACCTTTTTTGTCTCTTCGGGAAGCGCGTTAGTTGTTATATCGTAGTCGTTTATATCCTCCGCACCGCGCAAAAGATCACGCACAGCACCCCCGACAACGTAAGCTTCAAACCCGTTATCTTCAAACATTTCAAGCGCTTTTTTAACGTATGCAGGCAGCTTTATGTACGGAATCCGATCCCTTATGCTTCTTTCAGACATAGAACATTTGTTCCTTTCGTGTGTTTTTAGAGTTAAAGATTGTGTCAATATTAATATTTAATATTTCCCGCAGCTTTTGATGAAAGCAGCGATGCAGCAATAGCAATCAAGCCAAATATTGCGCAAATCAAATATACGCTTGTCCATCCATGACCCACTGAAACGATTCCGTATACGGTCGACATCAGACCCGAGAACAGGCAATTCCCCGAGTTGAGAACTCCACTGACCGCACCCGACGCGCCTATCTTTGCAAAGCGAAGCGGGAAAAGCGAGATTATCATCGTGTTAACTCCCCAAGTTGCCGCCACCGATACTGCCAAAAGCACAACCGTAAGCCAAACGTTCACGCCCCCGAGAATCCAAAGCCCAACGTGGCAAGAGGTTACGACCGCAAACAAAATTGCCGACGTGCGCAATTCGTTCTTTACGAGCTTATCGACAAATTTTGCCACGTATGCTCCGCTTACCGAAATTATAGGAAGAGCGATGCTGACAAGAGACGAGAACGTCGGATCGGTCAAGAATGTGTCTTCAACAATAGTAGGCACCCAGCTCGTAACCGATTCCTTGAGAGCGCCGTTTATCATCGCTACAGGGATTATCAGTATCGCAAAGGTTCCGAAAAGCGTCCTCGCAGGGAAGCGCGCCTTGTCGGTTCCCTCTGTTGAAACGAGCCCCTTAGAGAACATTTGTTTTTTGTTATCAATATACCCCTTGATCGAGCCAAAGCCAATCATCGCCGCAACACCCGAAAGCGTAACGATCACGCCGCAAGTGATATAGCACGTTCTCCAATCAAACGTTCCAAGCAAAAGCGAGCAAAGAAGGAGAGAAATAACAGAGCCAAACGGGATCGTCAACGAAATATTTACGCCCGCCGATTGCTTTCGATCGTCCGGCAACCATTCAGCAAACGCGCGTGTGAGCGACGGCCACAGCATCGCGTTAAAAGCACCGCAAAGCCCCCACAAAGCGAGGCACGCCGCATATGACCGAGCAAACGCCATACCGACGTTCGCAAGTCCCGAGCCGACAAGTCCAAGCGGCATAAGAACGGTTGGAGAAATTCTCTGCGAAAGTCGCCCGAAAACTATCTGTCCGATTCCGTAAGCAAGCATATACGCAGTGGCAACAGTGCCTGCAAGATCACGCTCGATTATTCCCTCGCCCGACATACTCGTAAGCAGGGCAGAGAAGGTATTTCTGCCTATGTAGCTCGTCATATACGCAAAGAAGCAGACCGCAAACAGCACTGTTGCCTGTATGTTTTTGCTCTTATTTTTTTCACTATTCATAATTTTGTCAGATTATTTTTTCTTTATTCCGAAAAGCCTACGCAGAATCGAGGATACGATCCCCTTTGATCTGTAGATAACGATCTTCATAAGCCACCTCCCCCTTTTTTTGCATTATATGAGGGAAGGTCGGAATTTGTTAAAAAGGGGGCTGTCGCAGATGCGGCAACCCCATAGGTTTTTTATTCTTATCAGTTGAGCGAGCCGGAGGAACCGAGAACGTTCTTGATCTTGTGCTGTACCATCTTCTTAACCTCAGAACGAGCAACCTTGAGGTACTCTCTGGGGTCGAATGCAGCGGGATTCTCGTTGAATACGCGGCGGATACCTGCGGTCATAGCGAGACGGATGTCGGAGTCGATGTTGATCTTACAAACAGCCATCTGAGCAGCCTTGCGGAGCTGTTCCTCCGGGATACCAACTGCGTCCGGAAGCTGGCCGCCGAGAGCGTTGATCTCAGCAACGTACTCCTGAGGAACGGAGGAAGCACCGTGGAGAACGATCGGGAAGCCGGGAAGTCTTACGCCGATCTCTTCGAGAATATCGAAGCGGAGCGGAGGGGGAACGAGGATACCCTTTTCGTTTCTTGTGCACTGTGCGGGAGTGAACTTATAAGCACCGTGGGAGGTACCGATGGAGATAGCGAGGGAGTCAACGCCTGTACGGGTTACGAAGTCCTCAACCTCTTCAGGGCGAGTGTAGGAGGAGTGTTCAGCGACAACGTCGTCCTCAACGCCTGCGAGAACGCCGAGTTCACCCTCAACTACGCAGCCTCTTTCGTGTGCGTATTCAACTACCTTTCTTGTGAGGGCGATGTTGTCCTCATAGTCGAAGTGAGAGCCGTCGATCATTACGGATGTGAAGCCGCCGTCGATGCAGGACTTGCAGATCTCGAAATCTGCGCCGTGGTCGAGGTGGAGAGCGAAATCAACGCCGCTGTCCTCTGCAGCTGCGCGAGCGAGGCCCATGAGGTATGCGTGCTTTGCATACTTTCTTGCGCCTGCGGAAACCTGAAGAACAACAGGGGACTTTTCCTCAGCTGCTGCCTCGGTGATAGCCTGGATGATCTCCATATTGTTGATGTTGAATGCACCGATAGCGTAGCCGCCTTCGTATGCCTTCTTGAACATTTCTTTTGTTGTTACGAGAGCCATAGTTTTATCTCCTATAGAAATTTATTTTAATACAAACGATATTATATCATCTTTATATGAAGATACAAACACATATCAGTAAATTTTTTGTAAAAGCGGTTGCACCGCGGCTAATTTGCCTTCGGCACTGTATCGTTCGGGAACTTGACGAAGTTCGGTTCGTCAAGCTCCACCGTAGCAGTGAGGTTTGCGTGATTACCTTCCCCTGTGGGGAAGGGGGACCGCGGAGCGGTGGATGAGGAGATCATTCGAA
>JBGVEZ010000073.1:0-2883 GCA_045120555.1 Eubacteriales bacterium
TTCCGCACTGTGCGGTAGTTTCCTCAAAGGGGCTTCTGCTCAAGCCGGATAGACTGCACTTCAATGCGGTTTCCTTGCGTGAGTTTGGAAAGCGGTATTTTGAAGCATACTGCAAAATAACAGAACAAAAATGACACTGAAAATAATTGCTGATATACGCACCGATTTCCCCGAAAAATTCGGAATACCGCGTCAGAGCGGGCTTATCGAGGGGCTTCGGGGAAGGATAATCTTCCGCCCCGAATTCCGCACGCCGGATGCTGTCAGAGGCATCGAGGGCTTCTCGCATCTCTGGCTTATGTGGGGCTTTTCAAAGGTGACGAGAAGCGGCTGGTCTGCAACCGTTGCACCGCCACGCCTCGGAGGCAAGAAGAAAATGGGCGTTTTCGCAACACGCTCCCCCTTCCGTCCGAACCCTATCGGACTTTCATCGGTAAAGCTTGATCGTGTTGAATTTGATGAAAGGCTCGGTCCTATCCTTCACGTTTCGGGAATCGATATGCTTGACGGAACACCGATATACGATATAAAGCCCTATCTCCCCTATTCGGACTGCCACACGGATGCCGTCGGCGGCTTTGGTGCGGAGGTCAAGGAGCATAAATTGAACGTTGTTTTTCCCGAGGAATATCTGAACGTATTTCCCAAATGTGAGCGTGAAAACATCATCGCCATCCTTGAGCAGGACCCGAGAACAGCGTATATACACGATGATGAGCGCGAATGGGGCGTTGCATACGCCGGATATAACGTAATCTTTTACGTTGTTGGCGACACGCTGACCGTTTGGGGCGTTACACCTCTTTGATGAAAGGAGAATTTCATGAATACAAGTATTTTTCTCACAAACACAACGCTGACGGGTGATATACTCGTTACCGTGGGAGACGAAAGCGTTATACTTAATGCAAGTCGAAGACGAATGGAATTTGACGTCGAATCCGAAACCGAAATAGCCGTCGAATACCTTTGCGAGCGAAGGACGTTATCATATGAATGCAAAAAGATAAGAAACCCGATCTGCCGCTTTTTCTGGTGGCTGTTCGGAGGGCTTTTCGGATTGATCATAGGCGGCTTCAACTTCCTTTACGACGACAAAATGAAAGTGCCGCGTATCTATAATCTTCTGCGTACGGTAGATCCCTTCGATATAAAGCAGAATTTCACCGTAAATGGTGGCGAGGAGATAAAGCTTACCGTCCGAAAGCCGAGGTGCGATGCCGAAAAGCAGGCGTATTTTCCTGTGGAAATAACGGTTGACGGCACGGAAAACAAAAAAACTGAACTAAATTATTGCTCAAAATACTATAAGAGCGAGGTAATGCCTCCGTTTATATGCTTTTTCGCGGTGCTTTTGTTCCTGCTCGGCGGTATCTGCCGCATTCCGATCTCGTATTTTATCATATATATAAAGGAATACGAGTCGCTCGGCAATCTCGGCGGTATCATTCTTATGGCACTTATAAGCATTGCGTGTCTTGCACTTTTCGGATATGCCGTGCTTGTTATGAGACGGTACTATGAAACGGTCAAGGCGGTTGATAAAAACACAAAGGGAGAAGGCAAAAATGAAAAAGAGATCTGACATAAGAATACGAGACCCGTTCATCCTTACGGACAAGGAAAACGGCTGCTACTATATGTACGGAACGACTGCGCTCGGAAACGGAACTATCGCCGCATTCAATACATTTTCCGTATATAAATCCTACGATCTTGAGGTTTTTGAAGAACCGAAGGTTGTGGTTGACGGAACGAAGCTCGGCCTTCGCGGCAACCGTGATTTTTGGGCGTCCGAGGTACATAAATACAACGGAAGATATTATCTTTTCGGAAGTGTAAAATCGGACACCATGCACCGCGGAACGCAGATATTCGTCTGCGATACGCCGGATGGAGAATTTACTCCCGTATCCGACGGCCCCGCAACGCCATCCGAATGGGAATGCCTCGACGGAACTCTCTGGATAGAAAACGGAGAGCCTTATATGGTCTTTTCACACGAATGGACACAGGTGAGAAACGGCGAGATATGCGCAATAAAGCTGTCACGTGATCTTACGCACGCTGTCGGTGAGGCGTTTTTACTGTTCCGCGCGACCGACAATCCGATAGTCCGCGACGGTAAGGACGTTGAAAAAGCGTCATTCGTCACTGACGGTCCCTTCCTTTATAAGAGAGACGACAGACTTGTTATGATATGGTCGAGCTTTGGCGGCGGCCGCTACCTCGTTCTTGAGGCGGAGAGCGATTCTCTTTTCGGAGAATGGGAGCATCACGGAAGCAAATTCGACTTTGACGGCGGTCACGCAATGCTCTTTTGCACGCTTGAGGGCAAACGTATGATCTCGCTCCACAGCCCGAATAAGTCAAATTTTGAAAGAGCATTTTTTGCAGAATATTAAGATTAAAAGGAGAAAAAAGATGGAAAATTTATTTGGAATCAAAAAGAACTTCGGATTTGGATGTATGCGTCTTCCCATGATAGGCGAGGAGGTCGACATCGAGCAGACAAAGGTGATGGTTGACAAATTTCTCGAGGCGGGCTTCAATTACTTCGATACCGCTCACGGCTACATTCAGGGAAAGAGCGAGCTTGCGGTAAGAGAATGTCTCACAAAGCGTTATCCCAGAGACAGCTATATGCTTACAAACAAGCTGACCGGTACTTACTTCAACAAGGAGGAGGATATCCGCCCATTCTTTGAAAGCCAGCTTGAGGCGTGTGGGGTTGAATACTTCGATTTCTACCTTATGCACGCACAGAACGCCACAAACTTTGAAAAATTCAAGGCTTGTCGCGCGTACGAGACTGCGTTCGAGCTTAAAAAAGAGGGAAAGGTAAAGCACGTTGGCTTCTCCTTCCACGATTCCGCCGAGGTT
>JBGVEZ010000074.1:0-2734 GCA_045120555.1 Eubacteriales bacterium
CATACGTGGAGACTATTACATCATCTCGTAAATCGTCCATTGTCGCAAAATTTGAAAAGATCGGCTGAGTTGAGCAATTAAGTGCAGAAGCGATAGCACGTGCGTTAATTGCTCCGTCACCGCTTGCGCGCACAAGCCCGATCGCTGTATTTATAATGTCCTGCTTTGTAATTTTGATTTTAGGTGGCATAGCATCATCTCCATGAAATAACAAGTGTTATATAACTATTGTAATTATATCACAGAATGCGTTTTTTGTCAATACCTTTTTGTAAAAAAAATAAAAGATCCGCAGATTTTTTGTCTGCGGATTCTTTCCGTGACCCTTTCCGTGACCCTTGCCGCCGTCAGGCTTTTTGCTGTGCTCGGGCTTTTCGTCGGTGGGAGCCTTCGTTTCCTCGTTTTCAGCGGTTTCGTCAGAGGGCTTTTCCGGCTTCTCGGGGCGCTCGGGACGCTCGTTTTTTTCGGGACATTCCGGCTTTTCGGGACGGACGCATTCGTTCTTTACACTTTCGATAACTTCACCGGTCTCAGCATTTACCGTTACGAAATACTTAACGTTTTCAACCTCAAGCTTAACGATGTAAACAGCAACGCCATCACGGATTCTGAGCTTTACACTTGTCTCTTCAACCAAGGTCGCATCAAGCCCGTTTGCTTCGAGAGCAGCGTCGAGAGCCTTGTCAACACCAACCGATTTGCTTTCGAGAACTGCGCTTGTTGCAAATACGGAAGCGGTTGCGAGGAGAACGGAGATAACCAATGCTGCACATATAAAAATAAGTCTCTTTTTTGTTTTTGACATAAATTTCATGGGTAAGTCTCCTATTTGCCAATTTTTATACAGTAATTGTACCATAATAAAATAAAAAAGAATTGTAAACAAAATTTATTTTGTGCTTTGATTCTTCGTTTTTACGTTGTATACGTGGAATGGGACCGCAACGAGCGGGAAGAGCATGCCTACGAGAAGCCCGAGCTTCATTCCGAGCTGATCCGGAGAGAGACTAAGCGTTTCTGCAAGTGCTGTGAGCGTGGGTATCTCGATCGCGGCGTCGGTTATAAGTCCGACGAGCTGAGGTCCCACTGATGCGCCGAGGTCGCCGCCCGCTGCCATTATTGCGTATATGAAAACTCCCGCTGTTGGGAATCTGTCAGAGGCGACTATAAGGCTTCCCGGCCAGAGCATTGATGTAGCAAGGCCTGTAAGTCCACAAGCAAGCATACCTATTATCGGATTCTCTGTAAGTGCGGCGGTAAGATAGCAGACGACCGCTCCGCAGGTACAGCAGAGAAGAATCTTGTCGATGCTTTTACCGTATTTTGCGTAAAACGTTCTTCCGAGGCCGAGAGTCAGCGCAAAGAGTGCGGCACCGAACACATCTCCCCATATTTTTTCGATGCCAAGCCCTTTTTCGAGGAATCCCGAGCACCACTGAGCCATCGTGCATTCGCTCGCACCACCGAGAAAAATCAGGGTTACGCAAAGCCATACGCCGGGCTTTTTCATCATGTCAAGCGCACCCGTAACACGCTCGGGCGTTTCCATTTTCGGTATCTCGACACGTGAGTATAGAAAGGCTGCAGTAAGAGGAACAAGCGCGAATATCAGTGCGAGATACTGCCAGAAGTCCTGACCGATAAAACGGAGAAAAAGGGTTGCGAAAACTATCATTCCGACAACGCCCCATGCGTATATCGAATGAAGCTTGCTCATCTCTCTGTCGGGATTATCCGAGGGGATCGCCGCAATTACGGGGCTTATCAGAACCTCGGCAAGACCGCTCGACATCGAGAAGATGACTGTTCCGATAACAAGTCCGATATAGACAGCATCGGGGAAAATGAACGGCCATATAGCATAAACTGCAAGACCCGCGACAGTAAGAACGGGCGTGATTTTAACTGTAAGCGGAATATTGAATTTGTGAGAGAAAAAGGAGAAGATGAGGTCTATTATAAGCTGTGTGAAGAAATTTATCAGTACCAAAAGACCGAGAAGGGAATATGAGATACCGTAAAGAGAATAGAACGTTATGAACAGTATTGGTGAAAGGTTGCCGGTTATCGACATCGAGACGTTCGTTGTGTAGCAGGCTGCCTTTAACAGCGTGTATGAGCTTTTCTTTGTGATTTCCATAGTTGATTGTTTCCTTAAGGCTTATTGTCTTTTTGTGGAGTAAATATAATTTGTCCGTCCTTTTTTGAAACGAGCGAGCCGCCTTCAATGTGGAAATGCTCGTTTTGCTCGCTTACCGTTATGCTTTTAAGCGATGTACAGCCCGAAAAGGCGGTATCTGCTATGCTTGATACGTTTTTGGGAATGAAGATCGCCTCGAGATCCTCACAGCCGTAAAAGGCTAACGATGCTATAGCTGTGACCGAGGTAGGGATGTTCAACTCCTTCAGCTTTTCGCAGTTGTAGAAAATTCCCGGTGAAAGCTCGGTCAGCTCCTTTGGCAGTATAATGCGTGACAGCGGAGTATTTCTGAATGCTTCGGCTCCGATCTCCTTTATATTATCGGGTATCCCTATGATCGTCAGCGAAATGCAACCGCTGAACATTCCCGTGGAGATCTTACTCATAGAAGCAGAAAACCTAAAATCGGTGAGAGAAAGACAGCCTCTGAACGCAAAATTTCCAACGTCCGTTGTCGTGTCGGGAAGCGAGATCGCACTGATATTTTGACATTCCGAAAAGGCTTCACTTTCGATTACCTTTAGCGATTTCGGT
>JBGVEZ010000075.1:0-4434 GCA_045120555.1 Eubacteriales bacterium
TCAAGGGGTTTTTCAAAAGTTTTTTGAGATTTTTCAAAGTTTTTTCGTGACGCATCTCGCCGTCCACCCGAGTCAACTTTTCAATTCTCTTTAAAGTTTTGAAGGATCTCCTTAAAGCTGAGATGCTTCATTCTTCCGTGGCATTCCCTGTCCTGCGCTTTGAAACGTTTCTCATCCAACCTAAGCTCACCGGGCACTTCTCGCTGCCTCTCGGGGTTGCCATTTATTGGATTTATTTACATTTCTTGTGCTTTCCTTCCGGACAGCTTATATATTATACCACAAACCCTCTCTTTTGTCAAGGGGTTTTTCGACATTTTTCTCGATTCGTCACAAATAACCACTTTTTTCTTCGGATACAAGCCTTTTATACGTAAAAACTAACAAAGAACCCTTCTCATACTACGGAGGACATATGTTAGTTATATTTATACGAACCGTAATCCTGTTTATTTTGCTTAATATCTCCCTCAGAATAATGGGCAAGCGCCACATGGGCGAGCTGGATATCAGCGAATTTGTCACCACTCTCATGATTTCCGAGATTGCAACCGTTCCGCTTGAGAACCCGTCAACACCAATACTGATCTCACTCATACCGATAATCACCTTGATGACGCTTGAAATATGCAGCTCGGTTATCATCCTCAAGGTTCCGCTCCTAAAATCTTTTTTAAATCCCAAACCAAACTTTCTGATATACAAGGGCGAGCTCAACCAATCCGAGCTCAAAAGATTGAGGATATCCGTAAACGAGCTGTTGAGTGTGCTTAGGCAGAACAACGTTTCGGATATTTCTGATGTAAATTACGCCATCATGGAGCCAAACGCAAAAATAACGGTCATCGCCAAAAAAGCATCCTCGCCTCTAACACCGAGCGATCTGAACATCAGCGTAAGCGACTCAGGCATCCCTCACATACTGATCGAGGACGGCATCATAAACTTGCATAACCTGAAAAAGCTCAATAAAAATGATGCGTGGCTCAACAACAAGCTGAACGAAAGCAAGGTAAGCGCAAAGGAAGTATTCCTCATGACCGTTAACGATGATGAGCATATATATATTATAAGAAAGAACACGGCAAAAAAACAATGAAAAGCTTCATTCTATCCATTATTATATTCTCGGCTTTGTTAGCCGGAATATCCGTCAACAGCATATACGTATCAAATTTTTCAGACAAACTGACAGAGCTTGCCGAAGCATTCCCCGAAGACCGCGTCCCGGACAGTGACCGGACAATCGAGCAACTCAAGGACTTCTGGAGAAAAAACGAACCCTTTATTATGCTGACAAATGACCACACAAAAATACACGAGGTATACCATCACATCCAAAGTCTGGAAGCGGCGTTGATATCAGGCAGCTACCCGCTCTACACAGAAGCAAGACTCGCAATTTTAGAGTCCGCAAAAGCCTTCAAGGAATTCGATACCTTCTCTTTAGTCGGTGTTTTATAAAAAAAGAACGCACCCCACACGGCTGCGTTCTTCATTTTCTCACCAAATCAAGAATCCTTGGAGCTTCCCGCATTGAAGACGTTACTTATATGAACGTACGCAAAAATGCAGTAAGCACAATAAACGATCCATTCTCCGATATCGGCTTTTTTCGCGATCAGCGCAATAAGCAAAGCCACTATCCAGAAAAGAGACGGAATTATATGCATAAGCCTCCAACGCATAATATATTCATAAGGAAGCTGATTGCACTTAACGTCACTTATCTCGGCATTATCCGAAAGAGCCGAAAAGATATAATACATATCCTTAAAATCCTTCTTTTTGCACTTAACGTCAAGATCAACTGTGACTGAGCAATCCCCCTTAACGTCAACGTCAAAATCAACCGACGCAGTCTCCGCGTCGTGAGTAAAAAGAAATGAATCCTGAACGAGAAAAAAAGAATATTTCAAGAACCGGAGTGGATTCAAAAGATTAAGATAGCACCTCGGGCTCGAATATTTGGTTATACGTTCAACAAAAACGTGATGCTTCCCTTCCGTAAGCTCGATCGAAGCAGTATTGTCACCGATAACGGTCACCGAATCCTCCACCCCGTCTATGCTGTAGGCCACGGAATTATGCTCACCAAGATCAAAATTTATATTCAACGTCGGCATTATTACATCTTCCTTCTAAAAGTAATTCAAATCAAAGTATTATTTTCCACACCCCGCAAAAATGCATCGGGATGCAGCAGATTGTATCCACCGAAGCGGTCTCCGAGGTGCAGCTGGCGCGTACTTCCCTGCGTTTCGGTGAAGAATTTTCTCGGATGGTGGGTTACGATAACGCATTTTATACCGTTATTCGGCAATTCATAGCTGAACGATTTATAGTAATTAACGACCTTCGCCTTTCCAAATCCGAGTCCGTGCTCGTATGCGGCGGTGCCGTCGTCCGAAAATATCATTGGGATGCTCCTTCTCTTTCCCGAAAGCAGCTTGCATACGTACGTTCTTCCGTTCGCTTCAACGGTGAAATCCTCGTTATCGGTAACGTCAAGTATCGAAAAATACGGTCTTTTTATCTTGCTCAGCTTGTAGCCGTTGGTCTTGCAGGTCCTTTTCAGCGCCTTGATAAAGCTCATACGCTTCAAAAAAGCAACCGTGTACGATACGAGAAAGTATATGATGGCGGGAACAAATATGACCGCAAGCGTTACGTAAACGTGCTCAAGCGCAAGCCAGCCGACGATCCCGAAAATTCCGACGTAGGACGGACCGATGTAGGCAATAAACGCAAATGCAAGCATCCACAGTACAAGGTCACGAATAAGCGGAAGCACCGCGCTCCTTTCGTATGGCTTGCCGCCGTACCACTCCTTACGCGCAAGCATGCGAACGGTAAAATCAAGAGCGATAAGCAGAGGAAACATTGCGGGAGACGGCAGAAGAAACGAAGAGACAACGAGAAAAATGCAATCAAACAGAAAGTCAAACGTGCCGCCCACCCTTACCGCATCGTCAAAAAGCTTGAATTTTTTGCCTCTGTTCGACGTAAATTCATCATAGGCAAGGCTGTCGTATCTCGCAAAGGTCAGATAAACGGTAGAAAAAATGAGCGCCGCAGCAACGTTTATCACGTTGCTTTTGATCGCCTTCGTTATCAGCTCCTCGCCGTTTCTTTCGGTTATAAAGCAGTAATCAAACAGCGAAAGCGCAAGCATAAAAACGATATACGCCGCAACGCATCTCGCGATCCTTATCATTATTTCAGTAAGGCTTTTATTACGCATGTTACAACTCCCGTCAGTATGGTAATATTATTATATCACAAAAGCGTGTGCTTGTCAAGATGGTATTTTATATAATAAAAAAGCCGCACGTGCGGCTTTGATATTTGTCAAACCATATCTCCGAAATGAACTCTCGGAACGGTAAAGCCGAGATAATCAAAAAGCTCAAAAATCTCGGGGGGATCTATCGAGCAAAACAGGACCTTATCGTTTTGCCCGATAAAAGCAAGAACCCTTCTCGGGAAAAGCGGAGGAGTTTTATTTCCGCCAAACGATATAGCCCCCAATTTGGGATTACCGTTATCGGCAGGCACTATCTCCTTGATGTCAGCAAGCGAAAAAGTGTACCGTTTAAATCCGAGGCTCACGTCAAGCGTATCACCCTTTATTGTGAAATAATTCGTTCTTCGGCATATGATCCAATACCGCATAAAAATCCACGCAAAAAACGCCCCAAAAGCTACCATCGGAACAAAAATTATAAGCCCGATAATTCTGTTTTTATCCGTACAAACACCTATCAGTAAGCAAAGGCACATCACTATATCAAATACGCCAAGCCCCACCATCCCAAGAATCGAGCTCATTTGCATTCGCCGAGGCGCATCCGAGGTAAATACGTTGAGGTAGAATTTGCCGTATTTCACTCTCGGGTCATCACCCTTGTCGACTGTAGCACCGCAAACGGGACAGTATTTGTCGCCTGCATCAAGCCTTGCACCGCACGACTTGCAATCCTTTACTGCCATTTCATTCTCCTTTTAATCAAATCAATATATAGCGCTGCTGAATTCTCTACGGAGCTCGATCCCGTAATGCTCGATCAGCGCATCCATATTATCACACTGCTTTACCGTAAACAAAAGTCTGCCGTCGACCGTGTAAAACGCATACCGAGGAACGCCCTTCACGTTACTGCGCATCTCCTTTATATGATGCGCCAGATCGGTAACGTATGCGATGTAAGAAATATCATGCCTCTCCGCTTTAATACGGAACGTTCTTCTTATGGTGAACGTGCCGTCATCAAAAAATTCGACCGTCGGACCCATCAAAATTCTGCGCAATATCTCGTTGTAAGTTGCAATAAAGGCCGCAAGCGCAATTCCGGATATCACTCCTCCGGCAAAAATGCCGCCTATCAGAAAGCCTAACGGAAGAAGAACCTCCATAACCAGAATCATACGTAT
>JBGVEZ010000076.1:0-6133 GCA_045120555.1 Eubacteriales bacterium
CATCTCTTACGTCAAGACCGTCCTCAATCGAAATAATCGGGTATTTGTCGCAAAGACGGTTGTAGTATGCACAGAGATCAGCGGACGAGAGAGTTTTCTTTCTTTTAGGCTGAACGTATTCCCCGTCCGAATACCATTCTCCACTTGCGCAGTCAAGTGCGATCTTGCAAAGCTCTGTGTTGTATCCGCTTTCCTCAATGGCACGGCAGAGATAGTCGAGTGCTTCCTCGTCATCCTCAAGCTCGGGAGCAAATCCGCCCTCGTCACCGACCGCAGTGCTTTTTCCGTCCGCCTTCAGCATTTTTCCGAGAGTGTGATAAATCTCGCTTCCCATACGAAGCGCGTCCGAAAATGAGGAAACACCGTTCGGAACGATCATGAATTCCTGTATTTCAATGTTGTTGGAAGCATGCGCGCCACCGTTCATGACGTTGAACATGGGAGTGGGAAGCCTGTATGCGTCAAGTCCGCCGAGGTAGCGGTAAATTGGCATGTGGTAATAGTTTGCAGCCGCACGCGCACATGCGAGAGAGACGGAAAGAATTGCGTTCGCACCGAGCTTTGATTTGCTTTCGCTTCCGTCAAGCTCGATGAGAATTCGGTCGATCTCCGCCTGCTCAAGTGCGCTGACACCCGAAAGAACGGGTGATATTATTCTGCAGACGTTGGCAACTGCGGTCGATACTCCGAGACCGAGGTATCTTTTCGGATCCTTGTCGCGGAGCTCGTGCGCCTCATATATACCGGTCGAGGCACCTGATGGTACGCTTGCAACTCCGACTGTTCCGTCGGCAAGTATGACGGTTGCCTCTACCGTGGGATTTCCGCGCGAGTCAAGAATTTCGCGCGCAAAGCATTTCGTTATCTGTGCTTTTTGCATTGTAATCTACCTTTCAACACGTGATTTTCTTATAGTATCCTTCAAATTACGTTGACTTATTCATCCAAATTTCGACATTCGGTCAGCAGTCGCCGTCAAGTGCTTTCCTTAAAAGCTCCTCGATGATTCTCGGATTGCCTTTGCCGTTGCATTTTACCATAGCTTTTCCCATTATCGCCTTTTTCGCGTTCGTTTTTCCGTTCTTGTAGTCCGAAACCGATTTTGCACATTCATGCAGAGCGTCGTTTACCGCCGCTTCGAGTACGGCGACGTCGTTTATCTGCATAAGGGATTCGGCATTTACGGTTTCTATTGGGTCTATACCCTCTGTGAGGACACGGCGCAGAAGCTTCTTTACGGTCGATGAATTGATAAGCTTTGAAAAAAACATATTTGATATTGCCGCCACCGACACAGCAGGGAAGTCTGCGGAAAGGCGTTCCGGAACGCTTTGAGAAAGAAGCTCAGAGAGTATGAGGTTAGCGCTTATCTTCGGAGAATGTGAAATCACGGCAACGCTTTCAAAATATTCAGACAGAGACGGCTCGGATATAAGTGCATCAGCATCGGAATCGGTAAGCGCATATTTTTGCGTATATTCAACGTACCTTTCGTTGGGAAGCCTCGGCATTGTTGCTTTGATTTTATCGACCGCATCCGACAGTATTTCGATAGTCGGAAGGTCGGGATCACGGAAGAATCTGTAATCCGCCGCCTCCTCCTTTTTTCGGAGAGAAAGAGTTATTCCCTTATCTGAATCGAATTTACGCGTCTCTCTGTCGATCTGTCCGCCACCCTCAAGTATCTCGATCTGGCGCGCCGCCTCATATTCGATAGCCTTTGCAACAAAAGCAAACGAGTTGATGTTCTTCATTTCCGTACGAACGCCAAAACGCTTCTCGCCGCGCTTTCGAACCGAGAGATTCACGTCGCAACGGAGCTGACCCTCATTCATTTTGCATTCGGAAACACCGGCGTAAATGAGCATAAGTCGGAGCGTTTTGAGGTATTCGACAGCTTCATTGGCAGATCTTATATCCGGCGCTGATACGATTTCGATAAGCGGAATTCCGGCGCGGTTGAGGTCGATAAGCGTTTTGCCGTCATCCGTATGGATAAGCTTTCCCGCGTCCTCCTCAATGTGTATCTGCGTGATACCGATCCTCTTACCGTTCACCTCGACGTAGCCGTTCGTGCAGAGCGGACGCTTGAACTGTGATATCTGATATCCCTTCGGAAGATCGGGGTAAAAATAATTCTTTCTGTCGTGATACGAGCGCTCGGCAACCATGCAATTGGTGGCAATACCCGCACGTACGGCAAGCTCGATAACTTTTTCGTTTAATACCGGCAAAGCACCCGGCAGTCCCATGCAAACGGGACAGCAGTGCGTGTTTGGCTCCGCACCGAATTTTGTGGGGCAGGAGCAAAAGATCTTTGTTTCGGTAGCGAGCTCCACGTGTACCTCAAGTCCGATGATTATTTCGTATTTTTCGTTCATTCTGTCCATAATGCCTCCGAAAGCGCATAAGAGATACGAAGCGCCCTTGCGTCCTCGAATTTGTTTGTTATTATCTGCAATGCGGTCGGCATTCCGCCTTCTCCCTTTCCCGAGGGAACGGATATGGCGGGAAGCTGTGCCATGCTTGCAAGTACGGTGTAAGCGTCGCTGAGGTATTCGTCAGTGAAATCTCCGCTTCTGTCGAATCTGTAAGCCTCGGTCGGAGAGGTTGGCGTGATGATTGCGTCGAATTTCTCGAAAAGCAGATCAAGCTCGCATTTCAGATATTCTCTTACCGAGACTGCCTTTTTGTAGTATTCGTCAAAGTTTTCCGCCGCAAGCGAATAGGTGCCGAGGATGATTCTTCTCTTTACCTCGTCTCCAAAGCCCTCAGAGCGTGAGCGGCGAATAAGCTCTCCAACGTCATCACATCCGTCTGCGTGATAGCCGAAGCGTATACCGTCGAATCTTGCGAGATTCGAGGACGCCTCCGAGCTTCCTATGATGTGGTATGCACAGAGGGCAAATTCTGCAACGGGGAGGGATACCTCCAAAACACTTGCGCCGAGCGAACGGAGCGTATCTATTGCAATTTGAGTGTTCTTTCGAACGCACTCGGACGCGCCTCTGAGTGATTCGCGAACAAAAGCGAACCTCATTCCGCAAACGCCGTCCTTAATACCGCTTACAAAGTCGTTATCGGTACGGTCTGCACTTGTGGCGTCGTGTGCGTCCCTTCCAGAGAGGGCACTGAGTAAAATTGCGCTGTCGCGGACGGATCTCGTTGCAAGGCCGACGGTGTCGAGTGAGGAGGAAAATGCGATCATTCCGTACCTCGAAATGCGACCGTATGAGGGCTTCATACCTACAACACCGCAAAATGCCGCAGGCTGGCGTATCGAGCCGCCCGTATCAGATCCTATGGAAAATACAGCCTCGCGTGCCGCAACGCTTGCAACACTGCCGCCTGAGCTTCCTCCGGGAGCTCTTAACGGGTCAAGCGGATTTAACGTTTTTTTGAATGCGCTTGTTTCGGTGGTACAGCCCATGGCGAATTCGTCCATATTTACCTTGCCGAGCATTACCGCGCCCTGCTGATTCAAGAGCTCTATAACGTGCGCGTCATACGGTGGAACGTAATTTTCAAGCATTCTTGATGCGCACGTAGTACGGATTCCCTTCGTGCAGAAATTGTCCTTTACGGAGAAGGGAATACCTGTAAGCATGGAGGGGGCGTTCCCGTCGCGAAGAAGCTTGTCCGCAAGCTCTGCTTGATTTATTGCTTCCTTTTTGCATACCGTCAGGTACGCACCGATCTCGCCGTCTCTTTCTTCAATGCTGTCAAGATAAGCTTGCGTAAGCTCACGCGAGCTTAAGGCGCGTGTGCGAAGGAGATTTGCCGCGCTGTAAAGCGACAGATTCAGAATAGCGTTTTTTGCCTCGTTCATTCCTCTCCTCCTATTACGGCAGGGACCTCTATAAAGCCTTCAGACGTAGCATTGCATCCCGAAAGAAGCTCACTACGTTCAAATCGTGTACCTATCTTATCCGATCTGAATACGTTTTTCGGACCGCGTTTACCGTATTTGACCTCGTCGTATTCAAAATCCTTTATTTTTTCCGCAAACGCTATCAGCTTTTGCATATCTGCCGTGAGCTTTTGCTTTTCATTGTCTGTCAGCGAGAGCATTGCCACGTCTGCCAGCCTTTCAATGTTTATATTATTGTCCGATTTCATTGTTTACCTTCCTTGAGTGTACAGGTTATCACTTGATTATATCATAAAGTTTTATTTTTGTCAATAGTTTTGCCCGAAAATGGAATTAAACATATAGTTTCTGCAAATTATTTTATATGACAATTCGTTAAAGCGAAGCATATAATTAATAAAAACAGTAACGGAGGTATGTATGGAAAGAACCGTTGACGGCACAAAAAGCTTCTTTGCCGCCGCAAATTCGGGTTACGGATTTTACAGCTTTTATGATGAAATATTCGAGGAGAGCTCGATTTGCGAGCGTTATATAATCAAAGGCGGTCCCGGAACAGGAAAAAGCCGATTTATGAAGGAGGTAGCGTACAAGGCACAATGCAAGGGAATGGACGTACTTACCTATTCATGCTCGTCAGATCCTTCTTCTCTCGACGGCGTGATAGTAGACAGAGGAGAGCGGGGCAGACTTTGCATCCTTGACGGAACTGCACCGCATATCTGTGAGGCAAGCATTCCGGGTGCGAGAGACAGTATACTGAATTTCTGTGAGTTCTGGGACTCCGACGTGCTCCGGGCGGAAAAGGACGGAATAATTGAACTCGGTCTTAAAAAATCGAAGGCGTATCATTCCGCGTCCGACTGCCTTCGATCATCACTGATGATAAGGCGCGAGTTCTCAAAGAACGCTATGAGTGCTACTGACAGAGAAAAGCTGTCAGCTTACGTGAAGAAATTCGTTTCGTCCCTCGACCGATCAGACACCTATTTTGAGCGGATCGGTCTTTCAGGCTCGTTCGGTATGTTTGGCTTTTATGCACTCGGCACGTATCTTAAGATGGCAAAAAGCGTTATAGTGATAGACAACAGCTACGGCAACGCCTCTCTCTTTCTCGATTGTATATTCTCATTTGCACGTGCGGGAAGAATTTCGACCTACAGGTCATACGATTTCCTTGATCCGCATACGCTTGATGCCGTATGTCTTGCGGACGTCGGTATATCGTTTATATCATCCGATCTTGTATCTTCGGACGGGGAGGAAAAGGCGACGAGGCACGTAAGCATGCAACGCTTTACCGATAAGAGCGAAAGAAACGTGCAAAAGCAACATCGAAAAAAGATAGAGGCTGTTGACCGTGAGATAATAAAAAAGGCAACGTATCATATGCAGGGAATGCATCATGCGCATTTCGAGCTTGAAAAAATATACTCATCGTCTATGGACTTTTCAAAAAAAGAGGCGTTTACCGACGATTGGATCGCAAAAAATCTCTGAAAGCTATTGCAAAATCAGAGAATTTTTGATATAATAAAAGGCGAGGTGATCCTCGCCTTTGTAAATTTATCAGAGAGCCTTTGCAATTGCCTCGGTGTCTCTTGCGATAACGAGCTCCTCGTTGGTGGGGATCATGAAGATCTTTACCTTGGAGTTCTCTGTGGAAAGCTCAGTAACGCCGGAGCGTCCCTTTGTAACTGCGTTTACCTCTTCATTAAGCTCGATGCCGAAATAGGAAAGATCCTTAAGTGCACCGCTTCTTACCATTGCAGTGTTTTCGCCGATGCCCGCTGTGAATACGATAGCGTCAACGCCGTTCATTGCTGCGATGTAGGAGCCGATGAACTTCTTGATCTGGTAGCAGAGCATATCGATGGAGAGCTTTGCACGCTCGTTGCCTGCGTTGATAGCGGCTTCGATGTCTCTGCAGTCGGATGAAACTCCGGAAATGCCTGCAAGGCCACACTTCTTGTTCATATAGGTGTTAACGCCGTCTGCGTCAAGACCGAGCTTCTGCATAATGAAGGGAACGACAGCGGGGTCCATATCGCCGCAACGAGTACCCATAAGAACGCCTGCAAGGGGAGTGAAGCCCATGCTTGTGTCGATTACCTTACCGCCCTTAACCGCGGAGATGGAAGAACCGTTACCGAGATGGCAGGTGATGATCTTGGTTTCCTCTGCGGGCTTGCCGAGAAGCTTTATCATTTCGCCTGCAACGTATCTGTGAGAGGTACCGTGTGCGCCGTAGCGACGGACAGC
>JBGVEZ010000077.1:0-23436 GCA_045120555.1 Eubacteriales bacterium
CCACCGTAACCGATCTCGACAGCCTCATCGAGGCAGTTAAGGCATCGGGTCTTGTAGGTCTTGGCAGAAAGGGCATCCCCACTGCAAAGAAGCTCTCTGCACTCAAGGACGGAAGCGTTGATATACTTATCGTGAACGCTGCCGAGTGCGAGCCAGGCTCCGCCACCGACAGATTGACAGCGCGTCAGGATTCGGAATACGTAAGAAGGGCTGTTGAGCTTATATTTGAATATGCCCCCTCCCTTAAGGAATGTAAGATAGCAGCCTGCAAGAATGACAGCGAGGAGATCGCATGCCTGAAGGGTGCATTCGAGGGCTTTGAAAAAGCAAGCCTTGTTCTTCTTCCCAAGACCTTCCCCGCAGGGCACGAAAAGATCGTTACATATAACACAACGGGAAGAGTTGTTCCCGAGGGCAAGTGTCCGTGTGAGGTCGGAGTTCTCGTCCTCAACGTTTCAACGCTTGCATTCATTGCGAAATATGTCGAAACAGGTATGCCGCTCGTATCGAAGACGGTTACCGTTGCTGGCAGTGTAAATGAGCCGAAGCTCGTTACCCTTCCCATAGGTGCTCCGCTTTCGTCTGCGATCAATGCGTGCGGCGGTGCAAGGGATAACACCGGAAAGGTACTTTTTGGTGGTCCCATGACCGGCAAGACAGCGCTTTCTCTCGACGAGCCTGTCGTTAAGACAACCGCGTGCGTAACAGTTCTCTCCGAGAAGGAATGTGCATCCCTCAAGGAAACAGCGTGCATCCGCTGCGGAAGATGTGCAGACGTATGTCCCATGCTTCTCGATCCGTCGGATTTCTCAAATGCACTTAAGCTTGAAAGCAAGGAAGACAAAATGGAAATGCTCGCAAACGGCAAGGTATCCCTTTGCATTGAATGCGGTGCTTGTGCTTACGTATGTCCCGCAAACCGTCCCCTCGTTCACTACAACCGTGTAGCGAAGGAAGAGCTTTCCGCATACGAAGCAACAAAGACAAATGAATAAAGGAGAATATCAATATGGAAAAGCTTATTGTTTCATCATCTCCGCATATCCACGGTAAAGCCTCCACACAGACAATAATGAGAGACGTCCTTATCGCACTCGCACCCGCTGCGGTCGCATCCGTAGTTTTCTTCGGACTTAAGGCACTTCTCATCATCTGCACCTGCGTTGCCGCATCCGTGCTTTCGGAATTCATCTTTAACAAGCTTGCAAAGAAGCCCCAGACCGTTGGAGATCTCAGCGCAGCTGTGACAGGTCTTCTTCTTGCACTTAATCTTTCAACAAACGTAACGCTTTGGCAGTGCCTCGTCGGATCTGTATTTGCCATTGTAGTTGTAAAATGCGCATTCGGCGGACTCGGCTATAACTTCGCAAACCCCGCTATCACCGCAAGAGTAATGCTCCTCGTTGCATTCGCTGACGTGGCAGGCGGTGCTATGACACAGTTTGCAGAGATCACCTCCGGCGCAACTCCCCTCGCTATTCTCGGTGGTGCCGAAGGAAAGCTCCCGTCCATGCTCGATATGATTATCGGCAACAGAGGCGGCGCTATCGGAGAAACGTGCGCGATCGCACTTCTCATTGGCGGCGTATACCTCATCGTCCGCAAGGTCATCACATGGCATACGCCCGTCGTTTACGTAGGCACAGTGTTCCTTCTCTCGCTTCTCATCAAGCAGGACGTTACCGTTGCCCTCTACGAAATTCTCGGCGGCGGACTTTTACTCGGTGCGATCTTTATGGCAACCGATTACGTTACAACTCCCAAGCGTCCTTTAGGTAAGGTCGTGTTCGCACTCGGATGTGCGATTCTCACGGTCCTTATCAGATTCTACGGTGTTTATCCCGAGGGCGTTTCATTCGCAATTCTCATTATGAATATCCTTACCCCCTTCATTGACAAGCTGTGTAAGAGAAAGCCGTTCGGAGGTGCAAAGGCATGAAAAAGGAAAACATAATGCCCACCGTGGTCCTCTCGGTTATCTGCGTTGCGGTTGCACTCCTTTTGGCGGTAGTCAACGTTGTAACAAAGCCGATAATCGATAAGGCAGCAAACGATAAGGCAAACGCAACACTCACAATAGTTCTTCCCGAGGGCGAAAGCTTTGAGGAGATCGATCTTTCAACCGTTGAGCTTCCCGCTTCCGTAACAAAGGCATACAAGGAAACAAACGGCAAGGGCTACGTATTCGAAATGTCCGTAAGCGGTTACAAGTCCGGACTCGTTATCATGTGCGGCGTTGACGCTGAAGGTAAGATCACAGGCTCGAAGTACACCGCATCAAGCGAAACCTTCGGCAAGGAAAACGATCTTGACAACGCATATAACGGTCAGGCCCTCGATTCCTTCGCACCGAACATCATCTCCGGTGCAACAAAGACAAGTAACGGCTATGCAGACGCGGTAAAGGCGGCTCTTCAGGCTCACGTTATTATGGGAGGCGGATCTGTTGATCTCCGTGATCCCGCACAGATCCTCAATGACAACTGCAACGCGGCTCTCGGCACAGAAGGTCTTACCTTCACCAAGTGGTTCGCAGTTGAGGTCCTCGACGGCGTTGACGCGATCTACACCGCTGAGGGCACAAAGGGCGTCGTCATGTCAATCGGCGAGGCGTTCGTCGGTGTAGGCGAGGACGGCAAGGCAGTAGGTGCTGACGTAGATGCAGACGCTAAGGCAAAGGCTGAGGCAGCATACGCAGTATACACCGCATCAAAGCTTTCCGAGGTAACACTCCCCGAGGGCATAAGCAAGAACGTGCTTAAGGCATACGCTACAGAAACCGGCAACCTTGTATTTGAACTTCAGGCAGCTGGCTACGGCATCAACGGTGAATACGTTGCATCCGGCGAATATATACAGCTCAAGGTCGCTATCTCTGCTGACGGCAAGATCATTTCCACGCTTACAACCTACGAAAACGAAACCGACGGTATCGGTGACGTTTGTGCAACTCCCGAATATTACGAAAAGTTCAACGGTACAACATCCGAGACATACACAGGCGTTGAAAACGTTTCCGGTGCTACCGTTACAACATCCGCATATAAGAGCGCGATCAAGCAGGCGTTCGCGGCATTTGATCTCATGAAAGGAGGAGATGAAAAATGAAAAATAACAAGCTTGCAATACTCCTCCGCGGTATAATCACAGAGAACCCCGTTCTCATCCTCGTTCTCGGTACCTGCCCCACTCTCGCAACCACGGGAAGCATCATCTCCGCTCTCTCGATGGGTCTTGCGGCAACAGTTGTCCTCATCTGCTCGAATGCGGTTATCTCCGCACTCCGTAAGGCTATCCCCGACTCGGTAAGAGTTCCCTGCTACATCGTTATCATTGCGGGCTTCGTTACCGCGGTGCAGATGCTCCTTCAGGCATTCCTGCCGCCCGTATACGAGATGCTCGGCGTTTATCTCTCACTCATCGTTGTTAACTGTATAATCCTCGGCAGAGCAGAAATGTTCGCAAGAAAGAATACTGTTCTCGACTCGGCAATGGACGGCCTCGGAATGGGCCTCGGCTTCGTACTTGCACTCTTCCTTATGGCATTCATCCGTGAGGTATTCGGTGCAGGCACGTTCATGGGTCTCGAGATTCCCTTTATGTCCTTCTTCAAGATCCCGATTCTTGCTCAGGCTCCCGGCGGCTACCTCGTATACGGTATCCTCATCGCGGTAATGAACAAGCTTACCGAAAAGAAGGGCGGCGTCAAGAAGAAGAGCTTCGGCTGTGAGGGCTGTCCCTCGGCAGGCACCTGCGCAAAGAACGGTGCTTGCGCATCAAATGTAAACGAAAAGGAGGAAGCAGTAAATGGCTAAAGAATTAATTCTCATACTTATGGGCGGTGTTCTCGTCAATAACTACGTCCTCAATCAGTTCCTCGGAATCTGCCCCTTCCTCGGCGTTTCCAAGAAGGTAAATCAGGCAAGCGGTATGGGTATGGCGGTTATCTTCGTTATGCTCTTCGCAACAGCGGCAACCTGGCCGATCTACAATTTCGTTCTCGTCCCGCTCGGACTCCAGTACCTCCAGATAATCGTGTTCATCCTCGTTATAGCAACCCTCGTTCAGTTCGTTGAGATCATTCTCAAGAGATTCATACCCGCGCTCCATGCGTCCCTCGGTATCTACCTCCCCCTCATCACAACAAACTGTGCAGTTCTCGGTGTAACGCTCAACAACATCACCGCAGGCTATAACTTCCTCGAATCCATCATCGCCTCTCTCGGCGTAGGTCTCGGCTTCCTCCTCGCAATGGTTCTCTTTGCAGGAGTTCGCTCGAGAATCAACGATACAAACTCCCCCAAGTGCTTCCGCGGTCTCCCCGTAACGCTTATGGCGGCGTCCATCGTTGCTCTTGCCTTCTACGGATTTGCGGGCGTTGTTGAAACCCTTCTTGCGTGAAAGGTAAGGTGAAGATATGCAAATTTTAATTCCCGTTCTTATTTGTCTGGCAATTGCCGCCGTGTGTGCGGTAATCCTCACACTCGCCTCCGTCTTCTTCGGAGTAAAGGAGGACGAAAAGTTCCTCGCCATCCGTGACGCACTCCCCGGTGCAAACTGCGGTGCCTGCGGCTTCAGCGGCTGTGACGGCTACGCAAAGGCATTAGCTGAGGGCAAGGTAAAGGAAACCACACTCTGCGTCCCCGGCGGTGCGGCTGCGGCAAAGGATATTGCATCCGTTCTCGGTGTTGAATCGGGCGAGGTCGTAAGAAAGGTAGCTTACGTTTCCTGTAACGGCACGTGCGACGTTGTTGATAAGAAGTTCGAATATCAGGGCGTTAAGACCTGTAAGAGCGCAAATATGAACTATGCGGGCGACCGCCTCTGCTCATATGCCTGCCTCGGCTACGGCGACTGTGCCGCTGTCTGCCCCGAGGATGCTATCGTTATCAAAAACGGCGTTGCAAAGGTCATTTCCGAAAGCTGTATCGGCTGCGGAAAATGCGCAAAGACCTGCCCCAACGGCATCATCAAGATAATCAACGCAACCACAAAGGTCGCTGTTACCTGCTCCAACCACGATAAGGGTGCGGTCACAAGAAAGATCTGCTCCAACGGCTGTATCGGCTGTATGAAGTGCGTAAAGACCTGCCCGAACGGTGCGATCTCCATGAATGAGAACCTCGCAGTTATCAACTACGATAAGTGTACCGGCTGTGGTGAATGTGCAAAGGCCTGCCCCGTTCACGCAATTCACGAGGATTGCTTCGTGTGCGAAGAGATCGTTTGCGGCTGATATAAAGAAAGATCTCCCCTCAAGTCGATGCATTCACGTCGGCTTGAGGGGAATAAATTAATTATTTTTCAGGGAGAAAATATGACAAGCAGCAACAATTCAAAAATATTTGCCACCATTGCGGCTGTGTGCTTTGGCGTGATGACCATCCATAACGTTCTATCCGATATTAGCGCAATGATTTCAACCTCACTTTTTTCTCTTTCACTTATGAAAATATTCATCTGGGTCTCCACAGGTGGCATGTCAATAGCACTCTACTCAAGGAAAGAGAAAAACATTCTTATCTTCTCCGGAATCAATCTGTTGTTTTCTATCATTTCACTTATATCTTTTTTCAGTCTCGAAGGACTTTTCGGTTTTGTCGCATACGCCAGTCTGATAGTTGCTCTCGCCTTGGCTGAAAAGGGCGACGATCTTTTAAACAAGCTTTGGATAGCTCCGGCAATATCAATGCTGATATACTATCTTTTCATTTGGTTCAGAAATAACCATTTTGCCAACCTTGAAGCCATGTGGAAATATATGATTTTTGGCGTTTTGGAGATCGCAGGCCTTGCTTTCGCAGGATTGTGGATAAAGAATAAGAAATGACCAATCTCTAATAAAAAACTTACGCTATACAAAAATCACCTCAAGTCACAAAATGGCTTGAGGTGATTTTTTATGCAATTTTTTATTCAACGTACCTTTTTTACCTTACAATCACGGAATCCCGAATCCGCAAAGAACTGCTCAATATTGTCGGCAGAGTCGGGGTAAAGCTGCAAATTCATGATGAAGTTTCCGCTTGCAATAACCGCTCCGTCCTCACCGCACGTAAAATTAACAAATATCGGATATCCATCCTCAAACGCGTAAAGGTATATGGCATCCTCCTTAACACTTTCATCAACAAAGGCAACAGTTGCAGAGAAAAGCGACGAGACTGCAACACCGTCAATGCTTTCCGCACTGTTTATGTACGAAACAACCGAAGCATTTGCCATGCTGTCAACGTATCTGTCAAGAGCTTCTGAAAATCCGTCTCTACCCGCCCTGATAACCAATCGGGTGTCCATCTTAAGCTCGTAAACTGCGGTAGGCGTGCTGTAATTGCCGCGGCGAATGTCATTTATTATCTCAACGTATTTTGAGTAATTGTTCAAAACCATAAGCCCATATTCATCGTTACTGATCATCTCATTCATAAGCGAGATGACCTTCATGCCGTCATCAGCAAGATTTCCGGTCTTAGATCCCGAATTTGTAGTGTCGGGCGTCCTTTGGCACGCAGAAAGTGAAAATATCAAAGCAAATACGGCAATCAAACTAAAAATTTTCTTCATAGAATTTCTCCTTTACGTTTTTTTGCTATAGTATAACACATTTTCGTGTGTTTGTCAATAGCAAGATCATAAATACAGCTGCATCATGAATTCCTTAGCCATACTGCCGTCTCTTTGCTTAAAGGCGTTCGGTCGCTCGGCAATTATTTCAAAGCCGAATTTTTCGTAAAGCGCACGTGCTCGATCGTTACCCTCAATAAATTCAAGTTCAACTATCTCACATCCGTCATGTGCCCTTGCCGCCTTGATAAGCTCGGCCATCATCGCAGAGCCGATGCCAAGCCCCCAATATTTTTGGAGAACAGCTATCGCAATTACCGATCTGTGACCCGCCTTCTTACCTCCGCGGAAGCTTATCTCGCAGTTTCCGACAACGGCACCGTCAACGTAGCAGGCGATCATCAGCGTGTTGTCCGATTCTCTGCCCCGCTGTATCCATCTCTCCTCGCTTTCAACCGTAACTCCTTCCCACTCCTCGGGTGTGCGTAAAAGGAAATCGGTCTCCTTGCATGCCGTCGTTATGTAATCAAGGAATTTTGCTCCATCGCCCTCCTCTGGGTTCTTCAGAACAGCCGTTCGTCCGTCCTTTAATGTGATCTCTTTTGCTTCAAATATCATTTTTTAGTCCTCCGTAATGTTAGTTTTTAGAAATAGAAGGACGGTACAAGCCGAAATTCCCGACCTGTACCGTCCGTATCCCTTGAAAATTAAATACCGTAAATATAAAATTACGCCAAAAATTGGGTACGACAATACAAGCCCGACGCAAACCAATACATAGGTTCAATACCTTGCCAAGGCTCAATATTAATATAAATAATAACTGATGCCGCCATAATTGTCGTTGCCCTTTCGTAATTTTTCAATATTATACCACTTTTTTGGGGGTTTGTCAAGGGTTTTCATAAAATTCATTTCACAAGATGAAAAAGGCTCCTCCGAAGAAAAGCCTTTTAAAATTTTATTTCTCGTTATATACACCGGCATATATACCTAACCACTGTATCAGCTCCTTAACCTCGGGATCCCGCCAAAGATCACGCGAAGGACGGAAGCTCACGTAAATAAGATTCTTTTCAACCGTAAATACATTATTCTCCTGCAAGGTGTAGGTCGTAACGTAATCATCGGAGGTATGAATGTGAATGGAATATACAACACTTTCGTCGTTGCCGGTGCTGTTTCCGCAGTATTCGCCCGAGAGCTTTCCAAGCCTCTCAACAAGCAGATCTATTGCACTTTCATCCGAAATTTCAACGGTCTCGCCTTTACCGTTAAGAACGGTTACGCGAGTGATTTCTGCCGTTTCAAGCTCATTATCATATTTTTCAAATATTACCCACGCACCACCATATGCCTCAAATCGGTAGATCCCGGGCTTTGATAAATCATAGCACAGTGAAAGATTATAATTGAGACTTACGGAAGACTGACGCGTTACAAAATATGAATCAAAATCCCGGTAAATTTGCCTCTTCAACTGTGTCCACCTTCCGTTTTCAAAACGGTATACCTTGAAATTCTTTCCTATATCGTATCTTTCATTCGTATAATTTGTCCACAGCAGATCGATCATCACTGATCCGTAATCGAGCCTCGCCCCCTTAGGGCATATAGCAATATCCTTCGCATTCGACCCATACGAAATAATGCGTATTCCGTCAGAAATCATTAAATCCTGATCACTATCAAGCTCAATATCTATTTCAAAGCTTCCTCCGACAACGCCAAGCGGCACGTTTTTCTTTTCTTCAACGCTCATATTCCACATCGAATGAATGTAAATATATATAGTATCATATCTGGAGCGAACTGCTCTCATGCGCAGAGTGGACGTTATTTCAGTCCATTTCGCGTATTTTTCCAAAAAGTCCTTACTATTTTGGAAGCCATCCCTCACTTCTATCGATATAACCGTATTCTTCAATCTGTTGTTCTCGCTCATATTTTGAGAAGCGTATATTTCCCAATTATCCTTGAGCTTTTTCACATTATACGATAAAAGACTGCAATAATCGAATTTAAGTGTAGCACCGCCGTCTTCATTTTCGGAAACACTAAATCCGATAATGCCCGTGTTATTTATACCCGCACCCGTTTCAAACGGATCCGTCATAAAGCAGACCGCAACGACTATGCTTATCACAAGGGCGGCAACGATTATCCAGAATGTGGGCTTTTTATAGGAAAGCACCGAACGGATGCGGTCCTTAACTCCGACCTCGCCGAATGCAATCGGGCACGCCATGATCGCTCTTCGGTGAACACTGCAGGCAACGAGAGCCTCGGAATATCCCTTCCTTGCCTCATCGCTCATTTCCTTTATTACACGCTCGTCGCACGCCTTTTCGATATCACGGCAGAGCAGAACGTACGCAACCCACAGCACGGGATTGAACCAGTAAACCGAAAGAAGCAGAAATCCGAGCGGCTTAGAGAGCTGGTCTTTTCTTTTGAGGTGGGCGTTTTCATGCTCTATGACGAACTGTAAATTACCGTCCGAAATTCCCGACGGAACGTAAATTTTCGGGCGTAGGATGCCGAGAATGAACGGTGTGTCGATGTCATCGCAGAAGAAGATATTATTCCGATAAAGCACGGACGGACGAACCTTCATATAAATGCGTGCATAGGAGACGGCGGCATAAGCGAGCATTGCGATAACGCCGCAAAGCCACACGATTGCCGCAATTTCGGAAATGATCTGAATCGGGTTTACGCTTGCTCCGATGCTTGGCGCAAGCTTATCTGATATGATCGGGTTTATCGCATTATCTACAAAATCAAAGCCGCTGTCAATCTGCGGACTTTGCGACACGGTAATGCCGTCGGGAATCGGTTTCCTGCTCGGCACGAGGCTGAAAACACTCTGCAATGAAAATGGCATAACAAGGCGAAGTCCGACAAGCCCCCAAAGCAGGCAGTAAAGCCATTTCGGTGCTTTTCTGAATATAAAGCGGACAAGAATTACCGCAAGAGCCATCCAGCTTGCCGTAAGGCTGATGTTCAGTAACGAAAGAAAAATATTTGCCATCATTTCTCCTTTCCGAATGAATCAATCATTCTGCGTATCTCTTCAAGCTCCTTCTCGGTCGGTCTTTTCCTTGACGCGAACGCCGCAATGAATGCGGGAAGCGAGCCGTCGAACGTGTCGTCAACAAATTTCTCGCTCTGTATCGCATAAAATTCATCCTTCGATACAAGCGAACGAACAATGCTGTTCTCGGTTACAAGTATTCCTCTGTCGCATAGCTTCTTAAGAACGGTATACGTGGTGGTTCTCTTCCAATTAAGCTCGATTTCGCAAGCGGCGCAAAGCTCCTTTGTGGTCATCGGCTCGTTCTGCCACACGATATCCGCAAAGCGCGCCTCAACCATTCCGAGTCTCATTTCTTCCATAATTAACCTCCGTGGGGTGCGTTTTTGTCTATCATCAATAGACTGCATATATAGTCTATCACAAATAGACAGATTTGTCAAGGGGTTTTTTGAAAGTTTTTCAAAAAACTCAAAAAATAAAACAGCGGACCGAGATCCGCCGTTTTAGTCAGATATGCTTCTTGCGACAAACGTAAACCGTATATCCCACAGCACTCACAATGAAAGCAACTGCAATTCCACCGTACAAGCAGCCGAGAATCGTCTCACAGATCTGCCTTCCGCGTTGCATAGCCTCACGAGTTATAACGGTTATCGGCACAAGATCGTCGCCGTCAAATCTGAGGTTGTAGCTTTGGGCTTTTGAATGATAATACCGCACGAGAACCGAGCCGTCCGCGCGATTTATCTCCTTATATACCTTCTGGCTTTCGTAAAGCTCGTTATATTCCTCCTCGGTCATCGATTCCTTAAGCTCGCCGTAACCATCCTCAAACCATTCGTCATACCTCTGCTTTGTGAAAGCTTCAAAGTCCTCAATCGTTTCAAACGTCAGCTTTTCAAGGTAGGGCTCGATACCGATCGATTCAATCACAAATATCACCACGGAAAGAACGCAGAGCGCAATTACAAAGGCTAAAATTGCCGTTTTTATTCCGCGCTTGCGAATTGCGGAGAGCTTTTTCTCTTCATCGGTAAGAGTAATGTATCCGTCTTTAACGAATACGTTCTTGACAAGAAAATGCCACAAAACGTATTCAAATATAAATGCAATCGCCGAGAAAATCAGACCGAGCGGCAGCCACGAATCAAAATCCAGCCCGAAATTGACGCCCCCTGCGGTAAATACCACGATCGGGAGGCAGAATGCCCACAGAATCACAACACCGCAGATAACAGCCACCGCTGTTTTCACCATGCCCGTGTTTGCATCGGTGATATCTTCTCTGCTCTCGTCATCGTATTCGTCTTCCTCGTCAATCGTGAAAAGTGAGTTGATCAAAAACAACGTCTGGCAGATAATGCTCGCCACAAAGCAAACGCTTGCAAGGCAGAAGCCGAGTAAGCCCTTTGAAAACGAAAAGTTACAAATGACAGCAACGATAAGTCCGAGAATCGCTGTCCCGACAGAAATCATCGTAAGATTAATATAACGCCTTTTCCTTTCGCCAAGCATCAACCGAAACTGCTTTCTGCTTCTCGCCTTTTTGCTTGCGTTCTGTGCATCGCCCTCGGACGCATCCGAGCTGTTCCGCTCACCGCGCAAAAGCTCGTCGGTGGTGATTCCGAAGATCTCCGCAATAACGGGAATCAGCGACAGCTCGGGAGTGCATTCGTCGCGCTCCCAGCGGCTTACCGTTTTGTCCGATACGAAAAGCCTGTCGCCAAGCTCGCGCTGCGTCATTCCGCTTGCACGCCGCAAAGCCGAAATGAATTTACCGATAGTTTTCTTTTCCATATGTTTGTCTCCTTAAAATTTGATGTTGTCAGCCTCAGCTGCACCTACATTCTACCACAGCGACGGAAAAATTACAACCCCCGCTTGAAGGAATCTCTCTCGCGTTGCGAGAATTGAGGAAATTAAGGCTCGGGGAGCTCTTCTGCGTCCGTTTTTGCAAACACCTTGAAGATTATGAAGCACAGATAACATTCAAATAAAAACTCGATAAGGGAAGCAAATCCGCTCGGAATCACAACGCGTCCCGTAAGCCGCATAGCCACAATAACGATCTTATAAACACCAAACAGAATAACCGCAATATTGTTAAACGAACGTATTTTTTTGTCTTTAATTAATGCAACAACGGTCATACTGAATATTACCGCCATCAAAAGATTGCTAAGACAGCTGCATACGGTAGTTATCCATGATACGATACGGGAAAGCATCATGATTTCTTCAGCGTCTTTGAGCTTTATCATATATACGTAGCTGAAATTTGACTGAACTTGATTTATTCCAAAATTGAAGGCTCGCATTATCCACAGAAGACTGACTGCCCTTTCTATCAAAGGATTATTACTTTGCTTTCGGTATTCGTAATAAAAATACATATAGAAAACAAACAAGCAAAAGCCAACGCATTCCGGAATAAAGCTTATTTTGTGGATCGCCATAAGGGATTCTACCTGCGTCATATCCAGAGATTCAATAATAAGCGAAATCACAGGATAAAGTGCATTTATTCCTACTGCCACAGCAAAAAACACGAGACTTGACAGCGGTGTTCCCTTTTCTCTTATATAGCTTTCCTTTTCAAGATACGACCACAAGAGGTAGACAAGCGAAGCAAACAAAAACGACAGCAGGTATTTCAAAATGATCTTAAAAAGATAAACTATCACCTCGGTTCCTTGTACTCTGAAGGCAAGCACGAAAAAGAACGTTATTAAAAAAGAAACGGCAAAATACGCAAGCACTATAAGCGCAAATTTTCCTATTCTTTGAAAAACACGCTTATAGTAATGCCTGTCGTCAATTACAGAATAGTTGAAATATATACTACTCTTCTTAAATGCATATATAAAATAAAGAGACAGAATAAGCAGAGTTTCGTTAAACGTGTAATCAAAACCCATTACGTTAGTATTGATGGGAAATCCTATAATAACGTTTATCGGAAGAAATACCGCATAAACGCCGAAAATTATCAAAAGTGCCACCGGCAAAGCACGTGCGAAAAAGTGATTCTGCAAAAATACAACTCTTTCGTCCTTTCTGTTGACCATGCCGATAAAGCCACCTATTGCGAGAATAATACCTCCCACCAAAACAACAGCAGGCTCCATGACCGAGATCCAAAGCAATATTTTGATCTCGTCGAGTCCCCACATGCTGTAGGTATGTACAACCCACGCTACAAGCGAAACCACTACTGCAAAGATCAAGGCATTACGTGATATCCTGCCTCTCTCGTTTTCAATTCTTTCATCGTAAAACATCATTATCCCTCCCAAAATAAATCATTAAGCGTCATTCCGAGCACCTTACATATTCTCACGCACAGTTCAAGCGTCGGATTATATTCTGAATTTTCGATCATGTTGACCGTCTGTCTGGAAACGCCTACCCTTCTGGCAAGCTCGGTTTGTGAAATGCCCATTGCGGTTCGGGCATTACGCAATTTCTCGTTCATACGCCCTCCTTGTCAAATATATTTGACAATATTATACCATAAAGAGAAGCACTTGTCAAGTATATTTGACAATCTTTTGTAAAAAAAGCAGGAGAAAATTTCCCCTGCTTAAATATTCAGCTTATTTCGATCCTTATACTTCCCGTCCCCGTCTCGATCTCGCATCTGCCGCCGTTGCCCGATGGCGGAACGTTGACCTTACCGGTGCCCGTTTTTGTAAAGAACTGCTTTTCCGAAAGGAGCGTGCCCGTAACACTGCCGGTGGTGGTTTCGATGTAGATATCCGCCGCATCGCACATATCGATCCTTACCGATCCCGTGCTTGTATTGAGCTTCATCGTCCCTAACGCTACAACGTCATCAAGGCTGACTCCGCCCGTCGTGGTTTCTGCAATTATCTGCCTGCAGGTAACGTCCGACACGGTAACCTTCCCCGTGGTTGCACCAAGATATATATCGTTTGCAACGGTGACCGAGGAAAGCTCGATATCGCCCGTGTTGCTTTCGACATGAATATCGGAAATATTCTTTCCGCATATCTCAATGTCGCCCGTGGTTGCGTTTACGTTCAGACGTCCCTTAACGCTTGCGAGAAATTCAACGTCGCCCGTTGTCGCATCGACGGATGCGGAGCCGAAGGTAAATCCGCTATGAACGTATAAGTCGCCAACTGTGTTGGATACCTCAAGGCTTTCGTATTCCTCCTTCGGGAGATATATAACGATCTCGGTCTTTGTGGTAAATATTCCGATCCTTTCGTACCATTTGCGCTCGTCCTTCTGAACGACCTTAAGCTCACCACCGTCAACGCTGACGCTAACAAGAAGCTTGCGCGTATCCGTATACATCACGCGGCAGGTGTCATCCTCGGAGCTTACGAGCTTTATTTCAGAAAGAATAGATTCAACGTAGATCCTGTCGAAATCGCCCTCCGCCGTATATTCCTTCGTTACGGCTTCATTGGTTGCAAGCTTATCAAAATCAAAGTCGATCGACGCCATGCCGAAAAACGCGATAGCACAGCCGACGATCACAAATATCACCGCAATTATTATAACTGCTATTTTAAATCCCTTCATAAGTTGACCTCCGTCAAATGAACATCTTCTTTATGACGCGCCAAAGCACTCTTGTCAGTAAGCAATATCCCTTTGTAACGAGATTGAAAACGAAAAGCAGTAATATCGAAAGACCTATGCAGCAAAGTCCGCCGCCGAAAAGAATTGCTCCTACCGCTCCCGTTTGAAAAATTGAAACAGGAAGTGTGGCGAGCATACCTCCGATACCGCTCACAAAAATTGCAACGTCGGATGCGTAAAGTGTGATTATAATACTCCATCCCGCAACGTAAAGTGAAAAAACAACTGCAATAAGTGCAAGAAGAAGTGATACCCATATCGGAGAGCCGAGAATGATAAGCACTATGCTCCACGGTCCCATGCCGCTTTTTGCGTTTTTACTTTGCCTTGCGGTCTTGCTCTTTTTCACCTTCGCCCGAACAAGCTTCGGAAGCGGCATTTCGATAAGTATCTGCGACACAATGTCCTTGACGTTGCCAATATCTGCAACAGCCTCCTCCTCGGTCATGCCGTCCTCAATTCTGTCCTCTATCATTTCATCATAAAATTCAACTGACTTCTGAATATCCGCGTCAGAAAATCCGCAAAGTCCATCTCGAAGCTCTCCTAAAAATTCTTTTTTAGTCATTTGTGCCACCCTCCTTCACTACAAAATTATAAATCGAAACGATCTCTTCCCATTCGGTCTTAAAGTCCTCAATGCGCTTAATTCCCTGCGGCGTGATGTGGTAGTATTTCCGAAGTCTGCCGTTATGCACGACGGTATTTACGGTCAGAAGATTTGCCGCCTCAAGCCGTCGAAGAATCGGATAGAGCGTTGATTCGGACATATCCACGTACGGCTTCATATCCTTAATTATCTTGTATCCGTAAGAGTCCTCGTCCTTTATTGCCGCAAGAACGCAAACGTCAAGAAGTCCTCTTTTGAGCTGTATATCCATGCATATACCCCCTTTCGTATAATATTATACCACGCATAGTATTATTTGTCAAGAGGTATTGCAAAAAAATTCCGCAGATACTCAAAGTACCTGCGGTAAAATCCATTCTTTAGCTCAAAGAACCACCGAGCCGCCTTCAGCCATTCGCTTGCGGAGTGATTTAATATCAATATCCTGAACGCGGACACCGTTGGTCAAAGCCTCATAGCAAGCAACACCTGCCGCCTCGCCCGTCTGATTCAGACTTATCATAACTCTTGCCGCGCCGTGTGCCGATTTTTCTGCGTCTATCGCCCTTCCGCATATCAGAAGATTTCCGATATTTTCGGGAAGCATACATCTGTACGGGATCTGCCAATATGTCGGATACGGACCATCATCAGTTCTCCAACGCACCCATTCGACATCTCCCGAGGGATTTGCGTGCTGCTCGGTTCCGTCAAGATATCTGAAGGTGGTGGGCATGCGGTCAACGTGAACGTCAACAGGATATGCGCAATATCCGATGGCATCCTCAAATCCCCTTCCGTATAGGATATCGTCTGCGGTCAGAGTATACGAGCATTTAAGCTGTCTCGTTTCACGGATTCCTATCATCGAACCGAGTGCAACGAGAGAAAGCTCGTTTCCGTGCGGATCGTTTTCACGGAGAATATTCATCATCTCACGTATTTGGGCACGTCCTTCAATTTCAGCTCGTGTGAGAGTGTCGGCATCGGAAAGATCACCGATAAACTGCGGCTTGCACCAATTGCTGACGTCACTCGTTCCCGGAACGGGAATTTCCCAGCCTGCACGGGCACCGATCCTACGTTGCATCTCGTCGCTTCGAAGGAGCTTATTCGGCTTTTTGAGCTTATCCCAGCCCCAGACTCTTGCACCTGTGGTAGACGGCTGAAGATGCTCGTGGTAATAGACCTCCATACCCATATCCGCACCGAGAAAGCCGTCTGCACTTGCATCAATAAAGTATTTTGCCTTGATCGCCGCTCTTCCCGAGCGGTTCTCTATAATTACCGCACGAAGCTCACCGTCCTCTACGTAAGGTGCAGAGTAACGAGTGTGAAGATACGGAGTAACGCCCGATTCGATAATCATCCTGTCAAGCTCTATCTTCATCTCCTCGGTGTTGAGTATGTAAACGCTGTAATGCGGTGCTCTCCACGGTGCATCCTCTGCGGGAGTGCGTATGCGAAGTCCGTTAGGTATTCGTCCAAGCCTTGTGAGCATCTCCTCGGTAAGTCCGCCGATTATTTTCTTTTTATACGTTGTATCTGTAAGCGAATGCCATATGCAGACAAATCCGTTCGTTGCCGTACCGCCAAAAGCCCCCGCCTGCTCGATTATCGCCACCCTTGAACCGAGTCTTGCTGCACGCACAGCCGCAAAAACGCCCGTACAGCTTCCGCCTACGACTACAATATCAAATTCCCCGATAACGGGAATATCCCTTGCGGGCTCTCTTATCGTCATTGTATCCTTCTCCCGCCCTTTTTTACGTTGCATTTTTATTCGGATAGATCTCCGAGCGGTGTTTCATCTGTTTGTTCCGGCTTAAGCGTTGGATAATTAAATGCCATGTCGTTAAGGAAGGCTTCCTCTCCACCCTTGCAAAAGGATTTATATTCAGCCTCGGTAAAACCGAACGCACCCTCAAGCGGACACTTACCAAAGCGCGATCTTTTATCCTCGTGAAGCTGTCTGCGCTTCATCGCGGCAATCCGACTTACGTCATTCACGGCAACAAGAGCACCGTCAACAAACACGAATTGAAGAAGCTCCCGATAAGTCCAATATCCCTGATAACCCATATGAACGTAATATTGCGGCATAAAATCGTTGCCGAGAAGCAGCTTACCCGTATATTTCATAGGCTTATTGATTCTTCTGTAAACGTGATGCCCCATAACGAGACTTCGCTCCTCGTCACCCGAAACACTTACGCCCTCTATATCGGGATAATTATCATCCATAGAGTTCACAAAAAGATTCTTTAAAAATAATCCATTCTCATTGATGCTGTATTCGCACCAGTAACCCGCCCAGCATGCTGTACATGTATATGCAGGCGTTATACCGTAATCCCGCGGGCTAAATCCGATGTGATCGGTTTTCATTACGTAAGTATATCTTTTTCCGTTATATTCAAACTTATCTCCGACTTGCGCTGTCATCAGAATACCCTCCGTTATACTTTAGATTAAGCGAATATTTTTGTTTAATTATATCTTATTAGGTATGGAAATCCTCAACCTCAAAGTTATATACGGTAACAGGTGCTTCGAGCAATTCGTGCTGTACATTCTCGACAACAACGTACTTTCCGTTAACTGTTTGAGTGCCGTTTCGCCGGTGTCGGCATTGCTCGACCAGACGAAACAGCACTTTTAACGAATTAATATTGGTAGGTTATTGAACCGCTTATTGTGTAACGGTAGCAGGAACCTGACCGTCAGCAAGCGAACCGGGTGTGGGAGCAACGTAGAACTTATCCACCTTAGCGGTCATGGTGTAGTCGGTCGGATAGTTATACATGATCGATGTGTCCGCTCTGACATTTGACACTCCGCCCCAGTTGTACCACGCACGGCCGATAACGGTCTTGTCTCTGAGAATTTCAAGCTGAACGGGCTTTATATTCGGAATGTTGATGCCCGTTATCATAACAATATCCTTACCCTCTACAAGCTTTGTACCGAAATGCTTATTGAAATCCGCAACAGTAAGCTTATTGCCTTCGGGCACCACCCATATCACCATAGTGGAGTGCGGTTCAATGTTGCCGCTCAGAACCCACGTGTTGCTTTGAAGGTCTGCCGCCTTTGCACCTGCCTTGACATAATAGCGAATACTGCAGGAGGCAAGATTGATCGCCATATCGCTGTTGTTATATATCTCAAAGAATTCAAAAGCATCTGTTCCGCCGTCACGCGTAAGCGGAAGGATCTCTGTGAAATACAACGTTGATATTTCCATATATTTTACTGCACCGTAATCTTTTCCGTTTTGCGTTCCCTTTACGTCCGCATATACTCTCGGTGACGTGTATATATACTGGATGTCCGCATATACGGGAACTGTTGCACCGGGGGCAATATCTCCAACGTTCACGGTTTTAACGGGCTTCTTCTCAGCATTGGGGAAGCCTGATACCGGCGTGGTGTAGAAATCCACGGTAACGTTCTTCATGGGTTCGCTTGTGTGATTTGTTACTGTAGCACATATGCGATGATCGTTATAACCGCTGTTGTTTACCAAAAGCTCCTGAGAAAGACTGTCTACGGTAAGGTGTTCTCTGTTTTCAATCCATATGGGTGCCGTATATGCCCAGATAGCGTTCGATTCAACCTTTATGTAATAGTAATCGTAATGGGGTGGAAGATCGACGTTCAGGGTATGGCTCTTTTTTGTGCCAACCTTCTCATTATATACAACAATACCGTCTTCAGCAATAATTGATACCGTACCGAGACCGCTCGACTTATCAGTAGAAAGCTCTACGTTGAAATGAAGCACGTCCGGATTGTTAAGACGGCTACCCATCCACTCATCGTTGATCTTATAATATATTTTCAATGTTCTGTCAGATGTGGTGTACGTGCGATTCTTATTAAAGGCCTCAATAATATTTTGTCTTGTAAGGGCAGGCGCAAGTACAAATCCGCAATGCTCGTTTGCAGCACCCCAGTTTGCACTGTGGTTGTCCTCATTATATACCGGAGAAACGTGCCAACCTTTGGTCAGTGAAAGCGCGTACTCGTAATCGGCAGCGGCTTTGCTCTTGATCTCGCTAAGATTAATCACGCGGTCAAACTCGGGGCTGTAAAAATCATATTCAAGGAAATTACCCCACGTGTAGCCGGGATGATTGAACATTACAACCGCACTTTCATCCTTTGCCATCTCACGGTAAAACATACCAAGATTCATCGAACGACCGGTAAGAGCAGATCGATTGATAGTGTTCAGATGACCGTAATATCCGGTGTTTATGTTATATGTTTGCTCATAGCCGTACAATGCAACGAATTTTCCGGGATCATTGTAAGCGTCTGCATTTGGAATATGCGATTCCTGATATACACTGTTCTTGAAGGAGTCAGAATGGTCGGTTACCGAGAAGAAATCAAGCTTTGCCACGTCGCGTGCATATCTATACGCTTCCTTTACAGTCTCCTTGCCGTCCGAATCGGAGGTGTGGGCGTGTATCTCTCCCGCGTAGAGATTCATAACAGAACCGTCTCCGCAAGAGAAAGTAGTCTCAAACACCTCAACGTCTCCTTTTTTGCTTGTAAGAGCCAACCAAACAATATGATCACCTGCGCTGACCGTGTAGTCCTTAAGTATAACTGAACCTTTGTCCCATGTGGCCTTGTCGGTAACATCATTTCCGCTGACAATCAAGCGGGACTTTGAAACGTCAACAATTTTTTCGTCAAATTCATATGCAAGTGTAGGAGTGTATATATCCTCATAATAGTAGTATTTCTCCGGATATTGCGACAGCACCTTAGGACCTGCAGCAGAAACAACGTTCAGCTCCTCGTCAATAACAAGATATCCGTCGCGAATGCAGAATACCTTGAAATATCTGATTGCATCATAAATCGATTCAGTTGTTTTACCGCTGAGCTTTATTACCTTTCCTTCAAGCTGTACAGCATACTCTGCCTCAAAGGAAGTGTCGGGATCGGTCAGAAGTACCTGGTATTCGGTTGCACATTCATCCGACTTTTCCGCCGTAATATTTGCACTCGGAATAACCTTGTTTATATATGTAGCCAAAGCAACTGCAGTATACTTTAACGGAACGTCTCCCTCCGGATAGGTTATCGTACAAGCATTTTCAACGCCCGGTCCTGCGAGAACTATTCCGTCCGGAAGGACGAGTGGCGACGTAGTTTCGGGTGCTAAAGTCGTTTCCGAAGGATTCGTAGCTGTTGACGGCTGACATGATACGACCATGAGCAACACCAAAATAATGGTGATGATAAATTTAAAAGTCTTATTTACGGTAATCATTGTGTGCCTCCCGTTTTTTTCTTAATTATATCATATAATCTTTGTTATGTCAATGCCTTTTGATCATTTTTAAGCTGTTATCGAAATAAAATATCATAAATACGCTCCTCTGCCCGACAGCACGAGGCAACGCAAAAAAGCAGCCTCATCAAAAATGATGAGACTGCGTATATTTGCTCCGAAGAGACTATTTAGTTGTGTGTTTTTTTGGGGACTTATTCCCACTCAATAGTCCCGATCGGCTTGGGGGTGAGGTCATAGAGGACGCGATTTATACCTTCTACCTCGTGGGTGATGCGGTAGGTGATGCGGTGGAGGACCTCGTAGGGAATCTCCTCGACGGTTGCGGTCATGGCGTCAACGGTATTGACGGCGCGGATGATTGCGGGCCAGCCCTCGTAGCGGCTTTCATTTTTAACGCCTACGCTCTTGATATTGGGAACTGCGATGAAGTACTGCCATACCTTACCTGCAAGGCCGCATTTATCGAATTCCTCACGGAGGATAGCGTCTGCTTCGCGGAGTGCTTCGAGGCGGTCACGTGTGATTGCGCCGAGGCAACGAACGCCGAGACCGGGACCCGGGAAGGGCTGACGGTCAACGAGCTCGGAGGAAAGTCCAAGTGCGCGACCAACAACACGAACCTCATCCTTATACAAGAACTTGATGGGCTCAACAAGTGCAAATCTCTTCTTGAGATCTCTGGGAAGGCCACCTACGTTATGGTGGGATTTAACTGCCTTTTTGCCCTCTTCCTTCTTTATACTTTCGAGGATATCAGGATAGATAGTTCCCTGTGCGAGGAAGGTAACGTCCTCAAGCTTACGTGCTTCATCAGCGAAAACGTTGATAAATTCCTTACCGATGATCTTACGCTTGCGCTCGGGCTTGGAAACACCCTTGAGGAGATCGAGGAAGCGATCAGTAGCATCAACGTAGATAAGGTTAGCGTCGAGCTGATTCTGGAAGAGCTCGATAACGCCCTCGGATTCATTTTTACGCATAAGGCCGTGGTTAACGTGAACGCAACCGAGCTGCTTCCCTATAGCCTTGATAAGGAGAGCTGCAACAACGGAAGAGTCAACACCGCCTGAGAGTGCTAAAAGCACCTTCTTATCGCCAACCTGCTTACGGACGGCAGCGATCTGCTCGTCGATAAAGGCGTTGGCAAGCTCGGGGGTCGTAATTCTTTCCATAGATTCCGGACGAAGCTTTTGGGTCTTTTTGGACATAGGTTTATCCTCCTGTATTTTATGTAGATTATTTGGCAGAAAATAAAAATCGTTTATACAATATATTATATCACAAAAGTGCGTCAATATCAAGAGCTTTTTTCAAAAAAAATCCGCGATCGGACAATTTTTTTAACACAATACGCTGTCTGAAGTTGACAAAAGGGGCTTTTTGTGGTATAATAATCGGACATAAAGCAACAGAGGTCAAAAATGAAAAAAACAACTGAATTTATAAAGAGTCTGAAGCTTGCAAGCGTGCTGGTATCCTTTTTCGCAAGCGCGTTCCTTGCCTTCGGACTATATCACGTGCATTCAATATCCGGCGTTACCGAGGGCGGTGTGCTCGGGCTCAATCTTCTTATCGAGCATCATTTCGGGATCTCGCCGTCAATAACAAATTTCATGCTTAACGCCATCTGCTACGGCATCGGCTGGCGTATACTCGGCAAGCGATTCATTGCGTATTCGTTCATCTCGTCTGTCGGCTTTTCGATAGCATATCGGCTTTGCGAGATGGGACCGCACATTTTCCCAAATCTTGTACAAATGCCGTTACTTTCCGCCCTTCTCGGAGCAGTGTTTGTAGGAATCGGTGCGGGGCTTTGCGTAAGAGTAGGCGGAGCAACGAGCGGAGACGACGCACTTGCAATGGCGATCTCCCACGTGCTGAAATGCAAGATAGAATACGTGTACCTTGTAAGCGACCTTACGGTCCTGCTTTTGTCGCTGACTTACATCCCGATTACACGCATCCTGTATTCCCTGCTCACCGTATTTCTTTCGGGAAAGCTGATAGGACTGATACAGCGGATGCCGTGTAAGTATCTACCGAAGGAGGACGATACCTGACCGAGCAATAATGCGCCGTTTCTTTGTGCATCATCAACAAAAAGTGCCACACCTTTTTGTGCCATACGCCGAAACCACAGGGCTTTCCCTTGATGACTATTACAAAGCCACAGAGAATATAAACGCATTCAATCCCACAAGAGCGGATGCAAACGCCATTGCAGATGCGCTTGAAGAATACGTTGAGGTAATGGACAAGGATGTCTACAGAGGATATCTTGAGAAGATTCGTGAGTTTGGTGGGGGCAACGAAATAAAATATTCACTTGCTGAAACTGTGGATGGCAAACAGGTAGCTGTTGTAGACGATGATATTTTAAGCGGAATCTATACAGGAACATGGGACAAAGCAACCGCAGAGAAAGCAAAAAAAGCCGCAAAAACGGCTTTGTTGAAATTCAAGGATGGTATTGAAGTAAACGGAATCAATGCGAAGGTCAACAAGGTATCCCGAAACGAATATACTCGATCCAATTACTCTGAGGCGTTGCGTAATCATGATCCAGACGCATATGCTGATAAATTAAGAGCTGCTTCTGTGGCTGACGACATTATAATTGCTGCAACGGATTGGAAGCGTGATGGTGGTTTAACCAAGCCGAGAAAAGACGATTTCGTGGATTTCGATAAAGGTCATACACTTATCATGTCGGGAGAAAACAAATATACTGCCGAAGTCATTGTGGGGATTACCTCTCAAGGAGAATTCGTTTTTTATGATGTAGTGGATGTGAATCCTACTCAATTCGACATAAAAAATGAAGGAGACCTCCCCACCGTTACTTCGGATATCCCGTTTGACGATATACTAAAGGTCTCCAACGGTAAAATTATACCACAAACCGAGGGAAAAGTCAATACCTTTGAAGAAAAAATCAAAAAAATTCCCTTTCCTTTGAGGACGAAGCTCCCACAAGGATCAGAGGCGGCATATACGGAGAGGACGTGCTTCTTGAGGATGCACCGATGAAGCAGACGGTTGTTGAGATAAAATATTTAAGGGACCCGACAAAGGTCCCTTTTCTTTTTATCATTCTACAATACACCCTCCCCACTCAACAACGGTAAAGCCTTCTCTGTCAAAGCCGTCAAAGCTTTCGGACACGATCTCAACGAAGGAATCGACCGCCTTTGCCGACATGAACACACGGAGGATGCTGTCGGGCGTGGGTGTGATCTCAAGGCGAGCGGACGCACAGTATTTTTCTGCGTTAAACGAAATGAGATTATA
>JBGVEZ010000078.1:0-2547 GCA_045120555.1 Eubacteriales bacterium
TGCGTTCTCTTATAGTTCCGGTTCCGTTTTTTCTTCTTCCAGCCATGGCATTAATTCCTTTCCGAGTATTTCTTCCATAAAGTCACCTACTATTTCCGAAGCTCGGAACTGCATATCGTTTGTGACGTGAGTATAAGTATCAAGCGTAAAGGACGCATTTGTGTGTCCGAGGATGCCCGACAACGTTTTTGCATCAACCCCGCTTTTCAGAGCATGCGTTGCGAATGTATGACGAAGATCATGAAAGCGTATCGGAGGTAGCCCAGCCTCTTTCAATATCTGTTTATGACGATGGTAGGCTGCACTCGGAGCTGTTGGCATTCCCTCGTTTTTAAGGCTTGGAAACATCCACTCGCCGTCGTACTTTTCTTTTCTTCGCATTAATACTTCATAAGTGCTTCCGGGCAAGTGTATCGTGCGTTTGCCTTTTTCTGTTTTGGGATCACCTACCATTTGTGTTCCACAGATGGTATTCCCGAGTGATCTTTGGATTTTTAATATTCCTTTTTGATCATCAAAGTCGATCCATTTGAGGCCACAGATCTCTCCACGGCGAAGTCCTGTTGTTAACTCGAGGTAGAAGAAGTCATGCCAAACAGGATCCGTCTTAATTGCCTCCATGTATTTATCTAATTGCTCTTCATTGAGAACAGTCATTTCTTTGTAGTTACACCCGGGGACTTCGGTACCTTCTGTGGGGTTGATAGCTATAAGCCTTCTTCTCCGAGCCACATCCATCGCTTCATGCAACATCATATGAAGGCGTCTGACCGTGGAATCTGCCATTTCAGTTCCAAGTTCTGCTACTCTATTTTTACGTCCTGACTTTTTGTATCTGTTGTACATCCGCTGACAATCCGCAGTAGTCAGTAGTTTTATTGGCTTATCGCCAATATATTCGCTAATTACATTACACAGGCGACGATAACCGATAACTGTGGACGGTCTGAGCTTGAATTCTACATATTCCGTTAACCATTTGTCGAGCCACTCGCGCACGGTTATTTCGCTTTCCTCGGTCAAGTTAACACCTTGATAGTCATTAATGAGTTTTCTGAGCTTCGGTATCAACTCTTTCTGAGTTTTAGCAAATACGGATTTATATATCGGCTTACCGTTTTCCTTGTGCCCTATTGTAATGAAGCCCTCCCACCGACCGTCTTTTCTTTTTCTAACAGTACCTTCGCCGTTCGGCCTTTTGCTTGCCATGTCAATACCTCCTGTTTTTTGTCAACATGATACCACGAACCTTGTCAAAAGTCCAGACAGAATCGGCGGTTCGTAAAACTTTATCATTTCAGACACATGCTCTTTGTTCACTGCGTCATTTTTTCTTCAAGCCAAGCTATGAGCTTATCTCTCGGAATAACAATTCGGCTTCCGATCTTTATCGCCGGAAATCCCTTCTCGTGCATCAATTCATAACCGGATGATTGCGATATGCCAAGCAATTTAGCAACAGTCCGTACGTTTATAAACATCGGCAGGTCATCATAGGTTTTGTATGCAGTTTCTTTCATTAGTGTTTTCTCCTTCTTATTATGTAAATGTAAGGTCCCATTTAAGCTTTTTTATAATGACAGTATAAGTATGTAGTTATTTGTATTTTCATATGCAATTACGATATCTGCTCAAATAAGCTTTTGAATGCAGTTATTTACTCTTAAGTATCCATTTTGATTCTTCGTATTCTTTTCAGCTAACATAACAACCTCACTTCATAAAATATTCCGAAGGCTTTATTTCCTTAAAGAATGACTCTATCTCTTTAATACTATCCACACGAGGATATTTTGACAGTGCCTTTCCTATTCGATCGGAATACACACCGTATGATGCTCTCCCGTCGAGAATCGATACAACACCTGTATCCGTTTCTGTTCTTATTAAGCGTCCGACACCCTGGCGAAGCTTTGTCAGCATTTCGGGGACCGCATACTCATCAATAAATTCACGTACATTTGCCGAAGCGGATTTCTTTTCCTCCATTGTTGCTGAACGTATCGGAAAAGGTAAGCGTACAATAATCACCGATGACAATGCATCTCCTGCACAGTCAACGCCCTCCCACATAGAACCGGATGCGAAGAGCACCGCATTTGTGCTTTTCTTGAAATCTTCGATAGCGGTCTTATTACTCCTTGTCATTCGTATAACGTCGTAATCGGTCAGCCTCTCTTTTGTCATATCATATACCGCGTTAAGTGCCTTATACGATGTAAACAGAATTGCAGTATGTCCGTTCGTCGCGTGAATCAGTTGAACGATCCTTTCGGAAATAGCCTTTATGTAGCTTTCGTCATTATTACTACCGGGTATAGGCATATCTTTAGGAATGTACACGCGTGTGTTTGATTCAAAATCAAAGGGCGAAACGAAGCTTGTGCGGATGATATTCTGACGATCAATAAGTGCAATTCCGTGCTCCTTTTCAAAATATGTAAAGTCTTCCCCATCACTCATCGTTCCTGATGTAAGAACGTAATTGGCGGGATCGCACCAAACGTTATGCTTCATTACTATGCTGATATTTTTCGGGCAACAGCA
>JBGVEZ010000079.1:0-4150 GCA_045120555.1 Eubacteriales bacterium
CACAGGTCTTCTCGGTAAGAAGATCAATGAGAAAGTGTGATTGCCATGGAAAAGAACAAATTACTTAATTCGCCCGTAGCTAAAAAGCTTGTTTCGCGTGATGCCATTACGCTTTACATTATTACTGTATTCTATGCGGTATATTCAATAATGATCTATACCGGAAGTGCCAGCAGACAGATGCTCAATATGGTCATCTCTCTTTCATGCTATGTGCTTCTTTCGGTTTCACTTAACCTTGTTGTCGGTTTTCTCGGTGAACTCTCACTCGGACATGCTGCTTTCATGTCTGCGGGCGCGTATTCGGGATGTATACTTTCGGTCACATTACTTGAAAAGTTTCCCGAGCTTCCCATGTATGTCAGACTTCCTCTCGCCATGCTGTTCGGCGGACTTGTTGCGGCGATATTCGGTATAATTATAGGTATCCCCGCGCTTCGACTCAACGGTGACTATCTTGCAATCGTTACTCTTGCTTTCGGTGAGATAATAAAGAACATAATTATAAACCTTGAATTCACCGGCGGTGCTATCGGATATAATACCGAGTCGATATATGAAAAGCCCAAGGAGCTTCTTCCGTACACGATCGTAGCGGTATTTGTTTCGGTTATACTTATTATGAATCTTACAAGAAGCCGTCACGGACGTGCTATAACAGCTGTAAGAGACAATAAGATCGCTGCATCCGCAACCGGTGTAAATACCGTATATTACAAGCTTATGGTATTTTCGTTTGCAGCATTTATAGCAGGCATTGCCGGCGTTATATGGGGACACAGCTTCCCGATAATCAAGGCGGCAAAGTTTGATTTCAATATGTCTATTGAGATCCTTGTAATCGTAGTGCTTGGTGGCATGGGTAGCGTGCGCGGATCTGTAATTGCTGCAATTATTCTGCGTGTTCTTCCTGAAATGCTTAAGGAATTCGAGCAATACAGAATGCTGATATATTCGCTTGTTCTTATTCTTATGATGATCTTCAATCACTCACCGATATTTGAAGGACTGAAGCTTTCACTTACAAATTTCTTTTCAAGGAAAAACACAAAAAATTCGGATACACCCGAAATAAATACGGAGGAGGGAGAAGCTGATGGCAATTGATTTTTCTAACAAGAAGATGGTCGTTCCGCCGTCAAATACGCTCATTCCCGAAAGAGACTCTGATAAAAGTCCCGTTCTCGACGTACGTAATCTCGGAATAGATTTCGGAGGACTTCGTGCGGTTGATGATTTCACAATTACTATAGGACGCACAGAGATAGCAGGTCTCATAGGTCCGAACGGTGCGGGTAAAACAACAGTATTTAACCTTCTTACAAACGTTTATCAGCCCACAAGAGGTGCTATACTTTTGAACGGAACATCCACCGCAGGAAAAAAGCCCGATGAAGTTAACCGAATGGGCATTGCAAGAACCTTCCAGAATATCAGACTTTTCAATCAAATGTCTGTTCTCGACAACGTAAAGGTAGGTCTCGGTAATTCGATAAAGGAGAATCTTTTTGACGCTCTCTTCCATACTCCCCGCTACAGACGCGAGGAAAAGCTTGCTGACGAAAAGGCATACGAGCTTCTTAAGATATTTGATATGCAGGATCTCGCGTATACCGAAGCCGGAAATCTCCCTTACGGTGCGCAGAGAAGACTTGAGATCCTCCGTGCACTTGCAACAAACCCGTGTATTCTTCTTCTCGACGAGCCCGCGGCAGGCATGAACCCCTCAGAAACCGGCGAGCTTATGGAGAACATACAGCACATCCGCGAGCAGTTTGAGATCGCTATCATGCTTATCGAGCATGATATGAACCTTGTCATGGGAATCTGTGAGGGTATTGCGGTCCTTAACTTCGGTCGTATCATTGCCAAGGGAACTCCCGATGATATCAAGAATAACGATAAGGTTATTGAAGCATATCTCGGAAGAAAGGAGGAGCAGAATGCTTAAGGTTGACAATATAAACGTTTACTACGGAAAGATCCATGCGATTTCGGATATTTCCTTTGAGGTAAATGACGGCGAGATAGTTTCTCTTATCGGTGCAAACGGAGCCGGAAAGACAACTACACTTCACACTATTTCGGGACTTCTTCGCTCCACAACGGGCAAAATCGAATTTAATGGTCACAATATTACCCACACTGACCCTCATAAGCTTATAAGCTACGGAATGGCACATGTTCCGGAGGGAAGACACGTTTTTCTTCAGATGTCGGTATATGAAAACCTTGAAATGGGCGCTTACAGCACTAAGCTTAAAAAGGAAGATCTTGAGCGTGTTTACACTCTTTTCCCAAGACTTGAAGAAAGAAAGAATCAGGTTGCCGGAACTTTGTCGGGCGGTGAGCAGCAAATGCTTGCTATGGGGCGCGCGATAATGTCACACCCGAAGCTCCTTATGCTTGACGAGCCATCAATGGGACTTTCTCCAATCCTCGTTGACCAGATTTTCAGCATAATAAAGGATCTTCACGAGCAGGGAACTACAATACTTCTCGTAGAGCAGAATGCGGGTAAGGCGTTGAAAATTTCGGACAGAGCTTACGTTCTTGAATCCGGAAGAATTGTTCTTTCGGGTACGGGCAAGGAGCTTTCCGAAAGCGATGCTATCAAAAAAGCCTATCTCGGTGGTTAAATTTCACGGTCTATGCGTATTTTTGTGCATAGACCGTCACTTTTTGTGAATAATAATTATTGACAAACAGGGAAGTATGTGATATAATATTAGCGAATATCCATAAGGATTGGTGAATTTATGATTGGTGTATTTGATAGCGGGCTTGGTGGTCTTACTGCTATACGCTCACTCGAGGAGCTGCTTCCGAATGAAAAAATTATATATTTCGGTGACACGGGAAGGGTTCCGTACGGAACAAGAACACGTGAGACCGTTATAAAATACGCATTGCAGGATATGCGGTTTTTGTCGTCTTTTAATATAGATGCCGTTCTTGTTGCATGCGGTACTGTTAGTTCAACCGCCTTGGATGCTATAAGAAGCAACTTTGATATTCCGGTTTTCGGTGTTGTCGATTCGTCCGCCGCACGTGCTGTCAAGGTTACGAAAAATAAAATAATCGGCGTTACGGGAACCGGTGTTACGATCTCAAGCAGAGCGTTTGAAAAGGCTATTCATTCCATTGATGAGGAAGCCGTTGTCGTTTCAAATGCCTGTCCTTTGTTCGTTCCTCTCGTTGAAAACGGATTTGTTGATAAGGATAACGCAATAACAAAACTTACAGCAGAGCATTATCTTAAGGAAATCAAGGAAAGCGGTGCTGACACGGTAATACTCGGATGTACACATTTCCCGATCATTTCGGACATTATCTCCGAGGTGCTTCCCGGCGTTACTCTTATTAACAGCGGAGAGGAAGCGGCATATGAGCTTAAAAGATCTCTGAAAAGACTTGACCTCTTAAAAAATGAGGGTGGAGGCGTAGATTATTACGTAAGTGAAAGCTCAGGAAACTTCGGCAGGATCGCTGAAATGTTCCTCGGACACAGCGTAAACGGTAACGTTACCTCAATTGATATTGAGAAATACTGATTATTTTTAAAAACCTCTTGACAAAATGATAAATTTATGATATAATATATATCGTAAAAGGGAGTAGCCTTATGTGATAGAGAACGGTCGTCATCTCAATCTTTCGATTCGGTCGTTCTGCGAGTATTCCTCGCCGGCAAGACTTTTGCGGAGAGCTTTATCCGCAAAAGTCTTTTTTATTACATTTGCTGCCCCGATAATAAACATATCAAGCAAACAGAAAGGAAAAAACTTGATGAAATTTTATGAAGCTTCAAATGAAGAAGTATTGAAGCATTTTGACACGACCGAAAACGGTCTTAGTTCAGAGGAAGCTCAAAGCAGACTTGAAAAGAACGGCAAAAATAAGCTTGCCGAAGGGAAAAAGGAATCTCTTATACACAGATTTTTCAAGCAGCTTGCTGAGCCGATGACGATCATTCTTATCGTTGCCGCCGCTATCTCTGCAGGAGTTGAGATATATAACGGCTTAGCTTCGGGACATTGGGAATTTCCTGCCGACGTTGTAATTATTCTTGCGGTCGTTCTTATAAATGCCAAACTCGGAGTTTTTCCTGTCTCTTATACACAACACCCAGCCCACCAGACGAACGCAA
>JBGVEZ010000080.1:0-12694 GCA_045120555.1 Eubacteriales bacterium
CTGTAAAGCTCGCTGAATATCATTTTCTGTCCTCCTCGGAAAGAGCGTAGATCCTATACATCTGACGAAGATCGTCCTTGAATTTGTTTTCTACCGTTCGGTTTGAAAACTTAAGTCTGACTATTCTGCAAATAAACGTACGGATCCATGGTATCATCTCGCCCGTATCGTATACGTCCGCTGAAAAGCGGTAGGTTCGGTCATCAAGCTTTTCTATGCTTCCGATACGCTTTTCACGGAAAAGACGCTTGACAATATAATCCTCGTCCGGTGCTACTCTTACGTCAAATTCAACGTGCTCTGTCCTTCTTGAGCCAAGCTTTGTGTGCTTAGGACAAACACCCCATATGTAGCGCTGCATCTGTGTAAGCTCCGCACGAAGCTCGTAAAAGCGGGGAGTTTCCTCAAGAAGCTTAACGTTCGACAAATAATCAACGCGGAAGGATTTTATGCAGTTGAATTCGGGCTGATATGCAAGCAAATGCTGTCTGCCGCTCTGAACGCTTACGAATATCCGAAGAGGAACTATTCTGTTCTCTCTCGGCTCGTCCCGGCGGCGGCTCTTATTGTACACGGACACGATACGCTTCTCGCGCATAGCACAAAAAAGCAAGGAGAGCACGTCGCTGTCCATCGCGGACGTGATGTAGTGATGCTTGAAGGTAAACAGGCTTTGACGCCTTTCCGCCTTATCAAGGAGAAATGACCCAACAACACCGCACGGAGCTATCTCGGAGTAAAAGTCAAGCGCGTGTGAAATATCCGGAAAGGCAACGTCGTTCGCACGGCGGTAAAACGCCTTCCTTCCTGCCTTTTCACAGATAATTATTCCCTCCGCACAGTATTCCTTCAGCTTTTTGCGAACGGTAGATTCGTCAAACATCATCGGCTCCGGAAACTGCGAAAGATAGTCCCTGTCAATAATGTCAAGTATTTCGTTTACCGTATGTAACACGTTCGGCGAATGAAGTATATCAAACAGAATGAAATGTAAGGTTATATCACCGTCTGTGAAGCTCTTTGATTTCCATGCCTTATAAAAGGGATTATGCTGTGATACGCGGCTGTCGATCGATATAAAAACGTTCTTTCCCTCCGGCGTGCGTATAAAGCTCATATGATCGCCGAGCCAGCTTTCCATGCGACGACGCTCATCATCGTACGATCGGGCGCTTTTTTTGTTATAGTCGTCGCGGCTCTTGAAGCCGTAAACGTAGAATTCACGCATATACGCACGAACTCTCTCAAAATTCTTTATAAGCTCGCTGTATGAGGACATAGCCGTCTCCTTTCGTTAAATTGATTTTCCGGATATATTCAGTTCACTGCTTTATACATTTTCCTTCGCAATATAAAATACGCTACCAAGAGGAAGGCAAGCATCGCAGTCCACGTCATCGGCTCGGTTACGCACGATCCGAGATATCCGTAAGCCGGTACTAAAAATGTCGCGCCCACAAGCTTCATAAGCACCTCCACGCAGCTCGACATGACCGGTGCCGTCTTGCAGCCCATCGATTGCATTGCGGTCCTCAGACATTGAAGAGCACCGAGGATCGGAAAGAACGGAAGACAGATACGCATCGACATAACCGCATTTGAAACGATGAATTCGTTTTCGGTTGCTGTGAGCAGACGGATGAGCGTTCCGCCCGTAAGATATACCAAGGCGCAGGAAAGAACACCCCATGCCGTTTGCAAAACCATAGCACGGGTCAGCGCAAACTTTATTCTGTCGTGCTTTTTTGCTCCGTAATTCTGTGAAATGAACGTTGAGAGCGCGGCAGCAAGCGCAGATATCGGCTGCAAAAAGACTGTAAATATCTTGTGAGATGAGGAATGCGCGGCAATTATATCCTCGCCGAGCAGGTTGTTTGCGCGTTGGAAGATGACCGAACCGACGCTTACGACACACATCATAAGAGCCATTGCAAGGCCCGACGTGATAAGCTCGAAAAGAAGCTCCTTATTAATTCGGATATCCTCTCGCGAAGGCACCATATCGCGGCACCGCTTAAAGAAAGAAACGGCACAGAGGATTGCCGACAGCATCTGCGCGACAACCGTTGCAAGCGCGGCGCCCGTAACGTCCCAAATAATAACAAGCGGGACGTCAAGGATAACGTTTACAACACCTGCGAAGATCAGATGATAAAGCGGTGTACGGCTGTCGCCTACGGCACGCAAAAGCCCCGAGAACATATTATATCCGACAGTTGAAAAAAGCCCTATGAACAGAACGAGAACATATGAATAGGCGTCGGCAAATATTGTCTCCGGTGTATTCATAAAATTCAGAAGCGGAACGAGCAAAGTGCAGGAAAGAACGGTAAGTATAAGCGTTGATGCTGCGTTAAGAATAAATATTACCACAATCGAGCGACGGAGCTTTTTAGCATTTTTGGCACCGAACGCCTGCGTTACAACTATCGCAAAGCCGCTGTTAAGACCGTTTGCGAAGGTTATAATAAGGCTGTATATTGCGGAGGTTGCCCCTATTGCCGATATTGCGCTGTCTCCGAGAACGTATCCAACCGCCATAGTATCTACTACAGTATATATCTGCTGAAATATATTTCCGAGAAGCAGCGGGAGTGCGAAGGCGAGGATAAGCCTTATTGGCTCTCCTTCGGTCATATCAAGGGTACGCGCGCGACTTTTGTCGTATGTCATATCTATTCTCCTGTGATACTGACTGTAATCGAATTAATTATATCATAAAAAATATGCTTTGTCAAGGAAATTGCCGATTTTCGCAAAAAACCTGCGCCAAACGCCTGAATGAGCATTTAACGCAGGTCCATATTATTTATGTATTTTTATGTTTTGCCAAAAACGGCAAGACTTACGAGGGTATCGTCAGTCCTCTTTCTTTTTGCTTACGATAACAGCTGCAGCAACCGTTGCAACAACTACCGCACCGATTCCGATAACAGAACCGCATCCGCCCTTGGGAGCCTCGGTCACGGGAGCCTTTGTCTCGGGAGCTTCTGTTGCGGGAGCCTTGGTTGTCTCGGGAGTCTTGGTTGTAACGGGAGCCTTGGTTGTATCGGGAGCCTTAGTTGTATCGGGAGCCTTAGTCGTTACAGGAGCAGTTGTCTCGGGAGTGAGCGCAAGTCCCTTGTAAACGTTGAAATCCTTAACTGTTGTAACAGCTGTGGGCTGGTAGTTGTAAGCACCACAAGCGATAACAGCGTTAACGTCATCCATAACGTAGGAGTAAGCCTGCTTATACTCGCCTTTTGTTGTCTTATAGTAAGCAGTTACCTTGAAGCCGTCAATCTCAACCTTAACGTCCCAGAAGCCGTCTGTATCGGTTGCGCGGTCGTCAAGCTTATCGTAAGACTTTTTCATCTGACCGTTTGCGGTGTAGGGAGAGGTCTGTGCGCCTCTTGCGATGGTTGTAGAGTTATTATCGTGAGCAGTGTACCAGCTTATGAAGGAATCGGGAGCGTAATCGGGAGTGTAATAGAAGATAGCACCGCCGTAGTTACCGGTGCTCTTTGTCTTAAACTCGATTGTGTACTTTGTTTCAGCGGTAATTGCAAGACCCGCAACTGCATTTGCATAGTAGTATGCGCCTGCGCTTCCGCCTGCGTTATCGCCTGCAACGAGAGTCTTGCCATCGTCAGCAACGGTGATAGTAGTGTTGGCTCTGCACTCAGCGCCCCATGCCTTAGGAGCAAAGTTAGCATCGCCGTTGAAGTTTGCGGACCAGATAAGGTCGCCGTTCTTTGCGTTCTTATATGCGTCGTTAAGACCAACACCTGCATAGCTTACTGCCAATGCTGCATCGGTGAGGGGAGTGCCCTTTGTTACCTTGAAGCTCTTGATGTCAAGCTGTGTTGCCTTACCTGCGTTTGTCCAGGAGAACATACCGCAAGCGATATTTGCAGCTGCCTGCTCGGTCTCGTTAAGTCTGTAGGTCATAGCAAGCTTGTAGCCGTCTGCTGTGAGAGCGTAGATTCTTACGTAATAACCGTAGATCTCAGCCTTTGCGGTTGCATAGCCGTCGGTAAGAGCGAATTTGAAGTCAGCGTTCGGGAAAACCTTCTGGGATGTTCCGGAAACGTTTACGCTGTGCTTCTTATCCTTAAGACCGCCGTAGAGTGTGTGCCAGGATGCCCAGGGATCCTTGGAATCACCGGTAAGGAACGTAACGCCTACGTAATCAAGGCCGTTATCCTTCCATGTGAAATCAACTGTGTACTTTGTGTCAGCGGTTACCTTAAGACCCTTAACTGCCTCGCCCCAAGCAAAGCCCTTGGAGGATTCGCTGGTGAAGGTAACGTTGAGAGACTTGCCGTCAGCGGAGGGAGTTACAACGGTATCGAGGTTGGAATCAACGCTTGTAATTATACCGGGATTGTAAGCGCCGCTTGTAGACTTAAAGTCAGCCTCCCAGAGGAGATCGCCGTCCTTAGCGTCAGCATAGGATTTTGCAAGCTCACTTGCAGAAACGCCTACAAAAAGTGCCATTACAAGGGAAGAAACCATTGTAAGAGCGAGAATGAGAGATAAAATCTTTTTCATTGGTTTTGTTTCCTTTCTTATGTTTTGGGATTTTATACCTTACATATATGATACCACAAAGTCACTCAAATGTCAATACATTTATTGAAAAATGCTCTGTTTTGCTCATAGAAAACCACCGCAGACAAAGGCCTGCGGTGGAAATTTTTGTTATTTTATTATAATTATGCGCGGCTCTTCTTGGTAACAACAGCTGCACCGAGAGCTGTAACTGCGATTGCAGCTACGATAACGGAGATAACTGCGTTATCGCCTGTGTTCGGGTTAGAGGGTGTTACGGGAGTGGTTGTAGGAGCCTGAGTTTCGGGAGCCTGAGTTTCAGGAGCTGTGGTTTCGGGAGCTGTGGTTTCGGGAGCTTCGGTTACCTTGGAGTAATCGTTGGTTACTGTAAGTCCCTTGTATACGTTGAAGTACTTGATAGTAGTGGTTGCTGTGGGCTGGTAGTTGTAGGTACCGCAAGCGATAACGGCATCCTTGTCGTCCATTGTGTACTCGTAGCCAACCTTGTAGCCGTCAGCGGTCATGTAGTAAGCCTTTACGTTGTAGCCGTCGATCTCGATCTTAATATCCCAATATCCGTCAGCGTCAAGAACACGGTCGGTGGACTTAACGTAAGCGTTACCCATCTGCCAGCTTGCAGTATAGTTGGCTGTGTTGCCGCCTCTTGCGATGGTATTCTGTACGTCGGTAAGGCCGTTTCCGGTATAGTAGCTTACGTAGGAGTTATAGACATTGCCATATCTGGGAGTACCGTAGAAGATAACGCCGCCGTAGTTGCCGTCATTCTTAAGCTTGAATTCAACCGTGTATTCTGTGTCCTCGGTAATAGCAAGACCGTCAACTATGCCTGCGTAGAAGCCTGCGCCTGCAGCAGCTCCTGCACCTACCGCTACCGACTTGCCGTCAGCGGAGGGAGTTATGGTAAGATTACCTCTGTTTGCGGTCGTGCCTGTTGTTGCGGGCTTGAAGTATGCGTCACCGTTGAAGTTTGCGGACCAAACAAGTGCTCCGTTCTTTGCGCTCTTGTATGCCGAGCCGAGACCGGTTGCAGCATAATCAACTGCGAGGTCAGCGTCTGTGAGCGCTGTTCCCTGTGAAACCTTGAAGTACTTGATATCAAGAGTGGAAGCTTTGCCGTTTCCGCTAAGCCATCCGAAGAAGCCGCATGCGATAGCGGCAGTTTCTCTGTCGCTTTCAAAAATGCTGTAAGTACCGCCGAGAATATACTTGCCGCTTGCATCGAGGCAGTAGATTCTGATGTCGTAGCCGTTGATCTCGATCTTAAACGTAGAATATCCGTCAGCGTCGTGAGCGTGACCCATCGCTACTCCCGGGAAGCCCTTGTTGGAGCTGCTGGAAATGTTGATGTTAAGGCTCTGTCCTACCGCATAGTTACCGTAGAGGGTGTGCCATGACTTGTAGGGATCAGCAGCGTTACCGGTAAGGAACGTAACAGCGATATTACCGTTAGCGGTGGTGTTCTTACAAGCAAAGTCGATCGTATACTTTGTGTCTGCCGTAATCTTGAGAGTGTCAACTGCGGCACCCCAAGCAAAGGCATTCTTGGCTGCTCCGTTGGGAGCGAAGCTTACGGACTTACCGTCAGCAGAGGGAGTAACCGTAAGGTTAGCTACGTCGCCGACAAGCATTCCGGGAGCGTAAGGAGCTGCAACGGACTTGAAATCAGCCTCCCAGAGAAGGTCGCCGTTAGCTGCCGAAACGCCTACGAAGAGCGTCATTACAATAGTCGAAACCATTGTAAGAGCGAGAATGAGAGATAAAATCTTTTTCATTGGTTTTGTTTCCTTTCTTATGTTTTGGGATTTTATACCTTATATATATAATACCACAAAAAGAGGTATTTGTCAAGTGTTTTTTCATAAAAATCGCAAAATAGAACGGGGATACCGAAGCATCCCCAATAAATTATTCAGCAATAACGGTTCCGTCAGATTTTACGCTGATCTTCATACCATCCTTGACGTATGCAAGAAATTCGTCGCCAAGCCCGTCGATAACGGGCATTGTAACGCCGTCGACCCAGACGTCAGCAAGCACCGCGCCCGCAGCGGCAAGCGAGTCTATGTGATTTGCGAAAAGCATGCAGGCGGGATTCTTGCCCATAGCGCAAGCGCAGTAAAGCACAAGACCGCCCGTGGTCGAGCCGATAGTCTGAGGCAGGCAGAGCGCCTTACCTATCATCGGCTTTCCGTGTATATCGCCATTATTCTGGTCGCCGCATTTTACTTCCTTGTCGCCGAACTGGAGAGCCATCTGGAAGGACGCAAGCGTATTGAAGCCCTGAGTTGTAACGAGAGCCTCTGCCGTTACCTCGCCGGGTGTAACTACTCTTCCCTTAAATTCCTTCATTATTTCTTACCTCCTGTTACTGCATTAAGTATCTCTGCATCCGTATAATATCTTGCACTTGTGTACGTGCGGAGCTTGTTCGAGGATGTGATTACCGGCATCTTCTTGCAAAGCGGATTGTTCATATACATAAGAGGACAGATGTAAGACGTGATAACGCCCGTTGCCTTAAGTCTTGCGGCATATTCGGTCTTTCCGAATTCATCAAGCACCTTGGGAGCCGCGGTGAGAACCGTGGGAATGACCACCTTGCTCTTTCCGTTTGCCTTAAGGCTAGATTCAATGTTGACCGTCCATTCCTTAAGCTGCTCAAGCGAGAGATGCGGACATCCGACAAAGCATACCTTCGGGGTTGCGTCGAGGTTCTTCCACATAACGGGATATTCGTTCTTAACTCTTTCAAGCTCTGCGTCGTCAATAACGTATTCCTGCGCTCCTTCGGCAATGAGTGCACATCCCTGCTCAACTGCCTCGGGAGTGAGGTTATCTATGTGGTAAAGACCGACGGCACCGTTGGAGGCGGTGGCTGCGCCGAAGTCCTTGAGATACGAGCAAGCAGAGTCGTTAAGCTCTGTGCCTATCCACTGATCAAGCCCGACAACGTAGGGAACGCCCTCCATGACCTTCATACCGATAGCCGAGCCGAGGAGCTGTGCCTCGGGCTTCTTTGTAGTCTGTACCTTAACTACCCACGTAGCCCTTCTGCCCTCATCGGTAAGGAGTCCGAAATAGGGAACGTAGCCAACGATAGAGCCCATAATATCGATGATACCCGAGTTACGGTTACATCTTGCTCCGAGGACCGAGTTTGCGTAAACGACCGCACTCGACTCCGCCCACGAAAGGACGTCGCCCTTCTTCGGCTTGTTGCCTACCTCATCCATATAGCAGGTACAGCTGAAGGCGTCCTTGTCCATAAGACCGAGCTTTTCAAGCTGCTTTTCATAAAAGTCCTGCTTTGTGTACATGAACTTGTTAAAAACAAGATTCTGGAGAAAATTTGCGGGAACGTTCTTATCGAGCGGACGGGGATCGACCGAGAATTTCTGTCCGGATGCAACTCCTGCGTCGAGGATCTGCTGCATAAGATCATATACGGGTGACATTACCTTCAGGCCGAACGAGGTGACGAGGTGGTTATATTTTGAGGTGATCGGCACAAGCTTTTCAGCCTCGAATGCATCACCGTACATCACAAGTGTTTTCATTACCTTTGCAAGCGTCTCGCCCCTTTCACCGTCGAGGATCGCCTGCTGTTCCTTTGTAAGAATCATATCATTTCTCCTTTACATTAAAGCTTCATTGCCACGTCCCATGCGCCCCAGATAACCGTTCTGAGGTTGCCGACGGCATTTGCGTCACCGATAACGTGAACGTGCTTTGCCTTCGGGGCTACGGGTGCGGGATTGTATCCGACCGAAAGAATTACCGAATCAGCCTCGATCTCGGTAACCTTTCCTTCCTTATCCGCGATCTTAACGAATCCGTCGCCGATCTCCTTAACGCCCGTTTCAAGATATACGGGAACGTTATTTGCCTTGAAGCAGTCGCGGAGGTAGGAGGTGTTCGCAAGGCAGATACCGGGAGTTGTGATGAGGTCGTCCTGCATCTCAACTATCGCGGGCTTCTTGCCCTGAAGGAAGAGATCGTACGCAATTTCACAGCCGGTAAGACCGCCGCCGATAACAACAACCTTTTCACCGACCGTCTTGTTGCCGAGGAGATAATCAACAGCCTCAACGCTCTTTTCAACGCCGGGGATCGGAATTCTCTTTGCCTTTGCACCGGTCGCAACGATAACCTCGTCGGCACCGAGAGCGTTTACGTCGGTGACCTCGGTGTTAAGCTTTACGGTAATTGCGGGATACTTCTTTATCTCGCGCTCATACCATGCGATAAGCGCTCTGTCCTTTTCCTTGAAGGAGGGAGATGCCGCCGCGATAAATACGCCGCCGAGCTTGTCTGTCTTTTCATAGAGAGTTACTGTGTGTCCGCGCTTGGCAAGGACGATCGCTGCCTCCATACCGCCGATACCGCCGCCGATAACCGCAATATTCTTCTTTTTCTTTGCGGGGTCTATATGATATTTCTTTGACTGCATAGTAAGAGGGTTGAGCGCACAGCGTGCAAGACCCATCGTGTCGGTAAGATCCTGAGTGTTTGCATGTCCCTTTGATGAGGAGAAGTTGAAGCAGCCGCTGTGACAGCAGATGCAGGGCTTAATGTCATCAAGTCTATCCTCGATGAGCTTGGTTATCCATTCGGGATCGGTGAGGAACTGACGCGCAACACCGACGCCGTCAATTCTTCCCTCTGCAACCGCCCTTGCACCGACCTCTGCATCCATACGGCCTGCGCAAACAACGGGAATATCAACGAATTTCTTTATGTGTGCAACGTCGTCAAGGTTGCAGTTCTCGGGCATATACATCGGAGGATGAGCCCAGTACCACGAATCATAGGTACCGTTATCCGCATTAAGCATATCGTATCCTGCGTCCTGAAGATATTTTGCGGCTTTCTCGGATTCCTCCATATTTCTGCCTACCTCGGTATACTTTTCGCCCGGCATAGCACCCTCGCAAAATCCCTTCATCTTGGATTCTACAGAATAACGGAGAGATACGGGATAATCATCGCCGCAAGCCTCCTTGATAGCGTGAACTACCTCTGCAGCAAAGCGGTATCTGTTTTCAAAGCTTCCGCCGTAATCGTCGGTTCTCTTATTGAAGAATTCTATCGCAAACTGGTCAAGAAGGTAACCCTCGTGAACTGCGTGAACTTCAACGCCGTCAACGCCCGCATCCTTGCAGAGCTTTGCCGTCTTTGCAAAAGCCTCGATGATCTCGTGGATCTGCTCAACCGTCATTTCGGGACATTCGATATCGTGTGCCCAACGTGATTTCTGAGGGCTGGGGGAAGCCAGCTCATGATTTGTATCGATTATCGGCTTTATAAGCGCGCGTGTGAACTTGTTTTTATGGAGAGGCGCAACGAGCTCGGTAATTGCCCACGAGCGTCCCATGCCTGCGGTAAGCTGAACGAAGAGCTTTGCTCCCGTTTTATGTATCTCATCCATGAAAGCCTTAAGCTCGACAAACATCTTCGGGTTCTGCCAGAGCCATTTGCCCCAGAACGTGTCACGAAGTGGCGCGATTCCGGGAATGATAAGGCCGACGTTGTTATTCGCTCTCTCCAAAAAGAGCTTTGCCGCCTCCTTATCAAAATGACATCCCGTAAGCTCAAACCATCCGAAAAGCGAGGTTCCGCCCATAGGACACATAACGATTCTGTTTTTGATCTCTACGTTACCGATCTTCCAAGGGGTAAAAAGAGCTTCATACCTTGCATCCATTGTAAATAATTCCTTTCTTTTTTCAAAATTGCCACACAGAGCCGCGTAATTCACGGCATATCTCATTTTAATTATACCACATTTGCTGTATTTTGTCAAGCGAATTTTTTATAAAGAATAGTTGAGGTAACGGCGGCGGAATCCGCCGTCACCTCCAAAAATTCCGTCAGGTAATATCGGCACAGCACTCGAAATCGCTGTCAACGTAGTTTGCGATAAATCTTGCCCTGAAGCTGCGATCCGCACACGGGAGCGCGTCGGGGCCGTTTACGTTAAGCTCATCGGGCATAACGAATTTGATACAGCGAACGGTAACGTCGGTGCAGGTGCTTTGCGTGTGTGCGGGGATGAGGAGAGTCTTCATGCCTCGCTTGTATTCGATTCCCTCCGCATCAACCTCGTTCATTATAACGGCAAGCGCGACCCTTCTGCCCGGGCAAACGCCGCGAAGTACAACATCAAGCTGAAGTACAGTACCTATAGTATCGAGGACAAGATCGCCCGCGTTGAATTCAACTGTATCCACGCATCCTCCAACGCTTATATCAACCGGAGTGGGACACGGCTCGGTGATCACCACCTCGTCGCAGACGACCTCAACAGTGGGCGCAGGGAATACGACAACACTTCCTTCGGCGTCGGTATATTCGATCGAAGCGTTAACGAAAACGTCACCAACGCAGTTTCCGATATGCTCGACGGTAAATTCAAGCGTTGCACCTTCAGACGTTGCCGTTCCGAGCTCGGATATATTCCAGCGGACCGAGGTCTCATCGATTATAGTGGCAGTTCCCTTAGTTGGAAGTCCTACGGAAACAACACGGAAGCAGGGATTTACGTTATCCGTTATAACGATGCCGGTTGCTCCTGCCCTTGCGATGTTTTCGGCGAGGTTTTCGAAAGCGTCTTCAAGCTCGGAATAATCATCGACTAAAGTGACGTAAGCGGAATCGGGATCGGATGCCCAAGAGTTTATCGCATCCACGTCCACGCCGTTATCGCCGAAAATACCGACAACGTAGATCGTAATTCCCTGCGCCTTTAACGCTTCCGCAACGGGTGCGGGGGGAGAGCCTGCCGTTGTTATTCCGTCGGTAAACATGATGATTATTTTCCTGTTATCCGATGTGGGATCAAAAAGGTCTCCCGCATTTGTGAAAGCATCCGAATGGTTTGCAAGGCCGCCCGAAGAAAGCGCATTCACTGCCGCCGTAAGCTCGGGCACCGACGTTATAAGCTGTGTATCCTGAGTTGCGGTGCTTGCAAAGCTGACGATACCGATCCTGTTGCCGCCTCCTATCACACCGTCCTCGCCTCCGTCGGTGGCACCGTCGACTATAGCTATAAATCTCCTTGCCGCCACCTTAAGATAATCAAGCGGAGCACCTGCCATGCTTCTTGAGCGGTCAAGAACGAGGACGATATCCGCAGGATTTGTGAGGATATCCGGCTCAGCCGCAAGTGAAAGTCGGATACCGAGAGTACCGCCGCATTCTATACTTTGCAAAGTTACCTCTTTGTTTGCATTTGTTATACCCATAATATTCTCCTTTTCCGATTAGTCGTTATTTCATTATACGCGTCAAAATGCCGTTATGCCACAAAATATTTACGAAGATTTAGCGGAGTACTTGAAATCGAAGGAGATTTATGGTATAATATTGTTAATCTGAGAGATCTCTGAAAGGAGCGTAAGCTATGAACTTTGATAAGCTTTCAAAATACCTTGACACGCTTGCGAAGGCTGACGTTAAACATTTTACCTGCTGTGTTGCCAAGGATCACGAAATCATATACCAAAAGGCAGTTGGATTTAACGATTACGAGGAAAAGATCCCCGCCACATTTGACGCAATGTACCTTCTCTATTCGGTAACTAAGGTCATCACCTGCACTGCCGCCATGCGTCTTGTTTCCGAGGGCAAGCTCGGGATCGACGATCCGGTTTACAAATATCTTCCGAAATACGAGCATCTCACCGTAAAGACGGATAATGGTATTGTTCCCGCAAAAACAGTTATGACGGTACGTCATCTTTTCGGCATGACGTTGGGATACGGCGGAAGAGTTGATCCCGCGCTTCTTTCGGTCGTCAATCGCATCAAAGAGGAAGATCCTAACGCAGGAACGGTGAAAATACTTTCCGAATTCCCGTCTGTTCCTCTCGAATTTGAGCCCGGAACTCACTATCTTTACGGAATGTCACACGATATCCTTGCGGCTGTTGTTGAGGTTGCTTCCGGAATGCGCTTTGGCGAATATCTGAACAAAATTATCTTTGAGCCGCTCGGAATGACCGATTTCACCTTCACACCGGACGAAGAAAAGATAAAGCGTCTTTGTGCGATGTACTCCTACAACACGAAAATGAACTTCTCAACGCCTGCAGAATGTCCCACGTCCTACGGATATACGCCTACTTACGAGGCGGGCGGT
>JBGVEZ010000081.1:0-4099 GCA_045120555.1 Eubacteriales bacterium
CCTGCTTCATAGCTTCCGGATGAGATCCGAATCTGTCAACAAGCGATTTGAATCGCGGCGGCATAAAAGAGCCTGACAGCTTGATTGCCCGGTCTACCTGCTTTGCGTTTGTAATCGGCATAATCCCGGGAATTACGGGAACAGTAATACCAGCCTCACGAAGCTTATAAAGAAAATTATACAAAAGATTATTATCAAAAAACATTTGCGTAGTAAAAAATTCGCACCCTGCATCAACCTTATCCCTAAGATGAATGATATCATCGCTTTGGTTTGTGCTTTCCGGATGAACCTCGGGATAGCACGCTCCGCCTATGCAAAAATCGGAGCTCAGGCTCTTGATCTCGTAAATGAGATCTGTCGCATGATGATAACACCATCCGCTTCTGTCAGCACCTTCAAGGTGCGGAGGAATATCTCCTCTCAGTGCCATTATGTTTTCGACACCTGCCGCCTTTATGCGTTTTATCATGTGTCTTACCGTCTCCTTTGTTGAAGAAACACACGTCAAATGCGCAATCGAAGGAACGTTATATACTTCCTTTATAAACTTAGCCATATCAAGCGTATACTGACTTGTTCCGCCGCCCGCGCCATAAGTAACGCTCATAAAAGCGGGAGAAAGCTTTGCAATTTCATCAGTTGCATTTTTTACCGTGTCGTAATTGTCCGACGTTTTGGGAGGAAACACCTCAAAGGAAAGAGAAACTTTTTTATCGTTTAGTAAATCAATTATTTTCATATAATACCTTCTGCAATAACGTTCTTTTTTCTATACAGATTGAATATAATAATATATCTGAAATTATGCGAAATAGCAAGCACCTGATCTTCCCTTAATTATAGCACAAAACATAGTTAATGTCAAGTGATTTGGCGTCATTTCGCAAAAAAAAATTGAAAGGAAGGACCTCTATCCAATGAATCAAAATATCGACCCCATGCTCTCAAAAAACGAATCCGCTTTTCCGAACGGTATCGGATATTTAACAGTGAAGGTATCCACGGCAGGTGAATCGCTACCCATTGAGGGCGCGCGTGTGACGGTTTACGATAATGAAAACGAAAACCGCCTGCTTTACACACTCGTAAGCGATGCATCCGGACTTACGGATAAGGTAAGCATACCTACCGTTTCCGCATCCGAATCACAAACGCCGAGCAATCAAAAACCATATTCAACCGTAAACATAGAGGTTATATTCAGCGGATACTCGCCCGTACGCTTTCAAAACGTCCCGATATTTGACAACATACTGTCAGTTCAACGAGCAAGCATGGTGCCCCTTTCTGAAAACGGCGAGAATTTCATATACGATTTCAACGAATGGAGCAATTATCCCGTAGCTCCAAACAATCTTTGACAGGAGGGTGAAAAATGCCGACATTACCTCAGATTCCCGAATTTATAACAGTACACCTTGGCAGGCCGGACGAGGAAGCACTTAACGTGACCGTTCCGTTTCCCGAGTACATTATGAACGTAGCGTCAAGTGAGATATATCCAACGTGGCCGGAAAATGCACTGCGCGCGAATATATACGCGCAAATATCATTTGCTCTTAATCGAATCTATACCGGCTATTACCGCATCAGAGGATACGATTTCGATATAACGAACTCAACGGCTTTCGATCAGTATTTTGTGAACGGGCGCGAGATCTTTGAAAATATTCGTCAAATCGTAGGTGATATTTTTAATTCATACCTGCGTCGCCAAGGGAACGTAGAGCCCTTGTTTGCTCAATACTGCAACGGCACCACAGTAACATGTGAAGGACTTTCACAATGGGGTACCGTAGATCTCGCAAATCAAGGCCTGACACCATATCAGATACTTACCAATTATTACGGTAACGATATTGATATCGTTACCGACGTTCCGATAACGGGAAACGTACAGATTGCACCGAGGAACAACTTAAGGCTCGGCATGTCGGGAGACGAGGTACGGGCATTACAGATACGCCTCAACCGAATATCAACGAACTACCCCGCAATACCGAAAATAGTAAGTACAAACGGAATCTTTTCGTATGATACTGAGGACGCAGTGATTGCTTTTCAGAACGTCTTTGGACTTGAACCCGACGGAATAGTAGGAAAAGCAACGTGGTATGCGGTGCAATACATTTACAACAGCGTCGCAAGACTTAATGAGCTGGACTCAGAGGGTATAGACTACGATCAGGTCGCAGACGAATTCCCTTCCGTTTTGCGCATAGGAGATTCCGGAGAAAACGTAAAATATTTTCAGTTTATTCTGAATTATCTTTCCGCGTTTTACAACACTATACCGTCAATAGCAATTAACGGAGTTTTCAACGAAGAAACCGAAAGCGCTGTAAAGGCAGCGCAAGCCACGTTTGGTCTTACAACCGACGGAATAGTAGGAGCGGACACTTGGAACGCAATATACAACGCCTATCTCGGAATAGTCAAAACGGTTCCGCTTGAATTTGTTGAAGGAAATACAGTTCCCTATCAAGGTGTTGTCTTAACGGTCGGAAGCGACTCGGAGGAGGTCGTTCTTCTTCAGCAGTATCTTAACTATATTTCAAATACGTATCCCGAGATACCACAGATCCCAATAACGGGCTACTACGGAACACGTACACGAGAGTCGGTTGTGGCGTTTCAACGAAGATTCGGGATCCCCGTCACCGGAAACGTCAACGGAATTACATGGGATGCTATTACGCGCGAATACAGTACCCTGTATAACGGCAGTCTGATGTCGGAAGGTCAGTATTCGGGACACATATTGGGAGGTGAGTAATATGAATATGCATTTGATTGAAGCGACAGAAGAAAACGCGGTAAAGAATCTTCAAAGATACATAAAGCAGCTGTCATTCTTTTATCCGCTTTTAATAAAGGATATTATCATCACAGGAGTCTACGACAATAATACGCGCGATGCTGTTACAAACCTACAAAAAGCTTTCGGAATAAGACCGACCGGAATGGTTGATAAAATAACGTGGGACACGGTTTTTGAAAAATATATTCAAAGCTTAAATGAGAATTCAAGCGTTGGGGGTATTTTGCCCTTCTACGATAAACCGAGCTCGTTTGAAATAACTCTGGGTGACCGCTCGCAGATAGTAAAGCTTATTGAGATAATCCTTGATGAGATCTCTTCAGTCTATGAATTTGAAAAAGAAATTTCACAAAACGGGATCTATGATAAAGATAAAGCGGATGCGGTAAAGATATTTCAATCCGTTAACCTATTACCGGTCACAGGCAACGTCGATCGCATAACGTGGAATACACTTGCAGGTGAATATAACGCAATTTTACGGAGCAACCTTTCGGAATAATTTTATAAAATCTCAAAAAATTAAGAAAAATGATTAAAAAGCCGTAATAAACGTCAATAATCAAGCGTGAGAATTTTAAATTGACTTTCTTTGACTTTGACTTTCTTTGATTTTTGCGTTATAATATAACAGAAAGGTCAAGGAAAGTCAAGCCTTATAACATTTGACCGTAAAAAAGAAGAAAGGAATCCTTCATATATCAAATACTGAAGGAGATGCAAAAATATGTTAGCAGATCAGATTGCGGCTCTTATAGAAGAAATGCTGAATGAAAGCGGTGGTAATCTCGAGCTTAAAAGAAACGAAATGGCGGCACAGCTCGGATGTGTGCCAAGTCAGATAAGCTACGTTATCTCGTCAAGATTTACCCCGGACAGAGGATATATAATAGAAAGTCGCAGAGGAGGCGGAGGCTGCATAAGAATAGTACGCAAGCAGTTCACAAAGGACGAATTCCTGATGCACTTTTTTTACGCTGTAGGTGAAAAGCTTTCGGAAACAGAGGCGAACGCATACATAGAAAACCTTCGTGACGCAGGAGTTTTTACGCCGCGTGAGGCTTATATAATTTGCAATGCGGTTTCTAATTCGGCACTCACCGTTCTTCCCCGCTCCTTACGCGACGTAACGCGTGCAAGTGTGTTCAGACACGTTTTGCTTTCGTTTATGAGCTGAACACTCGCACAAAACCAAGGAGGAAAAAATGATTTGTCAGAATTGCAAACGAAAAATTGCAACCTCAAAGGTCGCCTGTAAGAGCATCAATGGATACT
>JBGVEZ010000082.1:0-3710 GCA_045120555.1 Eubacteriales bacterium
CCCCCCCCCCCCCCCCCCCCCCCGCTGCTGGATACGGGGACGCATTGGTGAAAGTCACCCTTCACCTCTCAGCATCCGCCGCAGATCAACCTCTCGGCGACGTAAGGATCCTCTCGGCAGAAAATCCCGCGGATCTGACCGATCTGAGAGCATCCTCAAACGCAAAATTTAGCGTATCAGCCCGGTGAGAGTCTGAAGAAAGAATAACGACTCCTCCCTTTGAATTAATATACTCAAGCTGGCGCACAGAAGGATACGGCGTAGTTCTGTAGCCCCTTGATATCGCACCTGTGTTGACCTCAAACGGACGACCGTACGGTAAAAGCGCATCTATCGCATCGGTTACGGCGTTTTTGTAGCGCGGATTCTCTTCATCGAATCTGTAAGACCTCTCGTTGAATTTCGTAATAAGATCAAAATGCCCTATTATATCCGCATTTGTCTTTCGCAAAACGTCTCCGACAAGAGAATAGTAGTCCTCAGCGTATGCGTACGGATCACCGCCGTAATAATTGTCGATAATGCCGTCGGTGGTTTCGACACTTTTGTCAACGTCGAGGCATCGCCCATCCCTTATAACGTGGTGAACAGATCCTATCGAGTAATCAAATCTTGAAAGATCGTCACACGCATAGTAGTCCTCCTCAATGCCACAAAAGACGCAAATGCGATCGGCATACAGTTCTTTCAGACGATTGATCTCAGCAATATACTCATCCGTTCTCTCATCGCTTTCGATGCACCAGCCTGACGCAAGCCTCGTGTAGCTGTGATCAGATATGCCTATAGATGGCATACCAAGCCAAATCGCACGCTCTATCATTTCAGAGGGCGAGTTCTTACCGTCGCTGAAGGTTGTGTGTGTATGAAAATCCGAATACCCCATCACTTGCCCCTCTTTTTACCTTTATTCGTTACATGTTTTATGCGTTCACCGCGTCGCGTGTCCTGATTCTTACGGCTTTGACGTCCGCTTTCCCTTCCGCGAGAAGACTTGTCCTCACTTTTTTTACGGGAATTGCGATCCTTCGGTGCTCCGGTTTTCTCGCGTCGTTCTCCACCCTCGGGTCTGACGAGGCAATCGGGGCCGTAACCGATAAGATCCTCACGCCCGCAAAGACGGATAGCCTTCCTCACGAGATCAGCATTCTGAGGACGCGAGTACTGAAGAAGCGCTCTCTGCATCCTCTTTTCCTCGTAGTCATCCGGAACGAAAACCTTCTTACCGGTAAGCGGATCTATATGAGTGTAAAACATTACGGTAGAAACCGTGCCCGGAGTCGGATAATAGTCCTGCACCTGCTCGGGAGAGTAGCCCTCCTTTTTCAGCTGGCAGGCAAGATCAAGCGCACAGCTCATGGTGGAGCCGGGGTGGCTTGACATAAGGTAAGGGATAAGATACTGCTCCTTGCCGATCTCCTTTGTCAGCTCGAAAAATTTCTTTCTGAACGCGGAATATACCGAATAATTCGGCTTTCCCATTTGTCTCAGAACGTCATCCGAGCAATGCTCCGGAGCGACCTTAAGCTGACCCGATATATTATCCTTAACAAGCTTTCTGAAGAAGGAATCATCCTTGTCATACATAACGTAATCGAAGCGTATTCCTGAACGAACGAAAACTCTTTTTACGCCCGGAACTGCCTCAACCGCCTCAAGAAGCTTTATATATTCCTTGTGATCTACCTTAAGATTCTTACACGGCGTAGGAGCAAGGCACTTTCTGCCCGCGCATACTCCGTCCTTCAGCTGCTTGTCACAGGAAGGATATCTGAAATTTGCAGTCGGGCCTCCGACGTCGTGGATATATCCCTTGAAATCGGGAAGCTTTGCAATTATTTCAGCTTCTCTTACCACGCTTTCTATGCTCCTTGAGCGCACCGTTCTTCCCTGATGAAATGCAAGCGCGCAGAAATTACAGCCGCCAAAGCAGCCGCGGTTGTGAGTTATCGAGAATTTGACCTCCTCGATTGCGGGAACTCCGCCGTCCTTTTTATATGACGGGTGATAATCTCTCATAAAAGGAAGAGCGTAAACTCTGTCAAGCTCTTCTCTTTCAAGAGGGGGCATGGGGGGATTCTGAACAAGGATCTTTGCATCGTAATGCTCGACGATCGCCTTTCCATTGATAGAATCCTGATTCTTATACTGTATACCGTACGCGCGCGCATACTCCGCCTTATTGTTTTTCAGAACGTTATAGTCAAACTCATCCGCAACCGGGTAGTTGATTTTTTCACCCTCCTTACAGACGTAGCACGTTCCTCTCACGTCCCTGATTTTTTTCACAGGAACTCCCTTATCAAGAAGGGCGGCTATTCGTAGGAGTATGTTTTCTCCCATTCCGTAAGTAAGAATATCGGCACCGGAGTCAACAAGAACCGAGCGTCTGACCTTATTATCCCAGTAATCATAGTGGGCGAACCGACGTAGAGACGCCTCAAGGCCGCCGATAATTATCGGGACGTCGCCGTATGCCTCTCGGATACGGTTGCAGTAAACGATCACTGCTCGGTCGGGACGGAGGCCTGCTTTTCCTCCGGGTGAATAATAATCGTACGAGCGCTTCTTTTTTGATGCGGTATAGTGGGCGACCATAGAGTCGATATTACCAGACGAAACGAGAAATCCGAGTCTCGGTCTTCCGTACTCCTTGAAAGTCTCACACGATTTGTAGTCGGGCTGCGGAAGCATAACTACCGAATATCCTGCAGCTTCGAGCACTCTTGCTATAAGCGCCGCACCGAACGACGGGTGATCTACGTATGCGTCACCGCTGACGTAAACGAAATCCGGTCGGAATATTCCCGCCGCCTCCGCTTCGATCTTATTTATAGGTAAAAAGGGCATATTATCCTCCTGTGTTTTATCATACATCCTTTATATTATACAATAAATTCTCGGTTTTGTCAACAAGTATTTTAAATCTTGTCGGTGTTTTGGGCTTTAGCATTCTCATCCACGGTGCAGCAGAGTCTCTCTGCAGCAATCGTAATCAGCGCCCCATCCGGGTTTCCGCCTGCGGAAACCTCGCTGTCAATTTGACAGCGACCTCTTTGGCTTTGCCAAAGAGGCGGATGGGGCGCGGTATAAGCGACATGGATCGCCTTCATTCAATACAGCTCACTTTTTCGGAACAGTCGCGCCGAGCGCACGTAGACGGTCGGTCAGCCTACCGTAATCGACGTCAATAAAACGTGCTCCGTCCCCTGCCGCAATTGCCGCAGCAATTCCCGCCGCAGTACCCATAGCCATGCAGGGCGCCTGAACTCGCACAGCACTGTTCGTCTCTGTGTCTGAGGATACGGTACGTCCCGCAACGATAACGTAGTGCGACCCACGCGGAATGAGCGCACGGTATGGTATCGTAGGAACTGTTTCCGGCTCAAGATGCGTGATCTTCACTCCGTCAAGAGTGTGAACGTCTACAGCATAGAAGCAGTAGGATATAGCATCGTCATAAACGTGTCCCGAAAGGTATTTATCCACCGTCATGGTATCCTCACCGACTATCCTGCATGTCTCGCGTATTCCGCATTCAGCAGAGAATGCCTTCACCTTTATTTTTTCACAGCCGCGTACGCTTCTGTATATCTCGAGCGCACGCGCCAGAAATTCGTGTCCCTCAAGCTCAAGCGCGGTCTTTGACGCCGAATCCTCTGCACCCACACAAGGGATGTGCATGTCCATCTTCCTCCGCTTAAGCATAT